>JBOHSB010000277.1:0-12948 GCA_050733015.1 Gemmatimonadales bacterium
CCGGACGTGTTCAACATCCTGCTCCAAATCCTGGACGACGGCCGCCTCACCGACAGCCAGGGCCGGCTGGTCGATTTCCGCAACACGGTGATCATCATGACCAGCAACATCGGGAGCCAGATCATCGTGGACGCGGGCGCGCAGGTGGACGACGCGTCGTGGTCCCGGGTGGAGCAGCGGGTGCGGGACGAGCTCAGGAACTTCTTCCGGCCCGAGTTCCTCAACCGGGTGGACGACATCATCGTGTTCCGGCCGCTGACCCGGGCCGACCTGGTCCAGATCGTCGACATTCAGCTGCGCCATCTCGACACGCTGCTCGCCGCCCGCCACCTTCGCCTCGAGGTCACGCCCGAGGCCAAGGAGCTGCTGGCGGCGCAGGGATTCGACCCGGTGTACGGGGCCCGCCCGCTCAAGCGGGTCATTCAGCGCGAGCTGCAGAACCCGATCGCGCTCGAGCTGCTGGAGGGGAACTTCCAGGAGGGCGACACGGTCCGCGCCGAGCGGGCGGGGGAGCACCTCCGGTTCGTCCGGGCCGCGGCCGCGCCGGGGCGGGCCAGTGCGTAGGGGCACGCCGTCGCCCAGCGACCTGCAGGGCATGCAGGCGGCCCTGCGGCTGGCGCGCGCGGCCGCGGTGCGGGAGGAGGTGCCGATCGGGGCGGTGATCGTCGCCGACGGCGAGACGCTGGCCGAGGCGCACAACGAGACCATCCAGCGCCGGGACCCGACGGCGCACGCCGAGCTGCTGGCGATTCACCGTGCGCTGCACCAGGCGGGGGAGGATCGGCTGCCGTTCGCGACGCTGTACGTGACGCTCGAGCCGTGCGCGCAGTGCGCCGGCGCCATCGTGCTGGCCAAGGTCGGCCGCGTGGTCTATGGCGCGGCCGACCAGCGGGTCGGCATGGCGGGATCGGTGTACGACCTGCTGCGGCATCCGCGGCTCAACCATCGGCCTGAAGTTGTTGGCGGATTGCTGGCGGAGGACTGCGCCGAGCTGCTCAGGCGGTTCTTCCAGGCGCGACGTAGCCTCCTCTAGCGCCCTCCCTCGCGGACATGTAGGACTCCTGCGCGCCGTGCCGCGAGAGCTACAAGCCGAAGAAGGCCAAACCCGCGTTTTCCTCCAACGCCTTCCGGTGCGGCTCGACCAGCTTCTGGACCGCCGGCGAGCCGGTCGGTCCCACGGTCATCTGGTAGGTTGGCATGGTTGGCTGACGACCCTGCTTCACGTCCGCGATGATCCCGGCCACATCGACGTCCATGAGCGGCACGCCCAACGCCCCGTACGCCTGCGACCGGGTCCAGCGGTACTCATCGAGCGACACCCCGGCTCGGTTCAGCGCATCGACCTGGGCCCGCTTGCCGTCCATGTACGCGGCGGCGAGATCGCGGTAGGCGCTGATGAGCTCCGGCGCATCCACCGCGGTGGCCTCCTTTTTCGCCAGCAGCTTCCGGTAACGGTACTCGATCTCCTGGGCCCGCGTACCGAGCCGGTCCCGCACCGCCTGCTGCACCTGCAGCAGCCGGTCGAGCTGCTCCGGGCTGGGTTCTCCCGATGCCGGCGGCGTGTACGGACCTTGTTTGTGGACCGATCGCTCGAGCTCGGGCAGGCTGCCGAGCTGGGCGAAGCCGGCGAAGGCGGAGCTCACCCTGTGGTAGGCGTACCACGAGGCGGCGGTGGCCCCCACCACACCGACCCCGAGCACCACCGCGCATCCGATCGCGAGCTTCTTCATAGGGTCTCCAAGGCGCAATACCTCAGTTGGAAACCGCGTGGTCGCGTTGCGTCATCTAGGAGGCCGCCTCCAGCCAGCCCCGTCAGTTCGGCGCCGCCGCGCCTGGCCGAGCCGGTGTCCGCCGGGGGTCCGCCGGAGGCACGAAAGGCTTCGGTTCCGGCCGGTGCACCAGCTCGAACACCATCCGGTCGGTGTACTTGGTGCCGCGCCCGCCCTGGACGGTGGTATCGATCTGAAAGAGAACCGGGTGTGTCCGGGTGGTAGTGTCCGTGAGCTCGGCGCCGCTCGAGCTCCTCATGGTCGCCCGCAGGAAATCCTGCCAGACCTCAACCGAGTCCTCGAAGGTCCGGCCGTTCCCATGCTCCACGGTCCACGTGAGATAGGCCTGCATCTCCCCTGGACCGTACAGGACGCGCACTCGGTCGGAGTCCACGGTATCGACCTTGACGCTGTCGAGGCTGTTGCGGTAGCCGGCGTCGAGAAATGCCCGGAGTGCATCCAGGCTCGGGAGCTCGGGGTGATCGATGTACCGAAACCGGATGTGTTTCAACTTGAGCTCGAGGATCTTGGCCCGACTCTCGTCACTGGTTTCGGCATCGTCCGCGAAGGCGCTGAACGGATCGGAATCCTCACTCGCGCCCTTCCCGGGAAAGGCCGCCGGGGTGCAGCCGGCAACGCGGCCCAGCGTATGCCTGCCGACCTTCGCCGTGCCTTTGCAGTTGCTCACCGTCAGGCGCGGACTGCCGGCGCCGTCGGCCGTCCCGCCGAGGACGGCAGTGGAGCCCGCCTCGGCGGGGTGGGTCAGGAAGTTCTCGTCGAACTTGATCGAGAAGAAGCCGCCGATCGATCGGTCCAGGTGCATGAGCAGGCTGCCCTGGGGCCCGCTCCCCCTCCCGCCGTCCATGGATCCGATGGACCGGAATCGCAGCTCGTAGATGGCGCACTGCCGGAGCACGTCCGATGCCCAGGTATTCCCATCCTCCGCGCCGGTCGCCGGGATGATCGAGGTCTCGTGGGCCTCCGAGTACAGCCACTGCAATACACCGTCGTACCGCCCGGTGGCGACGCACTCGTCCAACTGCTCGTTTCGACACCTCCACTTCACCTGGTAGATGATCGCATCGCGGCTCGCGGTCCACTCGAGGGCGGCCTGCCGGACCTCCTCCGCGGCCGGACTGTGGTCATTCTCGTCCGGGTCCGGAACGAGGAGCGACCGCTGCCGGTCCACTCCATAGAAGATTGTCAGCGCGGTTTGCGACTCGCTGCACGACGCGGCCGGATTGGCGGCGATGCGCGCCGCCGGCCCGATGACGTTGTTCAGGTAGAATGTGTTCCAGGTCTGAAACAGCTCGCCATGCGGGCCGGGCTCGTGCTCCTCGACGGTCCCCATCATCTGGGCCTGCCTGGCCACACTCAGCAGTTCCCCTAGATCGCGCACCTGCATCAGCGCCCTCGCCTTCCGCAGCAACTGCCAATCCAGGATCCTGGTGCGCATGTCGTTGGCTTCGGCCCGACCCACGATCACGCCCCAGCTCGTAGGCTGGCCTACAGAGACTTGGGCGGCGGCTCCCGTTGGCATGACAGTCGTGGCGCCCACCAGGGCTACCGTGGCGACCACTGCCGCAAAGGCTCGGAGTGCGTGCATGCTCACCTCCCGCAAGTCGGATCGAGGAGCTACCCAACTCGGCGGATGGGGTGTCATCGGCTGGTCAGCTGCGTTGAACTGGTTTCACAACGTACAGTTGGCCGAGTGAACCGTCCAGCAACGCCGCGGGTCGGCGTTGTAGTTGTGGTGAGGTTCACGTCCAGGCGGCGAACGGCGTGTTCGCGGGCGACTCGAAAGCCTACGGTGCCGCCTGGCTGGTACGGCCAGACGGAAGCGAGGCCCACGCCGTAACCCCGACTGGCGTGTACTCCAACGAGGCGATCGACTGGTCTCCGGATAGCGAATGGCTGGTGGGCACGGGTACGCCGGACATCACGCTGGTACGAGCGTCCAGCGGGCTGGTGCTGCCGATCGGGCCGCTCGGCTCCCTGCATGCAGGTGCATGGCGGCCGTGAGGGCGCTGTGCCGCTGCTCAGGAACTCTACGTCGGTTCCTGCTCTCACTCGCCTGACCGAAAACCGAACCGCCGCCGACAGTCGCGACTATCGGCGGCTCACCTCCCCCTCCCGGGTCACCCGCCCCCACTTCGTGGCAGGACCCGGTCGGAAAACCGACCTCCCTGGGATACGATGGCTCAAGCAAGCTTCAGACGATCACCGACCCTGGAAGCCGGCAGACGCGGATCACCATCGGCGGCTCAGACGGCACGCTAAATTACGACTCCCTGGCTTCGGGGCCGTCGCCGGCGGGCCCCTATACGACCTCCTACGTCTACCGGCCGTACGGGTCGCAGGCGGTGGTTCTGACCAAGCGGATCGGCGTCATCCTCGACACCTCCATCGTAACGTACGATTCCACCTTCCGGCGCCGGCCCACCCAAGTCCGGCTACCCCGTGTGGAGAATGAGACCGGGTCGGTGGTTGCGCCTGTCATCAAGTACACGCCGTACGAGCGCCAGGGGTTCGGCTCACTGCGCTCGCTGGACAGCGTGTATGCGGAGCTGAAGGATCCACGGAACAACTGGACGCGATCGCTGCTCAATCGATGGGGTCAGGCGTTGCTGACGTGGGACGCGATTGGAGATCTTGGCCGGGCCCGATACGATGTGGACGGCCTTCCGATGTGGACAGAAGGCAAGACCGCCGACTCGAGCCGGGTCTATCACGCGTATGACGTCCTCAGGCGCCTGGTCAAGACCTACATCACCCGCTCCTCGACTGACACACTCCGCCTCGATAGCCTCGTCTACGATCCAAATCACCGGGTCGTCAAGCACATCGACTCTCGCGGGCGCGCCGACAGCCTCAAATACGATCCCAATGGCAACGTCATCCTCACGATCAATCCCGACACGAATGTCAGCCAGATCTGGTACCGCACCGACGGCCAGGTCGGCGGGGGCACCGGTTGGACACCCGCCACCACCGACGTAGCGAACCCTCCGCCCATCGCCCCGAGCCGAGCCGCGGGCGACGCGTCCCGTTCGTTGCGCTCCTCGTTCGCCGTTGCCGGCCGCCCATCTGTCCTTTTTGGACGACAGCGTGACACTCGAAGAGGTGGGGTACACTCCGGGGACGCCGGACCGGTGAGATGGATGCCGCCCTCGCCGACCTGGCCGCAGCGGTCGCGGAGGGCCGGCCGCCGCGGCCGCTCGACGCGGTTGGCGAGCCGGCGGATCCCACCCTGCCGCCGCTGCTCCGGGGACGCCTGACCCGCCTCCGTCGCCAGCTCAAGACGCTGCACGACGCAGTGGAACGGCAGGTGGCCGCCTCCCGACTGGCAAACCGTGGCGTGAAGTTGTAATCTTCGCGCCCGAACGCAGTTGGCTGGTCCTGGACAGGTGTCCGAGTGGCTGAAGGAGCCGGTCTCGAAAACCGGTAAGGGGGCAACCCCTTCGAGGGTTCGAATCCCTCCCTGTCCGTTTGCTGGTCCCCTCCCCGTTTCCCCCTCCCATTCTGCTTGTTGCTATCCGTCAATTGAGCCAGGCGGTATGCTTGAAGTGCACACCCCTTCAAAGCAGGTCAGAAGTGGCGGACCTCCGCGAGCAGCTCCGGAGCGGCTTGGCTGACCGATACCGGTTCGACCGCGAGCTGGGGCGGGGCGGCATGGCCACCGTCTTCCTGGCCCAGGACCTCCGGCATGACCGCCCGGTCGCACTCAAAGTGCTCCATCCCGAGCTGGCATCTACGTTGGGGCCAGAGCGTTTCCTCCGGGAGATCAAGCTCGCAGCCCGGCTCCAACACCCCCATATCCTGACCGTTCATGACTCGGGCGACACCGCCGGGCAGCTCTGGTTCACCATGCCCTTCGTCGAAGGCGAGAGCCTCCGCGACCGGCTGCGGCGTGAGCAACAGCTCCCCGTGGAGGTCGCGCTCCGGATCCTCACGGACGCGGCCCGGGCCCTCCAGTACGCCCACGACCACGGGATCATTCACCGGGACATCAAGCCCGAGAATTTGCTGCTCACGAAGGACGGCAGCACGCTCGTGGCCGACTTCGGCATCGCCCGGGCGCTGAGTGCGGGCGACGACCGGCTCACGGAGACCGGCATGAGCGTGGGCACCCCGACCTATATGAGTCCGGAACAATCAGCGGGGGACCGACAGCTTGATGCGCGGACCGACATCTACAGCCTGGGCACGGTGCTGTATGAGATGCTGGCGGGCGAGCCGCCGTTCACGGGAGCCACCGCCCAAACGGTGATCGCCAAGCGGTTCAGTGGCGAGGTCCCCCGAGTGCGCCACGTGCGCCCCAGCGTCCCCGAGAATGTGGAGCAGGCGGTCACCCGGGCGCTCGCCCCACTGGCGGCGGATCGATTCGCTAGCGCAGATGAGTTCGCCCGCGCATTGCACGCGACTGCGAGCACGCCAAGCACCGCAACGACGCCCCCTGCACTGGGCCACGGTGCGCCCCGGCGTCGGCGGTGGAGCGTGGCCATCACGACGCTCGGCCTTGGGGTCCTCATCGCCCTTGGGGTATGGTTCGCCTCGCGGCGGAGCAATTCCGGCGTGGCCCCCACCGGCGATGCAAAGGTATTGGCCGTGCTCCCGTTCGAGAACCTCGGCGACTCGGCCGAGGCCTATTTCGTCGATGGGGTGAGCGACGAGGTCCGGGGTAAGTTGTCCCAGGTCGAGGGGCTCGCCGTGATCGCCCGGACCAGCTCAAACGAGTACCGCCACACCCGCAAGTCCCTCCCTCGGATCGCGCGCGAGCTTGGGGCCGAGTACCTGCTGACCGCCACTGTCCGGTGGGACAAACATCCAGACGGCACCAGCGAAGTGCGGGTCAGCCCCGAGCTGGTTGCGGTCATGCAGGGCCGGGCACCTACGACGAAGTGGCAGCAGGGATTCAATGCCGCTCTTACCGATGTTTTTCAGGTGCAGGCTAACATTGCGAGCCAAGTAGCGCAGGCTCTCAATGTGGCGCTTGGGGATAGTGCTGAGCGCCAGCTCGCCACTAGGCCAACGCGGAGCCTGCCTGCGTACGATGCTTACCTGAAAGCCGAGGCTGCTACCCAGGGGTTGACGAAGCTCGACCCGATGCTTCTCCGTCAGGCGATTGCGGCCTACGAGCAGGCAGTGGCGCTCGATTCGACTTTCAGCAAAGCGTGGGCGCAGCTCAGCCGGGCTCACTCCTATCTGTACGCTAGTCTCGCCGCTACCACGGCAACTGACGAGGCGGCCCGCCAGGCCGCAGAGCGGGCACAGGTACTCGCGCCTGAAAGGCCCGAGGGCCACCAGGCCCTTGGTGCGTATTACGGCTACGTGCTAGCTGATAAGATTCGCGCATACGCGGAAGACAGCACTGCGCTGGCACTGGCCCCTGGCAACGCCGACCTTCTCTGGGCCGTTGGCTTCGACGAGCACGCCCTTCAGCGCTGGGAGTCGGCGCGCACTCATTTGGAACAAGCTGCCCGGCTCAATCCCCGCTCCAGCATAACCGCACACCAGCTCGGGTTTCTGCTGGTTTGCTTGCGCCGGTATCCCGAGGCCGAGCGAGTTCTTGATCATGCGCTCCAGCTTCTGCCAGCTGACGTCTTTGTGCGTGCTGACCGTGCGGTGGTGGCCCTGGCGCAGGGCGAACTCGCTCCCGCCCGAAGGATCATCGAGGCAGCGCCAAACGAGGTGAGCCCAACGGCGCTCGTCGCAATAGTTGCGAGTTACTTAGACCTCGTTTGGCTGCTGGACGAGGAGCAGCAGCAACTGCTGCTGCGGCTCACGCCCGGCGCGCTCGATGGCAACCGCGCTATGTGGGGCATTATGCTTGCGCAGACTTACGCCGTCCGGGGCAACCAAGCCCTGGCGCGCGAATACGCTGATTCAGCCCGGCTGGCTTTCGAGCAACAGCTCGGTCCCTCGCTCAAGGGCTCCTCGGCCACTGTCTCGACCTTCTACGCGCAACAGCACGCCTTCCTCGGTCTGTCCTTGGCTTACCTGGGTGACAAGGTGGCCGCGATCCGTGAGGGCCAGCGCGGCCTGGCGCTCTCTCCGATCAGCCGCGATGCCTTTGTCGGGCCGTACATCCAGCTGCAGCTCGCACGCATCTACATCCTCGCCGGCGAGCCCGACCACGCACTCGATCTCCTGGAGCCGTTGCTCAAGATGCCGTACTACGTCTCGCCCGGTTGGCTCCGAATTGACCCCAACTTCGACCCACTTCGGGGCAACCCGCGCTTCGAGCGGTTAGTGCGAGGGACCCAGTAGTCGGGCGACGGGCCGAGCAGGTTAGCCTTCGGTTAGGGTTGTGCGAACGTAGCAGGCTCATTTCCTTTCGCCGACCGAAGGGACCGGATGGGATTTGGAGACAATCCCGCTCTGCGCGAAACACACTGCGTTCGCGGTGTTTGCCTCGAAAACCGGTATACCCGTAAGGGTATCGAGGGTTCGAATCCCTCCCTGTCCGCTTCAATTCCCCCCGTAGCTCAACCATCTCCACCGGGTCATCCGTGAGCGCTGTCCCGCCGACCCTGGCGGATCGACTCGCCGGCTCGCTGCTCGGCCTCGCCCTCGGCGACGCTCTCGGTTTCGTCGTCGAGGCGGCGCCGCCCGACGTGGCTCGTGCGTACGCCCGGGATGAGCTCGATCCCGACCGCCTCGGCGAGCGCACCCATCCGGACTTTCCCTGCGGGCAATACAGCGACGACACGCAACTGGCGCGCGCGCTATTGCTCGGCGTGCGCGACGCCGGGCGGTGGGAGCCATTGGCATTCGCCGCGCGGGTGGCGGAGCTGTTTGGGAACGGTCGGCCGGTGGGGGCGGGGCCCGGCACCCGAGCGGCCGCGGAGCGGCTGTGCGGTGGGATGCGCTGGCAGGAAACAGGCACACCGGCTCCCTATGCCGGCAATGGGGGCGCGATGCGCGTAGCGCCGCTCGGCATCCTCCTGGCGGAAGACACGGCCGCGCTGATTGAGGCTGCCGCGGAGCAGTGCCGGGTCACCCACCAGGACACGCGCTGCGCCGGTGGCGCCGTGGCGATCGCGGGCGCGGCGGCCCTCGCCGCGCGGCCCGGACCGCTCGATGGCCGGCGGTTGCTGCGAGAGCTGGCCGACATGGTAGGGAAAATCGATGCCGAGATGGCGGGCGTGGTCCGAGGGCTCGACGCCTGGCTCGACCTCGCGCCGCTCGAGGCCGTGGAGCGCCTGCGCGAGGCCCGGCTCGACCCGGGCGAGGGCGCCGTCTGGCGAGGCATCTCGACCCACGTCGTGCCGAGCGTGGCCTGGAGTCTCTACGCTGCCCTGCGCTCGCCCGACGACTACTGGATGGCGGTGCGCACGGCCATCGAGGTCGGCGGCGACACCGACACCATGGCGGCCATGGCAGGTGGGATAGTGGGCGGGCGCGTGGGGATCAGTGGGCTACCCGCGGCGCTGCTTGGTCGGCTCACCGACCGCGGCCACTGGCAGGCCGATGCGCTCGAGGCCCTCGCGCGCGACTGCGCGCGGTGTAATCGGGGCTAGTGGGTGTCGGAGCGGGGGTCGGAATGGTGTGGCCATTCACCACGAAGGCACGAAGGACACGAAGGACTCCTCTTCACACGATCCCGCCCGCGCGTATACTTCGGCTCGTCCAGCTTCAGCGCCGCCCACGCTGCTCGTCGAGGCACCCATGCCCCACGGAAGGATCTACCCGGACGTCACGGAAACCGTCGGAAACACGCCCCTGATCCGGCTCAATCGCCTCGGCCAGGGCCTGCCCGGTCGTATCGCGGTGAAGCACGAGGGGTACAACCCGTACAACTCGGTGAAGGACCGCATCGGCGCCGCGATGATCAACGACGCGGTGGAGAAGGGCCGGCTCAAGCCCGGCATGTTCATCGTGGAGCCGACCTCGGGCAACACCGGGATCGGGCTCGCCTACGTGGCCGCGACGCGAGGCTATCGCTGCGTGTTCACCATGCCCGAAACGATGACGGTCGAGCGGCGCCACCTGCTGCGTGCGTTGGGGTGCAAGGTGGTCCTCACCGAGGGCCCCAAGGGCATGAAGGGGGCGATGGCGCGCGCGGAGGAGATCCTGGCCCGCCTGGGTGACCGCGCCTGGATGCCGCGACAGTTCGACAACCCCGCCAATCCCGCCATCCATTACCGCACCACCGGCCCGGAGATCTGGGAGGACACCGAGGGCAAGGTGGACGTCTTCGTGTCGGGAGTCGGCACCGGCGGCACCATCACCGGCGCGGGGCGGTTCCTCCGCGAGCAGAAGCCCGGGATCCACATCGTCGCGGTCGAGCCGGCGGAGAGTCCCGTGCTGTCCGGCGGCCAGCCCTCGCCACACCGCCAGCAGGGCATCGGGGCCGGGTTCATTCCCGGGCTGCTCGACACCAAGATCTACGACGAGGTCGTGCGGGTGAGCAACGACGACGCCATCGCGACGACGCGGCGGCTCGCGCGGGAGGAGGCGATCTTCGCCGGGATCTCGAGCGGCTCGATCACCTGGGCGGCGCTGCAGGTCGCGGCCCGGCCGGAGAATACGGGCAAGCTCATCGTGTCGATCATCTGCGACTTCGGGGAGCGGTACCTGTCCAACCCGGTCTATACCGAACTGCCGGATCCGGACTTCTCGGACATCGAGGATGCGTTGGCGGCGCCGGCCGGAGTCGCGTGAGGTCATTGCGCAGGAGTGGCCGGATAGGGAGTCACCCTGAGCGAAGCGAAGGGGGCATGCCCAGACGCATGCCCCCTTCACTCCGCTCAGGGTGACTCAGGCTAGGCGGCATGCGTCACCTGTCTTTTGGGAGCGGAACGGCGGGCCACACCAACAACCTCCTGAACTCCTCCGACTCGGCATGAGAGGAAATTGAAGGGACGCCGGAGTCCTTCGTGTCCTTCGATCCTTCGTGGTGAACGGCCTCCCCATCCCAACAAAAACGTCGGAAACCGACCCGCCCCCGACTCACCGTCCACCCGATTATCTTGTCTCCTTTCCCGTCCACCTTCACCTCTGAGGTCCAGGCACACGTGAGCACGCCCGCCCGCCCCCTCAACGGGGGAGCCGCCCCGGCCGAACGGATCGATACGATTTTCGGCGCCGACATCTTCTCCCGCACCCTCATGCACCAGCGGCTCCCGAAGGAAGTGTACAAGAGCCTCCTCCGGACCATCGACCAGGGCGAGCCGCTCGATCCGGCCGTCGCCGACGTCGTCGCTGCCACCATGAAGGACTGGGCGATCGAGAACGGCGCCAGCCACTACACCCACTGGTTCCAGCCGCTCACCGGCCTGACCGCCGAGAAGCACGACTCGCTCGCCGCGCCGGATGGGAACGGCGGGGTCGTGTTCAACTTCTCGGGCGCCGACCTGGTGCAGGGGGAGCCCGACGCGTCGAGCTTCCCGTCGGGCGGCATCCGCGCGACGTTCGAGGCGCGCGGCTACACGGCCTGGGACGCGACCAGCCCCGCCTTCCTGATGCGGGGCGACAACAACGTCACCCTGTGCATCCCGACGGCCTTCGTCTCCTGGACCGGTGAGGCGCTCGACACCAAGATCCCGCTGCTCCGCTCGGTTGAGGCGCTGTCGCAGCAGGCCATGCGCGTGCTCAAGATCTTCGGCACCGACGCGGGCGTGCGCCGGGTGTACACGACGGTCGGTCCGGAGCAGGAGTACTTCCTGATCGACCGCGACCTCTACTATAAGCGGCCCGACCTGGTGACCTCCGAGCGCTCCCTGTTCGGTGCCAAGCCCCCCAAGGGCCAGCAGCTCGAGGACCACTACTTCGGCACCATCCCGCCGCGGGTGCTGGCCTTCATGTCGGAGTCGGAGCGGGAGCTCTACCGGCTGGGCGTGCCCGTCAAGACCCGGCACAACGAGGTGGCGCCCGGCCAGTACGAGATCGCCCCGCTGTTCGAGCCGAGCCACATCGCGAGCGACCACCAGATGCTGATCATGGAGACCTTGAAGCGGGTGGCCCCGCGCTACGGGCTCCAGGCGCTGCTGCACGAGAAGCCGTTCGCCGGCGTCAACGGGTCGGGGAAGCACAACAACTGGTCCATGAGCACGGACACGGGCGTCAACCTGCTCGACCCGCGAGACGACACCCACACCAACATGCAGTTCCTGGTGTTCCTGGTGGCGACCATCCGGGCGGTGGACGTGCACGCCGACCTGCTGCGGGCGTCGATCGCCTCGGCGGCCAACGATCACCGGCTGGGCGCCAACGAGGCGCCGCCGGCCATCATCTCCATCTTCCTCGGCAAGATGCTGGGCGACATCCTGGAGCAGGTGGAGAAGGGGCTGCCCAAGCGGACCATCCGCGGCGGCACCCTCGATCTCGGCGCCAAGACGCTGCCCCAGCTGCCGCGCCACTCGGGCGACCGCAACCGGACCTCGCCGTTCGCGTTCACGGGCAACAAGTTCGAGTTCCGGGCCGTGGGCTCGAGCGCCAGCATCGCGTGGCCCAACACCGTGCTCAACACCATCGTGGCCGAGTCGCTCGACCACGTCGCGACCCAGCTCGAGAAGGCCGTGGGCGCCAAGCCCTCGCCGGCGCGGCTCCAGCAGGGCGTGCTGTCGGTGCTCAAGCGGCTCATCAAGGAGCACAAGCGGGTCATCTTCGACGGGGACAACTACTCCGAGGAGTGGCACGCGGAGGCCGACCGGCGCGGGCTGCCCAACCTGAAGGACTCGGTCGCGGCGTTCCAGGTACTGCGCGCCAAGAAGAACTCCGACCTGTTCCGGAAGTACGGCGTGCTCAACAAGTCGGAGTACGACTCCCGGATCCACATCGCCGTCGAGAAGTACGTAAAGCAGCTCGGCATCGAGGCCGAAACCATGGTGTCGATCGCCAAGTCGCAGATCCTGCCGGCCGCGCTCGAGCACCAGCGCCGCGTGGCCGACGCCGTAGCATCTACCAAGGCCGCCGGCGTGGATCCGACCGACAGCACCCAGGCGCTGCGCGAGTTCGTCGACCTGGTGAGCCAGTTCCGGAGCCGGACGGCGGAGGTGGAGCGGCTGGCCGCGCACCATGACGCCGACCCGTCACGCCATGCCGCCCAGATCGCTCGCGAGCTCAAGCCCGCGATGCAGCGGCTGCGGGAGACCGGGGACGCGCTCGAGGCGGTGGTCGCGGCGGACCTGTGGCCGTTGCCGAACTATCGGACGCTGCTGTTCCTGAAGTGACT
>JBOHSB010000278.1:0-12421 GCA_050733015.1 Gemmatimonadales bacterium
GTGTTCCTGATCGTCGCTCTGCATGCCGGCGTGCGCTGGCTCGCGCTCCGGGGGCCGGCAGGTCGGACGGCCGCGGCCACGCTCGCGGTCGGTCCGCTGGCCGGGATGCTGTTGGCTCAGGTCATCATCGCCGCCGCTTTCCTGCGCGGCCTGCAGCCGGTGAGCTATTTCGCGGAGGACGGGCGGGAGCGTCGGGAGCGGCTACTGTCCTACGAGCCGGTATGGCACGCGCTCGACCCGGCCTTCGAGTACATCCGCGGGCACGCCGCCCCGGACGACATCGTGGCGACCTCCGTGCCCCAACTGGCCTACCTTCGTACCAGCCGGCGCGCCGTCCTCATGCCACTCGAGGCGGGTGTCGATACGGCCGCGCGGTATCTCGATGCCGTGCCGGCGCGATACCTGGTCCTCGATGAGCTCGGACATCCCGGGATCTCCGAGCGCTACGGCGCACCCGTCGTGGCTCGCTTCCCCGATGCCTGGCGGCTGGTCTACACGACGCCGGGCACGGCGACACGCGTGTACCAACGGGTGGGCCGATGATGGCCGCGCGGGCCCGCGCCGGGCTCGTGATCGCCTGGGGCGTCTGGGCCGCCATGCTGGGTGCGGCGCTGCTGTTCATCGCCCGCTACGCCAGCAACGTCCCGTCGTGGGACGACTGGGACATGATCCCCACCCTCACCCGCAACCAGCCGATCACCTGGGATTGGCTCTGGTCCCAGCACAACGAGCATCGCGTGCCCCTGCCGAGGCTCGTGTTCCTGGGCCTGGACCGGCTCTTCGGCGTGGACATGCGGGTCACGATGTACTTCGATGTCCTGCTCATGGCGGCGCTGGCTGCAGGTCTCATGATCGTCGCGGCCCGACTTCGCGGCCGTGCCAGCGCGAGCGACGCGTTCTTCCCCCTCGTGCTGTTGAGTCTCGGTCAGGCCGCCAACCTTCTGTGGGGCTGGCAGCTGCAGTTCTTCGCCTCGGCGATCCTGGCCGGAATTGCCCTGCTGGCCATCGTGCGCGCGGGAACCACCCTCTCGATCCCGTCGGCGGGCCTCACCGTGGGCCTCTGCGCACTGCTGCTGCCGCTTTGTGGCGCCAACGGGCTCGGGATGGTTCCGGCGCTCGCTGCGTGGCCGCTCGCTCTTGCACTGCTGCCCGAACGGTGGACGAACGCCGGTGTCGCGGGCCGGCGCGGGATGCTCCTCCTGGTCGGCGGTGGGGCCCTCGCGCTCACGGCGGCCTACTTCATCGGGTGGGAACGGGTTCCCTATCACCCCAGGAGCCAGGGCCCATTCCAGTCGCTGCTGACCGCCGCCAAGTTCCTCACCATCGGGCTCGGACCCGGTGTCCGGAGCGCATGGCCGTGCTCGGGCGCGATGGCGCTCGCGGTCCTGGGCTTCTCGGTGCTGCGCCTGGCGGGTGTGTGGCGGGGGGAGCCCGCGGAGCGAGCTCGGGCACTCGGGCTCCTGTGCTTCATCGGGGCACTCACGGCCCTGGCCATCGGACTGGGACTCGGACGGAACGGGTTCGAGACCCGCTACGTTACCCTCGCCGCGCCGATCTGGTGCGCCATCTACTTCGCCTGGTTGCTCTACCCCGGCCCGAAGCGACCGCCGGCCGGCGCCCTCCTGGCGCTCGCGGCACTGGCCGCCGTGTGGGCCAATACGGCGTTCGGCGTGCAGTACGCCACGGAGCTGCGGGGCCAGCTGGGCGCGTTCGAGCGGGACCTTTCGGCCGGCGTCCCGCTCCACGAGTTGCTCCGCCGCTACGGTCCGTGGCTCCACCCGCATCAGGACATGCCGGAGCGCTACCTGCCGATGTTGCAGCGCGCTGGAGTCGGCCGATACATTCAGCTGCACGGGGATACCGGCCTGAGCGAGGTGCCGATCGACCTGGCTCCGGTGAAGACGACCCAGCTCTCCTGGGGCACCGACAGCGTGGCCCGCGTGCAGGGACCCAATCCGGCCCTGCTCTTCCGCCTCCCCGACGATCGATTCGTCGAGGGCATCCGGCTTCGCTACCGATACAGAAGCGACGATGGCACGCTGCCTTACATCGGTATCCGGTGGAAGCCGAGCTCCCAGGCCGCCTTCGTGCCGGAGCGATTCTACAAGTATTCGCCGACCGGGGACCACGCGAACTGGGAGCGGGGAACCTGGGACACCATCGGAGACAGCGCGACGACGCTCACCGTCTGGGTCGGCGACACGGTGCGTGAGATCGGCATTACCCCGGATTTCCGCCCGGGCACCTTTCGCATCGACAAGCTCTCGCTCGTCGTCGGGAGCCGGTGACCGTGCCGGCGACTCGCGTCGTGGTGCTCGGAGGCGGCCTGTCAGGCGTGGCTGCCGCCTACGCCTTGGCCGAGGCCGGCGTCACCGACATCACCGTGATCGAGCGCGGCCCCGCCCTCGGCGGGCTCGCCGGCAGCTTCGAGCGCAACGGCCACTTCTACCCGCTCGGGTATCACCACATTCTGCATCGGGATCGGACCCTGCTCTTCTTTCTCGATCGCATCGGGGCGCTGCCGGACGTCCGCTGGCGCCGCATCCGCATGCTGTTCCATCTCGGTGGCCGCGGCTACGACCTGGGCTCCGTGAGAGGATTTTTCGGTTTCCCGATGTCGCTGCGGGACAAGGTTGGCTTCGTCCGCCTCATGCTGAAGGCGTTCGGCAAGCGTGACTGGCCGGAGTGGGAAGATCGGAGCGCCGCCGATCTCATCGATACGTACGCCGGCACGGGGACGCGCACGGCTCTGTTCGAACGGCTGACCCGCCTCAAGTTCGAGTTGCCGTGCGACGAGGTGAGCGGCGCCTGGCTGGGTGCACGCCTCTACTACCGCGAGGGTTCGGCGCCCCTGGGGTACATCCCCCACGCCAATTGGACCAAGGTGTTGTGCGACGGTGTGACCCGCCTCCTCGCGGAGCGGGGCGTGAGGGCGCGGCTCAACGCTTCCGTGACCCGGCTCTGGGGATCGAACGGCGGAGTGCGAGAAGCGGAGCTCAGCACCGGTGAGCGCGTGGCGGGTGACATATTCGTGAGCAGCGTCCCGACCGAGACCTACGCCCGCCTGGTGGGGGGGGACCGGACCGCAGAGATCGAGCGGATGCGCTACTCGGCGCTGATTTCGATGGTGTGCGCAACGAACCGGCGGCTGGACCCGCGGGTCTACTGGATCAATCTGGCATCGCTCGATCGTACGGCCTGCGCCATCTTCGTGCTCAGTGCCCTCAACCCCACGATCGGCGGACCGGGCGAGACCTGCGTGAACTTCGTGACCCATCTTCGGGGGAGAGACCGCCCGTTGTTCCGGGCCACCGACGAGGAGCTGCTCAGCCGGTATCGCGACGACTTCCGCGTCGTGTTCGGCTTCGAGCTCGAGCCCTCCTGGACTCAGATCACTCGTGTTCCGATGTACTCGCCCGTGTTCGGGCGCAGCTACCGCAACCCGCCGGTCCGGAGCGCGTCGTGGGAGAACGTGTATTTCGCGGGGAACTATCGGACGTTCCCGTCCATCGTGTCCACCGGCACCGCCCTGGCGTCCGGCCTCGAGACCGCCGAGGCGGTCCTCCGTGACCTCGGCACGCCATCGGCCCTGGCGGCTACGGCAGGAGCCTTCCGCCTGGGGAGAATGCCGCGTGGGTGAGCCCATGGCCGCCGCGAACCTCGCCGCGCCGCGACCCGGAGCACGCGCGCTCGCGCTGGTACGCGCCTTCCGCCCCCATCAGTGGGTCAAGAACCTGCTGGTCTTCGTGCCGGTCGTGCTCGATCACAAGCTGTTCCACGCCCCCACGATGGCCAAGGCGGGCATCGCCTTCGTAGCGTTCTGCTGCGCGGCATCCAGCGCGTACATCCTCAACGACGTGTTCGATCTAGAAGCCGATCGGCGGCATCCCACCAAGCGCTATCGCCCGTTCGCCTCGGGCGCGCTGCAGCCGGTCGTTGGGCTGGCCCTGGTCCCGGCGCTCCTCGCAATCGCCGTGGCGATCAGCTGGTCCTCGCTCCCCAGAACGTTCGCCGTGCTGCTCGCCCTTTACGTCGTGCTCACCAGCGCCTACTCGCTCTACCTCAAGCGCATCGCGGTGGTGGACGTGCTGCTGCTTGCGGGCCTGTACACGCTGCGCGTGCTCGCCGGGATCGCGGCGGCGGAGGTCCGGTTCTCCACCTGGCTGCTGGCGTTCGCCATGTTCCTATTCCTGAGCCTGGCATTTCTCAAGCGGTACACCGAGGTGAGCGCGATGGACGGCCCCGCCACCGAGCAGGTGCGGGGGCGGGGCTACCTGCGCAGCGACCGCGAGTGGCTTGGCACGATGGGAGGTGCCAGCGGATACCTGTCGGTGCTGGTACTGGCGCTCTACATCAACAGCGAGCAGGTGGTGGTCCTCTACCGGATGCCGCTCGCGCTCTGGCTCGTCTGCCCCCTGCTCCTGTTTTGGACCAGCCGCATGTGGCTCCTGGCGCACCGGGGGAAGATCCACGACGACCCCATCGTGGCCACCGTGCGCGACCCCGCGAGCTACCTTATCGGCCTCTTGGTCGCGCTCGTGATGTACCTGGCGCTGTAGGATGACGGCCTACAGCTCCTGGGGACGCTACCCGGCCGCCCGCCCGGCCGCGGTGCTCCCAGTAGTCTGGCGCTCCGATCCGCCGGCGCTCGATCGGGTGCCGGGGCCGGTCCTGGCGTATGCCTGCGGGCGGAGCTACGGCGACAGCTGCCTCAACGACGGTGGCACACTGCTCGATGTCCGGCGGCTGGATCGGCTCATCGCCTTCGACGAGGCGGCCGGGCTGCTGCGCTGCGAGGCCGGCGTCACCTTGGCCGCGATTCTCGACGTCGTGGTGCCTCGGGGCTGGTTCCTTCCCGTGGTGCCCGGCACCCGCTGGGTCTCGGTCGGCGGCGCGATCGCCAACGACATCCACGGCAAGAATCACCACCGCTCGGGCACCTTCGGGCGGCACGTCACCTGTCTCGAGCTCGCGCGCTCCAGCGGCGAGCGCATCGTCTGCACACCCGACGAGCCGTTATTCCAGGCCACGGTGGGCGGTCTGGGCCTGACCGGGCTCATCCTGTGGGCGGAGATTCGCCTCAAGCGGGTGCCGGGCGCGGGCATCAGCCAGGAACGGATCAGGTTCCCTTCTCTCGAGGCGTTCTTCGATCTCGCCGCCGAAGACAGCGCGCACGAGTACACCGTGGCGTGGGTGGATTGCCTCGCGGGCGGCTCGCGCCTCGGACGCGGGATCTACCTGCGCGGCGACCACGCGCCCATGGATGGAGCCCCCGCCTCGCCACTGGACGCGACCCGTCTCCACGTGCCGTTCGAGGCACCGGCCGGCTTGATCAATCGGCTGACGATGGGGGCGTTCAACGAGGCCTACTATCGGCGGCAGTTTCGCCGGCGGCAGCAGGAGATCGTCCCCTATGCGCGGTTCTTCTTTCCGCTGGACGCGGTCGGCGACTGGACCCGCCTCTACGGACCCGGTGGGTTCCTGCAGTACCAATGCGTCGTGCCCGACGCGCCAGGTGATGGACCCATCCGGACCATCTTCGAGCGCATCAGCCGCTCGGACGAGCCTGCCTGCCTGGGCGTGCTCAAGCGCTTCGGGGAGGCGCGGTCGCCGGGCTGGCTGTCGTTCCCGCGGACGGGGATCACGCTGGCCGTGGACTTTCCCTTCCGCGGA
The DNA here is from genome assembly GCA_050733015.1 of Gemmatimonadales bacterium. Taxonomy (GTDB): domain Bacteria; phylum Gemmatimonadota; class Gemmatimonadetes; order Gemmatimonadales; family GWC2-71-9; genus CAVVWJ01. Next base: position 5,674 of record JBOHSB010000278.1, read on the forward strand.
CCGCGCACCCTGGCACTGCTCGAGGAGCTCGACGCCGTGGTGCGCGATTCGGACGGCGCCGTCTACCCGGCCAAGGATGCGCGCATGAGCGCCGCCAGCTTCGCGGCGTTCTTCCCCGCCGCGCCCCGGCTGGAGGTCCACCGCGATCCCAAGTACTCGTCATCGTTCTGGCGCCGGGTGCATGCGGCCTGAGGCGCCGGTCCGGGTCCTGATCGTCGGCGCCACGTCGGCGATCGCAACGGAAACCGCGCGAGCGTACGCCGCGTACGGAGCCCGGCTGTTCCTGACGGGCCGGGATGCCGACCGGCTGGAGGGGGTCGCCGCGGACCTCAGGGTTCGCGGCGCGACCGTGGAGACCGCCGTGCTCGACGTGACCGACCGGCGGCGCGGCGCCGAGGTGATGGACTCGGCGTGGGCCGCCTTCGGCGGGTTCGATGTCGCGCTGCTGGCCCACGGCGTCCTGCCGGATCAGGCCCGATGCCAGGCGAGGGCGGAGGACGCGATCGCCGCGCTGGAGGTCAACTTCACGTCGACCGTGGCGCTGCTCACTCCGCTGGCCAACCGGTTCGAGGCGGCGAAGGCCGGCTGCATCGCCGTTATCACGTCGGTCGCGGGTGACAGGGGGCGCCAGAGCAATTATCTCTACGGCGCCGCCAAGGGCGGCCTCGACCGGTTTCTGGAAGGGCTCCGCAACCGGCTGTTCCGGTCGGGCGTCGCGGTCGTCACGCTCAAGCCCGGCTTCGTGGACACGCCGATGACCGCGGGGATTCGCCAAGGCCCGCTCTTCGTCAGCGCCCGCCGCGCCGGACGCGCGGTGCACCGCGCGATCGAGCGCCGCCGCGACGTCGCCTACATTCCCTGGTTCTGGCGGCCGATCATGGCCCTGGTTCGGGCCCTGCCAGAACCCGTGTTCAAGCGCCTCCGGCTCTAGGCCGAGATGGTACCGTTACCACCATGCACAGGAACATCATGCGCCCGTTGATGCTCGCCCTATGCCTCGCCTGCCTCGCCACCTCCCTTCCAGCCCAGACCACCAGCGCCAGCCCGGCCACCCGGGTCGCCCGGGCGCTGGACGCGCGGGTGCTGCGAGCCCATCTCGAGTTTCTCGCCGACGACGCGCTCGAGGGCCGAGCCCCCGGCACCCGTGGCGGAAAGACCGCGGCCAAATACATCGCGACCCAATTCGAGCGGATCGGCCTCGAGCCGGCCGGTGACAGCGGGACCTACTTCCAGCGGGTGCCGATCATCGCCCTCACGCCCGAGCCCACCCTGGCGGTGGCCGGCGCCCCCGCGCCGTCGCTCGCCTGGAAGAAGGACTTCGTGATGTGGTCGATGCGGAACGACTCGCTGGTGCGGGCCCAGGGCGACGTGGTCTTCGCAGGGTACGGCATCGTCGCACCCGAGTTCGGCTGGAACGACTATGCCGGCCTCGACGCCAAGGGCAAGATCGTGGTCGTCCTGGTGAACGACCCCGGCCTGCAGGACTCGACCATCTTCCGCGGGAAGATCCTCACCTACTACGGACGATGGACCTACAAGATCGAGGAGGCGCAGCGGCAGGGGGCCGCCGGTATTCTCATGGTCCACACGACGGAGAGCGCGAGCTATCCGTGGACCACGGTTCTGTCGGGCTGGGTCGGACCCCAAGTGCGCCTCGAGCGGCCGCCGGGCTCGCTCCTGGTGGGGGGCTGGCTCCAACAGGACGCCGCCGCCCGTCTGTTTACGCAGGGAGGCCAGGATCTCGCCGCCCTGACCGTGGCCGCGGCGAAAAAGGGATTTCAGCCCGTCGCCCTCAAGCTGCAGCTCGACGCCTCGGTCAGGAGCACGGTCCGGCGCTCCGAGACCGAGAACGTGCTCGGCCGCTGGCCCGGACGCGGCCCCCTGGCCCACGAGGCCGTCTTGATCGGCGGCCATTATGACCACTTCGGTATCGGGGCGCCGGTCAACGGCGACTCGATCTACAACGGCGCCGAGGACAACGCGTCCGGCACGGCCGGCGTGATGGCCGTGGCCGAGGCGTTCGTCCGGAGCGGCGTCCACCCGGGGCGCTCGGTCGTTTTCATCGGGTTCGCGGCGGAGGAGTCGGGCCTGCTGGGCTCCCAGGCCCTGGTAGCGGCGCCCCCGTTTCCGCTCCGCGACATGGCGACCATCCTCAACGTCGACGTCCTGAACCTCTATGGCCGGACCCGCGACTTTTCCGCCCTCGGCCTCGACCAGTCGTCCTTGGGCACCGTCATGACCCAGGCTGCGGCGGCCGAGGGGCTCAAGGTGACGACCAATGAGGAGGCGCTCCTCAAGGGCGCCTATTTCCGCTCCGACCACTTCTCCCTGGCTCGGGTGGGGGTTCCGGGTACCAGTCTGGAGAGCGGATCGGACTACGTGGGCCGGCCGGCCGGCTGGGGCAAGGAGCAGCACGACAAGTACACCAAGGAGCGGTACCATCAGCCCAGTGATCAGGTTCAACCCTGGTTCAACTATGATGGCGCATTGCAACAGCTTCGCGTCATCGTCAGGACAGCAATAGCAATCGGCAATGCGCCGGCACAACCTAAGTGGAGTGCTGGCTCGGAGTTCCGCCAAGCTGGCGAGGCACGCCTGAAGCCGGGAGACCACTAGCACGAGGGTGCGGCGGACACTAGGCTCCGCCGCCCTACCATACCCGGGCAGTCCCGCCTATTCTTCCCGGCCGCTTACGCCCTGACCCTCCCCAGGAGCGTTTCTGGATCTACCGAACCAGCATCGGATTCCGCTCACCTGGCTCCTCGAGAACGCCGGGCCGTCGATCCGGTTCCGCACGCTCACCGAGCTGGCGCCGGCGGGGTACGCCTCGCCGGAGACGATCGCGGCCGCCCACACCGCCGTGATCGAATCCAAGGCGGCGCTCGGGGTGGTGAAAAGGCAGAAGGATACCGGTGTCTGGGGCGGCAACCTGCTCGGTCTCGCCCCGTCGGCCGCCCTGGGCATCAAGGACGTGGGCACCATCCCGCAGTACCGCCGGCTGCTCCAGCTGGGCTGGCCCCGGGCCAGCCGGCCGTTCAAGCTGGGGGATCGGGTGTTGTTCCGGCTGCTGAGCCGGGACGAGGATCCGGCACTTCTGTTCGAGTTCCAGAAGACCAGCAAGTCCGATGCGGAGGCCGAGGCCTGGACGCGGGACATCATGCGCGAGGCGGCGTCCGCCGCGCTGGCCGAGGCGGGCTACGCCGACGATCCGAGGCTCCGAGGGGCCGGGCACAAGATCGCCAACGCCATCTCGCAGTTTCTCCGCAGCCCCGTCGCCGAGAAGCCGTTCGTCAAGTCCGGCAGCCAGGTGGTGCTCCACCCCGAGGCCCATCCGCCGAGCTGGTACTCGGTGGCCATGCTCTCGTTCATGCCCAACCTGCAGCGGGAGCGGGCGGGCTTCACCGAGCGCCTGGGGCACTATCTGGCGCAGCCGGCCCCCAAAAAGGCCTTCGCGATTCCGGTGGGCAAGCGCATGATGAAGCCCCAGCATCTGCTGCTGGGGGACCCGATCGAGGCCGACTCCAAGGGCCAGCCCGCCGACATTCCGCTCGCCCTGCACTACATCGAGCTGATGGCCCGGATGGGCGCGCTGCCTTGGGCGCCGGTGGCCACCAAGGTTCTGGGGCGGCTGCTCAAGGATTGCGACGATCTCGGCATCTGGCGGCCGAAGAACCTGCGATCTCAGCCAAAGGCGATCAACAAGATCACCTACCACTATTATCCGCTGCAGGTGGAGGCCAAGACCACGGAGGGGCGCGAGGTCGACGTCACCTTCCGGCTCGCGCTGATCGGCAGGCTGCAGGGCTGGTCGGTCGACTTCGTCTGATCTGACGTCCAGCGGGGATTGCGGCCGCGAAGGTAGTACCACAAACTACTCATCATGCCCCGCGTCAACCTCACGCACTTCGGCTTCACCCCGACCGAGAGCCTCGTCTACGAGGTGCTGCTCACCAGTGGGCCAGGCACGGGCTACGCCATCGCCCGTTCCGCCGGGCTCGCCCGCGCCAACGCGTACAGCGCACTCGAAGGTCTGGTCGCCAAGGGTGCCGCCCGAGTGGAAGGCGGCCGGCCCAAGCGGTACCGGCCCGAGACCCCGGCCGCGCTGATCGCCAGGATTTCGACGGACCACGGGCTCGCCCTGGACCGGCTGAGCACCGATCTCGAGGCCGTGACCGTCCCGGCGACGCCCACGCTGGTGGAAATCGAATCGGGTCGGGCGGTGCTCCAGCTCATCACCCACGACGTGGCCCGAGCCGCCGTCTCGGTCGCGCTGCTGGTCCCGGCCGATGCCTACCCCCTGCTCGCCCCCGCACTCCGCCGGCCGTATTCCGCCGGGCTTCCCCTGCTGTTGTGCGCCACCGGCCCCGTCGAGCTCGACTTCGCCGACGTGGAAGTGATCCAGGGAGATCGCGCCTGGCCCGGGATGCCGATCATCAGCGTAGTGGACAGTCGCAGCGCGATCATGGCCACCCGCGAAGGCAGCGAGGTGCGGGGCCACTGGAGCACATCGGCGGCGTTCGTGGCCGGCGCCAGGCTCGCCCTCGAACACTTCCGCGGCACCGCATGAGTGACCCCCTCGACGACGCGCTGATCGAGCTGCAGCGGGAATACCTGGCCGAGTTTCCCGAGCGGCTGGAAGAGCTCCGGGCGGACATCTCGGCCTTCCGTGCCCTCCGGCCCGAGGCGGCCGCGTCGCTCAAGACGCGCTTTCATCGGCTGGCCGGCTCGGGCGGGTCGTACGGATTCCCCGAGATCAGCATCGTCGCGCGCGAGATGGAGCAGTGGATGGCCACCAAGCCGGCACCCGGGGAGGCCCCGCGCCTCGACGCGGCGGTTGACCGGCTCGCGGCGTTGTTTCGCCAGGCCCAGGCTGGCCGCGGGAACGCCCCGCAGGTCACCGGCACCCGGCGGCGGGCCACCGTCATTCTGCCCCCGTCGTCCGAAGCCGAGCGCCTGGCCGCGGCCCTGGAGGCCGAGGGATACGAGGTCCGGCTGGGACACCGGCAGGAGGACCCGGGGGAGACGCCGGCCGGGGGACGCCCCGACCTGCTGGTGATCGGCACCGCCGCCGGAGAGGGCGACCCCTCCGCGGTGGCGTCCCTGTGGACGGGCCGGCTGGCCCGTCCCCGGGCGGTCGTGCTGATCGAGACGCTGCGCGCGGTGGACCGGCTCCGGGCCATCGCGTCGGGCGTGGACGCGGTCATCGCCGTCGATCGCATGGTCGAGGACCTGCCGAGGTACGCCCGGACGCTCGCCCAGGCCGGCGCGCCGCCCTCGAGCGTGTTGCTGGTCGAGCACGACGCCGAGCGCGCCGCCGCGGTGGCGCGAAGCCTGGAAGAAGCCAACATCCGGGTGGTCCGTTGCGCCCTGGCCCAGGCGGTCCAGGAGCTGCTAGACCGCGAGGTCCCCGATCTGATGCTGCTCGCGACCAGCCTCCCCGACGGCGAGGGGACCACGGTCGCACGCATCGTCCGCGAGGATCCGCGCTTTCGCATGATGCCGATCGTCTTCACCGGCCCCGATGCCGTGCCCGAGCGCATCGCGGCGTTACAGGCCGGCGCGGACGACTACCTCACCATCCCGCCCGATCCCGACCTGCTGCTGCAGACCGTGGTGGTACGGGCCGAGCGCGGGCGCCGGCTGCGGGAGCTGCTGCTGCGCGATCCGCTGACCGGGCTGCTCAACCACGGGACACTGCTGGCCGAGCTCGAGTACGCCGTGGACTACGGCCGGCGTCACGGCGGCCCGCTGTCGCTCCTGGTGTTCGACCTCGACCGGTTCCACGAGGTGAACGAGCGCTTCGGCCATCTCGTGGGCGACCAGGTGCTGCGCCACGTGGCCAACGTGTTCCGCTCCAACGTCCGGGCAAGCGACCTGATCGGCCGCTTCGGCGGTGAGGAGTTCGCCATGGTGCTGCGAGGCGTCGGGGCCGAAGGTGCCGCGGTCGTCGCCGCCAAGCTGCGCCGGGTGCTGGGCGAACAGTCCGCCACCACGGCGGAGGGCGTCATCATCCCCCTGCACGTGAGTGTCGGCTGGGCCTGCTTCCCAGGCCACGGAACCAGCGCGGGCGAGCTGGTCCACGCCGCGGTGCGTGCGATGCAGCGGGAGAAGGGGGAGAAAGCGTGAGGGACGCGGATAGGGCGATAGGGCCGATAGGGCCGATAGGGCCGACGGGCGATAGGACGGACGGGCGATAGGACGGACGGGCGATAGGACGGGCAGACGGGGTACCGATGTTCGGGCGGAGCGAGGAGTCGTGGACTTATAATCGAAGGGGGACAGGCCTAACGGCCTGTCCCCCTTCAACGCCCTGTCAGAACCGCCTGACCGCTAGTGCCTGAACCCGGTCGACAGCGGCATCACGTCCCGCGGGTTCTTCTCGTCGCCGAACAGCAGGCGGCCCTCACGGAAGGTGGCGCCCCGGAGCGTGAGCGCGAGCACCTCGCCCAGCTCCGAGACCAGGTGGACCTCGATCTTGTCGCGCACCTCCTGCGGCAGATCTTCCAGGTCGGGCTCGTTCTCCTTGGGAACGATGATCCGGCTGATGCCCGCCCGGACCGCGCCCAGCACCTTCTCCTTCACGCCGCCGATGGGGAGTACCCGTCCGCGGAGCGTGATTTCACCGGTCATCGCGATGTCGTGGCGCACCGAGCGCCCCGACAGCGTGCTCACCACGGCCGAGGCCATCGTCACCCCCGCCGACGGACCATCCTTGGGGATGGCGCCCGCCGGGACGTGGATGTGGATG
>JBOHSB010000279.1:0-8497 GCA_050733015.1 Gemmatimonadales bacterium
CGCCCGCGGCGGCCTACTCGAGGCGGCAGGCGTCGGCGCCGCGCCGCCGACGGCGCTCGCCGCGTTCACCCATGCGCTCCCCGAGTGGGCCGACCGGTTCCCCGGGGCGCGCTCGGCGGCGCCGGCACCGCTCGGCCGCGCGCTGCTGGAGGCGGTGCGCGCGGCCGCGGCGGAACAGCCGATCGTGCTGGCGCTGGACGACGCGCAATGGCTGGATCCCGACTCCGCGCTGTCGCTGGGCGTGATGCTTCGGGATCTGAGGTCCGCCCCGCTCACGCTGGTGCTTGCCAGCGCTCCGTATCCCGAGCGGCCCGAGCTGGACGAGCTCCGGAGCCGGATCGGCCGCGACCTCGAGGGCGGCGCCGTCCGGCTGAGGCGGCTGGACCGTGCCGCGCTCCGGAGCCTGGCTGCCGAAATGCTGCCCGGGTACGACACGGTCTCGCTGGACCGCGTGGTCCGGCGGGTGGCCACCGACTCGGCCGGCCTCCCGCTGCTCGCGGTGGAGCTGCTCCGGGCGGTCGCGCTCGGCCTCGATCTCGGCACCATCGCGGGGACCTGGCCCGAGCCGCTCCGCACGCTCGATCAGAGCCTGCCGGGCGACTTGCCCGATGCGGTCGTGGCGGCCATCCGGGTCGCCTTCCGCCGCCTGAGCGCCGAGGCCCAGCGGGTGCTCGTCTCCGCCTCCGTCCTGGGCGACCTGGCCTCGCCGGCCGTGCTCGCCCGCGCGCTCGAGATGGACGAGGACACATTGGCCCGGGCGCTCGACGAGCTCGAGTGGCACCGCTGGCTGCTCGCGGAGCCACGCGGCTACTCGTTCGCCGCCAGGATCGTGCGGCAGGTGGTGCAGCGGGACATGGTCACGCCCGGGCAGCGGCGGCGGGTGCTGGAGGCGGCGGGGGACACGGGCGATAGGCGGTAGGACGACGAGAGGGCGAGAGGGCGTTTAGGGCGATAGGCCGAAAGGGCGAGAGGGTGAGAAGGGCGAGAAGGCGAGAAGGCGAGAGGGCCAGGGGGCGAGCGGACGCTGCGGAACGCCTCCCCTTGGCCCCTTCGCCTTTTCGTCTCCTCGCCTCTCGCCTCTCGCCCTAACCGCCCTTCCGCGTCACCGTCCTGGAACTTTTTGCTCGGACTCGGGCTTGTTAATGCATCACGAACCCGGAGCACCCATGCAGGTCGCCGGCAGTCGGACTCGACTCGCGCAGCTCTTCCGGAATACGCGCCGCGCTCACCACCACGCGCTGGCTACCAGCGGTGGGGATGCAGCCTGGCCCGCATGGTACGCGGCTTACCTGTCGCCGCGTCTTGGCGAGCTCATCCCGGTTCCGCCCTCGATGGATCGCCTGGCGGCCGATCTGGTCATCGTGGATCGTATCTACCGCCAAGCAAGCGCAGTGCTCGCCTGGCCCGAGTACTACGTGGAATGGTTCATGCAGAGATATGGGGCCCCGAAGGCCAGCATTGCCGCGCTTTAGCTGCGAGCCCCCTGAGACAACCGAAGTCGGAGGGCAGGAAAATGGCCCGCACCTTGTACACGCCGAGCTCGTGTCCGGTGGTTCCCCGGCCCGATCCCGTGCTGCTCTTCATCCAGCAGGCGCAGCTCTCGCTGGTGTACGCTCCCAGCCCGCGCTGATCCAGCCAACCTCCGTCCGGCCGGGGACATACAGCGAGTTGTCCCCATCAACGTGACGGCGGCCGCATCCGCGCCAGGTCCCGCAGCAACGCCTGCGGGGTGACCGGTCCTCCCAGAAATTCTTCCACCACGTCCCGAGTCCTCCGCTCCAACCCGAAGCGATACAGCCGCGGGGTCACCCAGGCGTACCAGGTCAAATCGCCCGTGGCGAACGGCCCGTGCCGCTCGCGAATCCGGTCGCGGATCGCGGCAATGAGCAGCGCGCCGGCGGCGTAGTTCATCATGTAGCCCGGCGCGTCCACCAGCTGGCCCCGCATCGCCCACCAGGAGAGCTCGCGGTGCGGTCGGATGCGTAGGTACTCACTCGTGAGGCTGGTCCAGACCTGGTTGGGGTCGGCCGACGGATCCCGCAGCATCCGCGCCTCGAACAACGCCCACGCCATGTCGAGCACGATTCCGCCGTAGCGCCCGCGCAGGCCGTCCGCCAGCGGCACGGAGTCACCCAACCAGCGCTGCTGCCACACCGGCTCGTACACGTCGAGCGCCACCACGTCGGCCACCGCCTCGGTGAACGGATCGCTGTCGGGCCAATCCCGGAACGCGGGCCGGGTGCGGATGGCCGCCAGGTGCACGGCATGCCCGGTCTCGTGCAGCAGCTCGTTCAGGTTATCGAGGCCGCCGGTCCGGTACGCCGTGAAGATCCACGGCTCGATCACCGGCGCACGCGCGCCGAAGGTGGTGAACGCCACCGGGTCCTTGCCGTCGCGGGGCTCGAGGTCGAAGTGCACCCGCAGGGCGCGCACGTCGGCGCCGAGCGAGCGGAACACTTCCGCGTCGAGCGGCGCGAGGCGCGCGAGCGGGATCCGGTGGCTGAGCTGTCGGCTGGCGCGGCCGTTCCGGTAGAACCAGTCCCACGGCTCGACCAGCGTGTCCGGCGTGGCGTCGCGCCAGGCACCGAGCACCGCCAGGAGCCAGGGCTCGAGTGAGTCGGGAGGCACGCCGGCCGCACGAGCCTGGGCCGATGCGGCGGAATCCGCGGCGTGCGCCGGGGCCGTGAGGGCGATGAGGCGGCGGTACGGGCTGTCCGGTCCACCATCGGCGTTCATCGTCCGCCAGACCGGCTGGAGCGCGAGAAAGAGCCGGTGGCGTCGTTCCGGGTCATCCGTGCTGCCCAGCAGGCCCAGGATCGTCAGTCGGTCGAGGGTGTCGGCTCCCACGACCAGGTGGGACTGCGCCCGGCCGTAGCAGGCATAGATCCGGGCACGGAGCGAATCGATCGCTCGGGTGGAGTCAGCCGAGCAATCGGGGCCGGCATTCGTGTCGGTCTGGGGCCGCGCCTCGGATGGGCTGACGGTCGAGAGGTCACGGCCGAGCACCAGCCGCATGACGCCGAGGGCGCGCGCGTCGTCACCCGCGAGCGAGGAGGAGTCGACCGAGGCGAGGGCCGCTTGCAGCCGGTCGCGGAAACCGTTGGCGCGGGCCGCCAGCTCGCCGAGCGGGATGCCGTCGGCGCTCGAGGGCCGGCCCGACGCGACGGTAACGTCGAACCGATCGCGCGCATCGCGGGCGAGCGCGAACGTGGATTCGGCGTGTGCGAGGGCCTCGGGCCCGCGCGCGGGCCCGGGCGCGCCGGGCCCGCGGGTGCACGCGATCGCGACGATGACAAGCAGAGCCGGTGCGCAGGCGCTGCGGGAGAGGCGAGACCGCACGCCCGAGAATACATCCCGCCGGTCCACCGCGCGACAGTGAAGAGGGCTCCGGACTCCGCTGTCGCCGCGGGCCGGCAAGCGCGAAGGGCAGGTCCGGTACCGGCACGCAACCAGCCGTGCCGATACCGAGCCTGTCCTTCAACAACTCCTTCAGATTCCCGCGCGACGTGCTATCGGCGCGCCGCCAACCGGTTGAGCCGCGCCTCCGCGACCTCGGTGAGCTTGAGGTCGGCCGCCTTCTCCTCCTCGAGCGTCTGCTCGAGCACGCTCGCGCAGTCGTCGCGCCCCAGCTCCCGGGCCCAGGCGATCAGGGTCCCGTAGCGCGCGATCTCGTAGTGTTCCACCGCCTGGGCGGCGGCCGCGGCGGCCGCATCGAGCACCTCGGCGTCCTTGGCATCCCCCAGGATCTCGTTTGCCTCCTGCAGAATCCCGTCGATGGCGGGACAGGTGACCGCCTTCGCCGGCTGCCCGATCATCCGGAAGACCTGTTCGGCCCGGGTGACCTGGTTCTTGGTCTGCTGGAGATGGTCCTGGAGGCCCTGCTTGAGCTCCGGATTCGACACCTTCGAGATCATCTTGGGGAGGGACTTCGTGATCTGCTGCTCGGCATAGTAGATGTCCTGCAACGTGTGGACGAACAGGTCGTCCAGCGTCTTGATCGGCTTGGTAAGCAAACTCATGATCACACCTCTTCAGGTTCGGCGGGCGCCGACCAGGCACTCGGGTCGGCGACTCGCGTTGACGAGTGCGTAGTGTGCGCGCGTGGCGTCCTCGTCACCGTGACCGCGCTCACCGCATGGCCGTCTTCGAGCATGGGGCTTTGAGTGGTTTGTACGCTGCAGTACATCGGGTACGCCTTGGAGGCGGAGCAGCAGCCGATCCGCTAGACTGGAGCCCATGCAACCGCGGTTCTTCGCGTCGCCCGACGAGTGGCGCGACTGGCTCGAGCGGCATCACGACACCGCTCCCGAGCTGTTGGTCGGCTTCTATAAGCGAAGCACCGGCCGGCCTAGCATCACGTGGCCGGAATCGGTGGACCAGGCGCTGTGCTTTGGCTGGATCGACGGTGCGGCGGCGGATGGACGACGAGCGCTACACCATTCGCTTCACGCCGCGCCGCAACGGCAGCACCTGGAGCCGGGTCAACCTGGCCCGGGTGAAGGAGCTCACGCGACTGGGCCTGGTGCGCCCGGCCGGCCGCCTGGCCCACGAGTCGCGGGCCCCGGCCAAGACCGGGCTCTACTCCTACGAGCAACGGAAGGGGGCCAAGCTGCCGCCAGCGCTGGAGGCGAAGCTCAAGTGGAACCGGAAGGCATGGGCGTACTTCCAGGCCCGACCGGCGTGGTACCGGCAGCTGGCGGTGTGGTGGATCGTCAGCGCGAAGAAGGAGGAGACCCGCGAGCGGCGGCTGGCGACGCTGATCGCGGACTCGGCGGCCGGGCGGTCTATCAGACAACTCGCGCGGCCGGGTCCGGCTCGCCCTGACTCCTAGCCCTGGTTAGCGGAGTCAGCAGCGTCCCGCGCGCTCGCGCGAGGGGCTGAGCTGTCCCCGCCCAGCGCTACCTCCTCAGCCCCGCCCTCGACCTCCGCGAGCCGCCGCTCGAGAAATCGGCGCTCGGGCTCCTGCCGGGCCAATGCGAGCGCTCGCTGGTAGGCATCGGTGGCTTCGGCGCGCCGGCCCAACCGCCGGTAGAGGTCGGCGCGGGCGGAGTGGGCCAGGTGATACTCTGCCAGGTCGCCGCGGGCCAGGATGGCCTCCACCAGCGCGAGCCCGGCCGCGGGGCCATCGCGCATCGCCATCGCCGCTGCGCGATTGAGCTCGATCACGGGTGAGGGATCCACCCGCAGCAGCACGTCGTACAACCCCACGATCTGTGCCCAGTCGGTGGCGTCCGGCTCGGGCGCCTCGGCGTGGACCGCCGAGATCGCCGCCTGCAGGGCATACGGCCCGGGCGTGCGGGACGCGAGCGCCTTCCGCACCAGCTCAGTGCCTTCCCCGATCAGGGCGCCGTCCCAACGCGCCCGGTCCTGCTCGGCGAGCAGGACCAGCTCGCCCTCGGAGGACGTCCGCGCGGGGCGCCGCGACTCGTGCAGCAGCATGAGCGCGAGCAGCCCGACCGCCTCGGGCTCCGCCGGCGGAGGCAGCAGCTCGAGCAGCAGCCGCCCCAGCCGGATCGCCTCGGCCGAGAGGTCGTGCCGGGTGAGCGAGGCGCCCGAGGACGCCGAGTAGCCCTCGTTGAAGACCAGGTAGACGACGTGCAGCACGCTCTCGAGTCGGTCGGGCAGATCCGCGCGGGCGGGGACCTGATAGGGAATCCGCGCGTCGCGGATCTTGGCCTTGGCGCGCACGATTCGCTGGGCTACGGTGGGCGCGGTGGTCAGGAACGCCCGGGCGATCTCTTCCGTGGTGAGGCCGCACACCTCGCGCAGGGTGAGGGCGATACGCGCGTCCGGCGTGAGCGCCGGGTGACAACAGGTGAAGATGAGCCGGAGTCGGTCGTCGGGGAGCACCTCGTCGTCGTCGGCCTCGGGTGCGCTGTCCTCCAGCCGCCGCGCCAGCTCCGCCTGCGAGGCGTCGAACCTGGCGCGGCGCCGGAGCGCATCGATCGCCTTGAAGCGGCCGGTCGAGACCAGCCAGGCCCGTGGGTTGGCGGGCACGCCGTCGCGCGGCCAGCGCTCGAGCGCGGCCGTGAACGCGTCGTGCAGCGCCTCCTCGGCGCGATCGAAGTCGCCGAGGAGGCGGATGAGGGTCGCGAGCACCCGGCGGGAGTCGGCGCGGTAGACGGCATCGACCATGGCACGGGCGGTCTCCGCGGTGGGGACGTCGTCAAGCATCGGGCCTCGAGTCTTGAGTCACCCTGTGACTCCCTCCCACACCCCCTACTGCTGGCTGAAATCCACCACCGGCCGCACCTCCACGCTGCCGATCTTCGCCGAGGGGATCCGCCCGGCCACCTGGATGGCCTCGTTCAGGTCCTTGGCGTCGATCAGGTAGAAGCCGCCGAGCTGCTCCTTGGTCTCGGCGAAGGGCCCGTCGGTGGTGCTCAGCTTGCCGTTCCGCAGCCGGACGGTGGTGGCGGTCTGCACCGGCTGCAGCGCCTCGCCGTGGACCATGTGGCCGCTCTTCCGGATGTCGTCCGAGAACGCGAAGTACTCGCCCATGAACTTGTCGGACTCGCTCTGGGACATCGCGCCGACCTTCTTCTCGTCATCGTAGATCAGGCAGAGGTATCGCATGGCTCCCTCGGGTTCGAAGTGGACCAGCCGTTGATGCCAGATAGTCGAACGGGCGGAGCCGGTTTCGACAGCCTCACACGGCGGCCGGGACGCGGTTCTGGATTGCCGGTATAAGACGATGGGCGGCAGCCTCTTGCACACGGGGACGGGTGGTTCCGCTGGGGCTCGGCCGGCGTGGGCCAATCGTCACTGGCCGGCCGCGGACGCCATCCTAACGTATTCTCGCTCCATCGCCACGGCCTCCGCGCCGTGGTCGTGATCCGCCGCCGATCCCGGCCAGCGGGCGGCGGCAAGCCAGGAGGTCCCTTATGAAGGTTGCGCTCCTACTTCCCGCATTCTTCCTGCTGCTCCCCGGCGCGCTTTGCGCCCAGGCTCAACCTGCCGGGCAGACCAACGAGGCCACGGCCGAGTTCATCAAGGCGGCCGAGGCCGGCGCGCCCGAGCGCATCTCGGCCCAGGCGACGGTCGCGCGGATGGAACCCAGCGGCAAGGCGACCGTCGTGCGCCAGGGCAGCAACGGCTTCACCTGCAGCCTGTTTCCGGACGAGAGCCACGCGCCGGTCTGCGGCGACCAGAAGGGCTGGCAGTGGTTCGTGGCGGCGATGTCCAATCAGCCCCAGCCGCCGACCACCGGTGGCATCGCCTACATGGCGAAGGGCGGCGAGCACTACGAGACGTCCGACGGCCGCATCGTGATGAAGCCCGCCGCCGGCACCAAGACGGTGAAGGAGCCGCCGCACTGGATGCTCCTGACGCCGCTCGACTCCGCCACGACCGGCATCCCGGCGCACCCGAACGCGGGCGGGTCGTACATCATGTTCGCGGGCACGCCCTACGCGCACCTGATGATCTACCAGGATCCGAAGATGCTCAAGCGGTAGGCGCTGGCGGCACGGCCCCGCCACGAGCAGATTCGACGGGTTCCGTCCCGCTCCAGGAGCTCGATGGCCGATCCACCAGCACGACTCGCCGCTGCCCTTGCCAACCGGTATCGCGTAGAGCGCGAGCTGGGGCAGGGCGGGATGGCGACCGTGTATCTCGCGGAGGACCTCAAGCACCGCCGCAAGGTGGCGCTCAAGGTGCTCCGGCCGGAGCTGGCCGCGACCCTCGGCCCGGATCGCTTCTTCCGCGAGATCGAGGTCGCCGCGGGGCTCCAGCACCCGCACATCCTCCCGCTGCACGATTCCGGCGAGGCCGCCGGCTTTCTCTACTACGTCATGCCGTTCGTCGACGGCGAGAACTTGCGCGGCCGGCTCACCCGCCACGGCGAGCTGCCCATTCACGAGGCGGTGCGGCTGCTCGCGGAGGTCGCGGACGCGCTGGCCTACGCCCACGGCCAGGGCGTGGTTCACCGCGACATCAAACCCGACAACGTCCTGCTCTCCGGGCGCCACGCGCTGGTGACCGACTTCGGCGTGGCCAAGGCAGTGAGCGAGGCGACCGGCCGGCAGCAGCTCACCACCGCGGGCGTGGCGCTGGGCACGCCGGCCTACATGGCGCCCGAGCAGGCGGCCGCGGATCCTCACCTCGACCATCGGGTGGACATCTACGCCGTCGGCGTGATGGCGTACGAGCTGCTCGCCGGCCGGCCGCCGTTCACCGGACGGTCGTCGCAGGAGGTGCTGGCCGCCCACCTGACGCAGCCGCCCGAGCCGGTGTCGGCGCTCCGGCCGGCGGTGCCCGAGGCCCTCGCCGCGATCGTGATGAAGTGCCTGGCCAAGCGTCCGGCCGATCGGTGGCAATCGGCCGAGGAGCTCGCGTCTCAGCTCGAGCTGCAGCTCACGCCGAGCGGCGGCGTGACGCCCGCCCAGACGCGGCCGATGGCGGCGGCGCCATCGCGGCCGTCGCGAGCGCTGCGGTTCGGCGCGGCGGGCGCCATCGCGCTGGCGCTCCTCGCCGGCGGGCTCATGCTCGCCCGGAG
>JBOHSB010000280.1:0-3472 GCA_050733015.1 Gemmatimonadales bacterium
CTCCTTAGCAGTCCAGGAGGCCTTCGTGGCCTTCGTACCTTCGTGGTGAATGGCCGCACGATCTTCACCGTGCGCCATGACCGGAATGCCGACCCGCCCTCCCGGACCCGGTTACTTTTCCTGCCTATTCCTCGAGCCCGGACGCCCCATGAGCGGCATCACCAACATCCCCCGTCCCCACAACGAGCCGGTCCTGACCTACGCCCCCGGGGCCCCGGAGCGCGGCGCGCTCAAGAGCGCGCTGACCAGCGTGGGAAGCGAGCGACCCGACATTCCCGTCGTCGTGAACGGCCGGGAGATCCGCACCGGCGCTACCCAGAACGTGGTCTCGCCCCACTGCCATGCCCGGGTGCTGGCCACCCTCCGTCATGCGGACCAGGCCACCATCGACGCCGCCGTTGCCTCGGCGGTCGAGGCGCAACGCGATTGGGCCCGCTGGAAGTTCGAGGACCGCGCGGCGGTGTTTCTCAGGGCGGCCGACCTGCTGGCCGGGCGGTACCGGCAGCGCCTCAACGCCGCCACCATGCTGGGCCAGAGCAAGACCGCGTATCAGGCGGAGATCGACAGCGCCTGCGAGCTGATCGACTTCCTCCGGTTCAACGTCCACTTCGCCGAGCGGATCTACCAGGAGCAGCCGGACTCGGCACCCGGCGCGTGGAACCGGATGGACCACCGTCCGCTCGAGGGGTTCGTGTACGCGATCACGCCGTTCAACTTCACGGCCATCGGCGGCAACCTGCCGACGGCGCCCGCCCTCATGGGCAACGCGGTGGTCTGGAAGCCGTCCCACACCGCGGTGCTCAGCAACTGGCACTTCTATCAGCTGTTGATGGAGGCGGGCCTCCCGCCCGGCGTCATCAACTTCGTGCCGGGGGACGCCATCGAGGTGAGCCGCACGCTGCTCGGCCATCCGGAGTTCGCCGGCATCCATTTCACCGGCTCGACCACGGTCTTCCGCAGCCTGTGGAAGACCATCGGCGACAACCTCGCGCAGTATCGCTCCTATCCCCGCATCGTGGGCGAGACGGGCGGCAAGGACTTCATCGTGGCGCACGCCAGCGCCGACGTGGATGCGCTCGCGGTCGCGATGGTGCGGGGCGCGTACGAGTACCAAGGGCAGAAGTGCAGCGCGGCGTCGCGCGCGTACATCCCGGACACCCTGTGGCCCGCGGTGCGCGACCGCGTCGCGGCCATGATCGGCGACATCCGCATGGGCGACGTGGCCGACTTCCGGAACTTCATGGGGGCGGTCATCGACCGGAAGGCGTTCACCCGGATCCGAGACCACCTCGAGGCGGCGAAGTCGGCGAACGGCGTGAAGGTCATCGCGGGCGGCGGCGCGGACGACAGTGTCGGATACTTCATCCAGCCGACGCTGCTGCAGGTGGACGATCCCGGCTACCGTACCATGTGCGAGGAGCTCTTCGGCCCGGTACTGACCACGTACGTGTACCCCGCGGCCAAGTGGAGCGAGACGCTGCAGCTGGTCGACCGCACCGGCCCGTACGCGCTCACGGGTGCGGTGTGGGCTCGGGATCGATCGGCGCTGGTCGAGGCGGACCGGGTGCTGCGCCAGGCGGCGGGGAACTACTACGTGAACGACAAGCCTACCGGGGCGGTCGTGGGCCAGCAGCCATTCGGCGGTGCCCGCGCCAGCGGTACGAACGACAAGGCGGGCTCGGTGCTCAACCTGCTGCGTTGGGTGTCTCCGCGAAGCATCAAGGAGACGCTAGTTCCGCCGACGGACTACCGGTACCCGTTCATGGCCGAGGCGTGAGCGGCCTCCTGAGGGGGCGCGTGGATCGGCGTTGCTCCGCCTGAGCAATGGGCGGGGGCCGGCGCCTGCGCGCCCTGCCCTCGCTCCGCCGTCGTTGGCTGGCCTCGTCTGCTCCGCGCTCGCGCTCACGCTGTTGGCGCCGCTTTCTGCCCCGGCCCAGCAGCGGGGTGCGGCGGCCCCGTTCCGCTACACCGCCGCGCAGCTCGACTGCGCCACCTTCCTCGAACATTCGCGCGCGCGCCTCGTGGCCGAGACCGGCGGGCGTCGCCGGCGCGAAACGCTGGCGCGGAGCGGGGTGCTTCGGTTCCGCGCGCGCCCCGCCGGCGAGGATGTGGCCATCGAGGCGTGGTACGACTCGCTGGCGGTCTCGCGCGAGAGCCCCGAGACGACCCTGGTGCCGGACACCGACGGTCTCATCGGCGGCCGGTTCCGCGGCACGCTCTCGCCGTCCGGGCGCTACACCCCCGCCGCCCGCCCGTTCGTGCCCGACGAGGTGGCGGAGGTCGCCGATGTGGGGGGCGCACTCGAGGACCTGCTGCCGCCGCTGCCGCCCGCGGTGCCCGGGGTGGCGCAGTCCTGGACCGACGGCGCGGGCCTGGAGCTCAGGCGCCTGGCCGATAGCACCGCGAACGGCCGAACGATTCATCGCCTGGCGCTCCGCCTGCGATCCAGAACCGACGCGGCCTCGATCCGGGGAGACACCACCCGTCTGCCCGCGGCCGAGATCACCACGGAAGAGGGGCAGGTGGATTGGGACCCGGAGCGCGGCCTGCTCCGCCGTACCCGGCACATCGTGATCGAGACGTCGGTGCCGGCCGGCGGCCCGCTCAAGCTGCCATTTCGATCGCGGCTCGAGCAGGACAGTGAGCTCGTGCGGGGCCCGCGGCTGTGTGAGAAGGAGAGCGGCGAATCGAAGTGATCGGGCGGGGCATTCGTGCGGGCTTGGCCCCTTCGCTTCGCTCAGGGTGACTCAGTGGGCCGCCGCCCGTCCGCCCGCCCGAGGAGCCGCCGCTCCGGGTCGAACAGCAGCACGGCGAGCCCGAACGCCACCGCGGTCGTTGCCAGCAGCAGCAGCACGTCCCGACCAGCCTCGAACTCCGCCGCCTGACCGAATGCGTGCCGCATCAGATCCACCTGATAGGTCACCGGATTGACGCTGGCCAGCAGGCGAAGGGCCGGCGGCATCCCGGCGGTCGGATACAGCGCTCCGCTGACGAACAGCAGCGGGAACAACACCACGTTGATCACGCCGGCGAAGTTCTCGACCGAGCGGAGCCGCGAGGCTACCAGCAATCCCAGCAGCGCGCTCGACGCCGCCGCGAGGACCAGCGCGCCGAGCGCCGCGCCGAGCCGGCCCGGGGTCACCGGAACCAGGAGCGGCGCGCAGGCGAGCACGATGCCGCCCTGCACCAGGCCGACCAGCGCCGCGGCGATGGCCCGCCCCCCGAGCACCGCCGGCACCCCGGCCGGGCTCGCGAGCATGAGCCGCAACATGCCGAACTCCCGGTCGTAGACCGTCGCGATCGCCGTCAGCATCGCCCCGAAGAGAGCGGCCATCACCACGATGCCGGGAAACACGAACGCGTGATACGGGAGGCCGTTCTCGACCCGCGCGATCGCGTTGTATCCGGTGCCGACCAGCAGCAGCCACATGAACGGCCGCGCCAGCCCGCCGAGCAAACGGCTGGTCTGGCG
>JBOHSB010000281.1:0-3616 GCA_050733015.1 Gemmatimonadales bacterium
GTCGCGGCCTCCACCCGGTGGAGCGCGTTCTCGACCTGCACCTGGAGCCGCTTCGGGAACTGGTGGCTGTCGAGGTAGCTGAGGCAGAGGCTGCTGGCGATGGTGAAGCCGGGCGGGACGGGGATGCCGATGGTGGTCATCTCGGCGAGGCCGGCGCCCTTGCCGCCGAGCACATCCTTCATCGCCGCGGTGCCGTCGGCGCGCCCCTGGCCGAAGAAGTAGACGAGGGGCTGGGTGTAGGGGCCGCTCATGCCGGCGTCGCCATCAGCGGGGAGGCGTGCCGGATCTGAACCAGATCGCCGGGGAGCGTGGTCGGGTACCGTCCCGAGAAGCACGCGTGACAGTACTCGTTGTTGGGCCCAGCCGCGCGCAGCATGCCCTCGAGCGACAGGTAGCCCAGCGAATCGACGCCCAGGAACTCTCGGATGTCCTCGATCGAGTGCGTGGCGGCGATGAGCTCCTCCCGCGTGGGCGTGTCGATGCCGTACAGGCACGGCCCGGTGATCGGCGGCGAGCCCAGACGCAGGTGCACCTCGCGCGCGCCGGCCGCCCGGATCATCTGGACCAGGCTCTGGCTGGTGTTGCCCCGCACCAGGCTGTCGTCCACCACCACGACCGACTTGCCCTGGATCACGTCGCGCACCGGATTGAACTTGATCTTCACCTTGGCCACCCGATGATCCTGCGTGGGATTGATGAAGGTGCGTCCGACATAGTGGTTGCGGATCAGTCCGTGCTCGAGCTTGACGTTCGAGACCTCCGAATAGCCCAGGGCCATGGCATTCGAGCTGTCCGGCACGCTGAACACCACCTCGGCACCCGGCGCGGGCTGCTCCCGCGCCAGCTGGCGGCCGAGCTCGCGACGCACCCGGTCCACCGACTCGCCGAACACCGTGCTGTCCGGCCGCGCGAAGTACACCAGCTCGAACACGCAGCGGCTCACCGGCCGGGGTGAGAGCCGGGGCAGCTCGGTGACCCGGCCGTCCTCGATGCGCACGAATTCGCCGGGCTGGAGCTCGCAGGTGATGTTCGCTCCCAGCAGGTCGAGCGCGCAGGTCTCGGACGCCACCACCATCCCGCCCGACAGGCGCCCGATGACGAGCGGCCGGAAGCCCCGGCTGTCCACCACCGCGTACAGCGTGCGCCCCACGGTGATGACCAGGCTGTAGGCGCCGTCCACCTGCTCGAGCGCGTCCCGGATCTGTCCTTCGATGGTGGGCGCCTTGGAGCGGGCGATGAGGTGGACCAGCACCTCCGTGTCGCTCGAGGTGGTGAAGATCGCGCCCCGCTCGACCAGCTCGTGCTTGAGCTCGGCGGCGTTGATGATGTTCCCGTTGTGCGCGATGGCCAGCGGGCCGCAGCGAGTCGCCACGTGGCACGGCTGGGCGTTGGCCAGCACGGTGCTGCCGGTGGTCGAATAGCGGGTGTGGCCCACGGCGACGTCACCCGGGAGAGTGGCGAGGACGGTCTCATCGAAGTTCTCGCTCACGAGGCCCATGCCACGGTGGGAGCGCGCCTGACCCTCGCGGTCGATCACCACGATGCCGGCGCTCTCCTGCCCGCGGTGCTGCAGGGCGTAGAGTCCGAGATAGGTGAGCCGGGCCGCGTCAGGGATCCCGGAGACGCCGATGATGCCGCACATGCTTTACTCTCCCGCAGAGCGGTCCACGTCCGGATGCTGCATCCGGCGCGGGATGGCCGCGTAGTAGCTCTGGCGCAACGCCCCCACAGACCACCTCAACAATCGGGCTGCCAGCCGGAGTTCCAGGGCGCCGCCGGGCTCCGCCACCTGTCCCACACGATGCACCGGCACGCCGTGCTCGCCGGCCAGGCCCACCACGGGGGCTACCTGCTCCGGCGCCACCGACACGACGGCCCGGGCTCCGTCCTCCCCGTACAGGATGCCCTCGGGGGTCACTTCCGTCGCCAGCGCCGACAGGTCGACGGTGGCCCCGAGCCCGGCCGGCGTGTACGGACCGCCCATGGCGGCCTCCGCGATCGTTACGGCGAGACCGCCCTCCGAGCAATCATGCGCGGACCGGAACAGCCCACGCCCGGCGCCGGCCACGAGCAGTCGCTGGAGCCGGCGCTCCGCGTCGAGATCGACCCTCGCGGGCCGGCCGCCGATGAAGTCGTGCACCTCCGCCCAATAGGCGGACCCGCCCATCTCGCCGGCCGTGGCGCCCAACACGAGGATCTCATCGCCGGGTACCGAGAAGTGACTGGGGACGCGGGCGTCCACCTGCTCGAGCAGGCCTACCATGCCTACCGTGGGCGTCGGGTCCACCGCGCCGGTCGGGCTCTCGTTGTAGAAGCTGACGTTGCCGCCGGTCACCGGCGTGTCGAACGCGCGGCACGCGTCGGCGATGCCGCGGCAGGCCTCGCGGAACTGAAAGAAGACCTCGGGCTTCTCCGGGTTGCCGAAGTTGAGGCAATCGGTGATGCCGAGCGGCACGGCCCCGGTGCAGGCGATGTTCCGGGCCGCCTCGGCCACGGTGGCCTTGCCGCCTTCGTACGGGTCGAGTGCCACGAGCCGGTTGTTGCAGTCCACCGAGACGGCCAGGCCGAAGCTGGTCCCGGGCACCCGCAGCACGCCCGCGTCGCCGCCGGGGCCGAGCACCGTGGAGGCCTGCACGGTCGAATCGTACTGCTCGTACACCCAGCGCTTGCTCGCGACATTGGGCGAGTCGAGCAGCAGATCGAGCGCCCCGAGGAGGTCGGCCTTGGCCGGTTGATCGGGAACCCGGCCGCGCCGGGCGCGGGGCTCGTCGCCTTCGCGGGCGTCGGGCTCGTAGATCGGGCAGTCGTCCACCAGCCGCTGTCCCGGAATCGCGGCGACCACGAGCCCGTGGTGCCGGACGCGGAAGATGCCGTCGTCCGTCACCTGGCCGATCGGGGTCGCATCCAACTCCCACTTGGCGCACATGGCCCGGATCTCGTCCACCCGCCCGGGTTCCGCCACCACCAGCATCCGCTCCTGCGATTCCGACAGCAGGATCTCGTACGGGGTCATGCCCGCCTC
This sequence comes from Gemmatimonadales bacterium, assembly GCA_050733015.1. Lineage (GTDB taxonomy): Bacteria > Gemmatimonadota > Gemmatimonadetes > Gemmatimonadales > GWC2-71-9 > CAVVWJ01. Next base: position 3,023 of record JBOHSB010000281.1, read on the forward strand.
GCGGGTCGGAACGAGGCCGGTGTCGATCTCGACGCCGACGCCGCCCCGCGCCGCCATCTCGGCGCTCGAGCTGGTGAGGCCCGCGGCGCCCATGTCCTGGATGGCGACGATCATGCCGGAGGTGATGAGCTCGAGGCTGGCCTCGAGCAGCAGCTTCTCGGTGAACGGGTCACCCACCTGGACCTGCGGGCGGCGGGCCTCGCTCTTCTCGCTCAGCTCCTCCGAGGCGAAGCTGGCTCCGTGGATGCCGTCGCGGCCGGTCCGGGCGCCCACGCACAGCAGCACGTTGCCGACGCCCTGTGCCGCGGCGCGGATCAGATCCGACTCCTTGAGCAAGCCGACGCACATCGCGTTCACCAGCGGGTTGCCGGTGTAACCGGGCGCGAAGCCGACTTCACCGCCGAGCGTGGGAATTCCGACGCAGTTGCCGTAGTCGCCGACGCCGCGCACCACGCCGGCGAAGAGGTACCGGTTCCGCGGGTGATCCAGCGGACCGAACCGCAGGCTGTTGAGCACCGCGACCGGCCGCGCGCCCATGGTGAACACATCGCGCAAGATGCCGCCCACGCCGGTGGCCGCACCCTGGTAAGGCTC
>JBOHSB010000282.1:0-17031 GCA_050733015.1 Gemmatimonadales bacterium
GCCGTCTACCACGCCTATTCGACCTATGCGCGTGGACTTGACGGCCTCTGGGGCATGTACCAGTGGCTCGACCGCGCGCCGCGCGGGCGCAACGAGACCATGTCGCAAGGAAGTGGTAGCCTCCGAGCCGGCTTCTGGTACCGCCGCCACGATGAGTACGACCGCGAGTGACGCCCGACGGGACTTGGGCGTCCGGCAACGATTACGGACTTTACACGGGAGGCACGAACCGATGACCGTCAAAGCGAAAGAGCCGCACGACAAGCCGAGCACGGACCGCATCGAAAAGAGAGTCGAGGTTCGCGCCACGCGTTCGCGCGTGTGGCGCGCGATCACGACCGCGGCAGAATTTGGCGCGTGGTTCCGGGTGAACCTCGATGGCGAGTTCGCCGAGGGCGCGACGGTCCGAGGGAGGATCACCCATAAGGGCTACGAGCACGTGATGCTGGAGATCCTGGTCGAGCGGATCGAGCCCGAGCGGTATTTCTCCTATCGCTGGCACCCGAACGCGCTCGACCCCGCGGTGGACTACTCGGCCGAGCCCACTACGCTGGTCGAGTTCATGCTCGAGGACGCCAAGGGCGGCACCGCCATCACGATCGTCGAGTCCGGGTTCGATCGGATCCCGCTCGCCCGCCGGGCCGAGGCGTTCCGGATGAACGAGCAGGGGTGGGCCGGGGAGATCAAGAACCTGGCGCAGTATGTCTCGTAGCCACGGCGCGGCGGCGCTGAAGCTGGCCGACGCCGTGCCGGTGTTCGCCGCGCTGGGAGACGCGACCCGGCTCCGCCTGCTGGGTCGCCTGTCCGTCGACGGGCCGCTCTCGATCACCCGTCTGAGCGAGGGCACGGGGGTGACGCGCCAGGCGATCACGCGGCATCTCTACGCCCTCGGCGATGCGGGCCTCGTGCGGAATGCCCGGCGCGGGCGCGAGCGGGTCTGGGAGCTGGACCTCAAGCGCCTGGAATATGCCAAGCGCTACCTCGATCAGATCTCCGCGCAGTGGGACGCGGCCGCCGACCGCTTGAAGGCGTTCGTCGAGGATCGGTGATTGCCGTAGTCCCCTGCCGGGTGTTCCGCTTGACATCGGCTTGAAGGGGCGCCGCCACCATTGACACGCGTCTTGGAGGGCCACGGCCGCGTGGGCGGGCGGCCGCGGGGTGGTGCCGGTCCGGGGGTTCGCCGGTTTCGCCGAAAGCGAGGATGAGTCCATGCCGTCACGTGCCTTGTCTGCTCTCCCTTTGCGCAGCGGTCTCGTGCGCCGCCTCGTCGGAGGGCTCCGCCCGGCCCTCCTGCTGGCGGTCCTGGGCTGCGGCGACGACCCCCAGGCCCCCACCCCGGCTGGCGGCACGACGCCCGAGGCGAGGCCGACTCTCGCCACGGCGGCCACCGCGGCCCTCTCGTTCCGGCAGGTCAGCACGGGCGACGCCCACGCCTGCGGGGTCACGGCCGACAGCATGGCCTACTGCTGGGGCTACAATAAGGAAGGCCAGTTGGGCGACGGCACGACCACGTCACCGCGGCTGACGCCCGTCGCGGTCCACGGCGGGCTCCACTTCCGCACCGTCACGGCAGGGGCGGTCCACACCTGCGGGGTGACCGGCAACGGCAAGGCGTACTGCTGGGGCAACAATTCCCTCGCGGCGCTGGGCGACGGCACGACCAGCCAGCGCCTGACGCCGAGCCCGGTCCAGGGCGGCCTGACGTTCCGCACCCTGACCGCGGGTTACTACTACACCTGTGGCGTGACCACCGACGACCGGGCCTACTGCTGGGGGTGGAATGCCTATGGCCAGCTGGGCAATGGCACCTTTTCGGACAACTTGAGCGTCACCCCCACGGCGGTCACGGGCGGGATCGGCTTCCGCCTCTTGGCCACCGGCATCAGACACACCTGCGGAATCAGCACGGCGAACCGCGCCTATTGCTGGGGGGACAACCGCTACGGCCAGCTGGGTGACAGCACGACCTTCACCTCGCGCCCCGATCCCACGCGGGTCGCCGGCGGGCGTTCCTATCAGTGGCTCGACGCCGGCAACTACCACACCTGCGCCACGACGACCGACGGGCGGGCCTTCTGCTGGGGAAACGGCGGGGGCGGGCAGCTCGGCAACGGCAAGACCTACCTGAGCTTCTGGCCGCGGCGGGTGGCGGGCGGGCTCCTCTTCCGCAACATCACGGCGGGGGCGGCCCACAGCTGCGGCGTGGGGACCGACGGGCGCGCCTACTGCTGGGGCAACAGCCAGTACGGCCAGATCGGGGATGGCACGACCACCCAGCGCCTCAACCCGGCGCTGGTCGCCCGCGGGCTCCCATTCCTTCGGCTGAGCGGGGGCGAGGCCTTCAGCTGCGGCGTCACCGGCGCCGGCAAGGCCTACTGCTGGGGCGGCAACTGGGTGGGCCAGCTCGGCGACGGCACGAGCATCTCGCCGCGGCTGACGCCGAGGGCAGTCGCCGGACCGATGTGAGGCCGAGTACGATCCTGTTCCGCGCTAGAGCCACTCCCGAGCGGCTGAACGCGTTCTCCGACGCGATCTTTGCGGTCCTCATCACCGTATTGGTCCTGGAGCTGCGCCCGCCGGCCATTCCCACCTTCAGGGCGCTTCTAGGGCTCTGGCCCACCTGGCTGAGTTACGCCGTGAGCTACCTCTTCATCGCCATCGTGTGGACCAATCACCATCACCTGATGCGCTATGCGACGGAAGCGAACCCGCGCCTGCTGTGGCTCAACTTCGCGCATCTGTTTTCCGTGTCGTGGCTGCCGCTCGCCACGGCTTGGATGGCCGTGAGCGAATTGGCGCCCCAGCCGGTTGCCTTCTATGCATTGGTTTTCTTCCTCGTCAACGCGACCTACGTGTTCCTGATCTGGGAGCTTGTCGAGGTTCACTCGCACGACGAGGTCTCGCGGAGGGTACGCAGGATCATGCGTGTCCGATCGATCACGACCCTGTGCCTTTTCGGCCTGGCCGCGGGCGTCGCGCTGAAATACCCGCTGCTCGGACTCGGCATCTGCTGCGGCTGCCTGATCGGTTATCTGAGGCCGGAGGCACCGGGAGCGGGGAAGCGAACCGAGCGCTAATACTGGCCGCCACGGTTCTCACCCGGATCTATCTCCCTGCAGCCGCTTCGCTTCCGCCCTTGACAGCCCTGGTCCCGGGCCGTATCTCCAGCCACCGATCAGGGCACACCCGGCGAAAGCCGGGGTCGCAAAGCTACGGGTCCTCGCTCCTCCGCGACGCCGGACTCAAGACGCCACGCCGGACCTACGACCGCCGAGCCGCCGACCAGGGAGCTCGGCGTTTGCACGTCTGTGCCTCCCGCATTCCGCGGGAAGCCGTTCTTCAACAGGGGAGGAGTCTATGCGCTCGCCTCAGTGGATTTCGGCTCCGGTCGTGAAGGGCGTCGGTCTGGCGCTGGTCCTGGCCGTGATGGTGGCGATGGTGGCCGTGCTCGATGCGCACGGAAGCGCTCGAGCCCCGGCGCGGAACCCGGCGGAGCTCGCGGCCACCATCTTCTCCTACGACGGGCACGACTTCGTTCGGACCAAGACCACCCTGATGACGGAGGACGGGAAGTCGGCGGTCAACACCAAGCTCGAGCACGATTCGCCGGCCTATAAGGCCCTGATCAAGAAGCACTCCTTCACCGGCGACGTCACGGTGTTCGGCCACAAGTACGACGCGGACTACGCCCCGCTGACGAGCGAAGATGGCAAGTTGACGGGCGCGCTGTTCGTGGCGGCGCCCGAGTAGATCGAGGCCGTCTCGGCCGCGACTTTGACCGCAAGAACCGGATAGCCGCGTCGCGTCCGGCGGCGGACATTGGGCCCACGACACAACCACAGGGAGTCCAATGTCCGCCGTTGCCACACCCTCGTGCCGTCCACCGACCCCAGGGTGCAGCAGCTCTACGCCGTGCACTCCCGCCCGTGCCGGTTCTACGACCCGGACAACGCGTCCAAGCTGCTGGCCGAGCCCGGCTCCAAGAACGCCGAGCTGTACCCGGTCTTCGTCGGCGAGGACGTGGAGTTCTTCATCGGCGGCGAGGTGGCGCGGCTGCCCGACTTCCGCCCGCGCCTCCGCGAGCTCGGCATGCCGGTGCTGATCCTGGCGGGCCGGTACGATCGCGCGCTCTGCCCGAAGTACCAGCTCGACTTCAAGCGCTGCGCGCCACAGGCCGAGTTCCGCTGGATGGAGCGGAGCGGGACGTTCTCGCACATCGAGGAGCCGGAGACGCTGATGGCGCTGCTGCCGGAATTCTTGGGGAGCTGAGGCTCAGGGTGACTCCATGCGCGCAATCCACTGCACCAGGCCTCCTGATCGCCCAAGGCCAAACCCAGCAAGCATACGCAGTTACCTCGCCATGGGACGACTCAGCCCTGTGTCCAGAAGGGCCACGTACCCTAGGTTGAATCCTCCATGCGCCCACTCATCGCCATCACCCTGGGGTCGGCCCTCCTCACCGGCTCGATCGCCCTGCGTCTGGCCGCCCGCGCTGGCTCCCCGACGTCGGGGCCCGTTCGCCCGTCGGCCTCCGCGGTCGCCGACTCGCTCGGCGACCACTACGCCGCGCTCTAGCTCCTCGCCGATTCGGTCGGCGCCGCTCAGCGTGCTGATGACGCGACCCCAAGCGAGCTGGCCCAGGTCACGGCCCGGAACCTCGCCGGCCGCATCGAGGCGGTGTCCGACGATTACGGCAACCTGAGCGTCGCGATGACGGCCGCGGACTACGAGCGGGGCGTGTCGCTCTGGATGCGGCTCGCGCTCGCCCAGGCCGCGCTCGAGATGCTCCAGGAGGACGCGACCCGCCTCGGCGCCGACCCGACCACCGGGCCGGCCGAGGTGCGGGACCTGGCGGACCGCCTGAGCGGCGTGCTCGAGCTGGGGAGGGTGACGGGCCGGGTAGCATCGCGCACCTTCGCGGCGCCCGCGGCGCGGCAGCAGGACCAATCCGCTACCACTTCGCCGATGCCCGCCAGGTCCGCCAGGCAGACCTGAGCCCTGCGTCGATCGGGGCGCGTTCGTGAGCCCGGACAGCATCCGGGCCAACGTTCGTACCAGGCTCACGATGACCGTCACGACGTCGGGCGGCGTCTCGTCGGGACTCTGCGCGCCGGTGGACACGACGATCGTCGCGACGCGCGCGACGGGATAGCAGTCGAGCTGGCGGGGTGAGAGCGACTCACCCGCCGGCATGCCTTGCTGGCGTGTCGCGCGCAGCACAGCTCACCCGTACATTGTGTTACCCCCACCGCCGAGCCCATACCATGTCTGGCTCAGCATCCCTGCAAGCCGAGCCCGCTCAGAGTCGGTGGCTCGTCCTCCCTGCCGTGTGTGGCATGCTCGCGCCGCTCGTTTACTCGGGATCCGCGCTTGTCGCCAGCCGGACGTATCCGGGCTTCAGCCACCTTACGACCTTCATTAGTGAGCTTGGTGCGACCGGTGCACCGAGCGCGCACCTCATGAACTACGGCGGCTTCCTGCCTTACGGCGCGCTGATCATTGCCTTCGCCTTGGCGCTGCACCGTACCCTGCGGTCGGCGGCGGGCGGCTGGTTGGGTCCGATGCTCCTCGGCGTCTACGGGTTGGCCTATGTTGCCCTCGCGTTTGCGACCTGTGACTACGGCTGCGCCGCGGCCGCTCCGTCACTGGCTCACCGAATTCATTTTCTCCTGGGGGACCTCATCGTCATCGCAGCCGTGGCCGCCCCGGTGGCCCTCTATCCGCGAATGCTCAACGACCCGGCGTGGTCATCACTGGCCCGCGCGACCCTGGTGTTGCCCGCATCGGCATGGCTGGTCTTCAGTCTCGCGATCGTGGGGCTGCCGGGTGGCGTCCGGCAGCGGCTGTGGCTGCTTCTGCTGTTCATCTGGATCGAGCTCGTGTCGGTGCGTCTTCTGCGCACGCTAGGTCGAGCTGGCGCACGGTGAACGCCTGCGGAACCGAACCATCGGCCGGACATCGCTATCCAAGGTAGATCCCTGACCCAAAGGCTCCTGATGAAGTCGCTCGTCGTCCTGGCCGCCCTCGCCCTGCCGTTGCCGCTCGCCGCCCAGCGTCTCTCCATCCCCGCCGCCGCCCTCGCCGACTCGGCCGCGCGCCCCGCGGCGCTCGCCCGGCTCGCCGCCCAGGCGGCCGCCGTCTACACCGACAGCAACCAGGCCGTCCAGCAGGACAACCTGTTCCGCCTGCACCTGCTCGCGCGGCGCTATACCGACGCCGCCGTCGCCATGGCCAACTGGCGGCGGGCCTGGGCCATGCATGGCGACACGACCGCGCGCGGGCGCGCCGTCAACGTGCAATACGAGATCTACCTGCGCGCCAAGCGGCTCCAGGGCGACAGCGCCGGCGTGTTCCCCGACGCGTTCGCGCGTGCCTTCCGCGAGCGCTTCACCCGGCTCGACGACCGGACCGCCGCCCTGGTGGCGCGGACCTTCCTCGTGCCGCCGCTGCCGCCGCCGGCCCCGCCCTCGGCCGACACGACGATGGCAGTCGGCGACGCCGTCGCCTGGCTCCGCGGGATGCAGATCGCCGAGACCTACGCGGAGCTCGGCCGGCTCGCGGCGCCGCTGGTCCGCGAGGACGACGAGCGCCGCTACGTGAAGCAGTCCGAGATCCAGGTGAAGACGCCCGACGGCGCCACCGTCTGCGCGATGGTCTGGCATCCCCGCTCGGGGCCGTCCCGCGTGCCGGCCCTCCTGCAATTCACCATCTACGCCGACACCAACCCCCTCATCGGCGACCTGCGGCGCAACGCCTCCAACGGCTACGCCGCCGTCATCGGCTTCACCCGCGGCAAGGCGTGCAGCCCGGACGCGCCCATGCCGTATGTGCACGACGGCACCGACGCCGTGGCCCTGATCGACTGGATCGCCCGCCAGCCGTGGAGCGACGGCCGAGTGGGCATGTATGGAGGCAGCTACTCGGGAATGTCGCCGTGGGCGGCGGCCAAGGGCGCGCCGCCGGCGCTCAAGGCCATCATGGTGGGCGCGCCGGTGGCGCCCGGCGTGGACGTCCCGATGGAAGGAAACATCGTCTGGAACTTCATCTATCCCTGGCCGTTCTACACCACCGACACCAGGGCGCTCGACGACGCCACCTACAACGACCAGGGGCGCTGGCGCCGGCTCAACAACACCTGGTACACCAGCGGGCGTGCCTACCAGGACATGGACCGGATCGACGGGACGCCCAACCCGATCTGGCACGACTGGATCGCGCACTCCTCGTACGATGGGTATTGGCGCGACATGATCCCGTACGGGGGCGAGTTCGCCGCCATCAGGATCCCGGTGCTCCAGACGGCGGGCTACTACTTCGGCGGGCCCGGTGCCGCGCTGTACTACCTCACCCAGCACTACCGCCATGACCCGCGCGCCCGGCACTACCTGTTGATCGGCCCGTACGACCACTTCCAGGCCCAGCGCGGCGTCGTGAGCGCGCTGGGCGACACGATCAGCTCAATCGCCGGCTACGAGACCGATCCCGTGGCGCGGATCGACATCACCGCCGACCTGCGCTACCGGTGGTTCGACTGGATCCTGAAGGGCGGACCGAGGCCGGCCCTGCTGGCCGACAAGGTGAACTACGAGGTGATCGGCGCGAACCGGTGGAAGCACGCGCCGTCGGTGGCGGCGATGTCGAACGGCGCGCTGAGGCTCTACCTGAGCGACGAGCGCGCCGGCGCGTGGCACCGGCTCGTATCGGCCGCGCCCTCGCGCGACACGTCCCTGACGCTGACCATGGACCTGGCCGACCGGTCCGACAGCAACCGCATCGTGCCGGGCGGCGGCGTGTCGGACACCGCGATCGACACGCTCAACACGCTGGTGTTCGCCAGCGACCCGCTCCCCGAGGCGACCGAGATCAGCGGGCTCCCGTCGGGCCACCTCGAGCTGGTCGCCAACAAGCGCGATTTCGACTTCGGGATCTCGATCTTCGAGCTGCGAAAGGACGGGACCTACCGGTCGCTGCCGCCGTACCAGTCGCGGGCGAGCTACGTGGCGGACATCTCGCGGCGGCAACTGCTTACGCCCGGTAAGCGCGCGAGCCTCGACTGGAAGAACGTGCGCCTCGTGAGCCAGTTGTGCGAGGCGGGGAGCCGGGTCGTGATGGTGATCGGCCCGATCCGGAACCCGGGCCAGCAGATCAACTACGGCACGGGGAAGGACGTGAACGCGGAGACGGTGGCGGACGCGGGCGAGCCGCTCACGATCCGATGGTCCAACCGGAGCTACCTGGACCTCCCGGTCTGGCGAGCGTCACCGGGAGTGAGGTAGAACCTGCCCCGTCATCCTGTTACCCCGTCATCCTGTTACCCCGTCATCCCGAGCGGAGCGAGGGACCTTGCCCGCGCATGTGGGACCGCCACCTTGGTCCGGACACGCTGGCCAGATCTCTCGCTCCGCTCGGGATGACAGGATGAGGCCTGCCGGCCGGCTACTACTCCTGCCGAAAGGCCAGCTGCACCCCCTCCGGCGCCCGCTCGATGCGCTGCATGATCGCCAGGCGATCGGACGCGCTGAGCAGCGGCGAGCCCGCCAGCATCTCCGCGCGATGCCCCAGCTCCCACACCTGGCGCGGGTTCTTCTGCTCCTGCGCGATCCACGCCGCGTCGATGTAAGCCAGGGCCGCGTCCCGCAGCTCACCCCGCGCCAGCGCCTGGCCGGCCGCCGCGGCCATGTCGGTGCGGGCGCCGGTGCGATCCCCTGCCGCGTATCCGAGCGCCGCCGCCTCCTTCAAGCACCGGAAGGCGAGCGGATCGTCGGCATCCCGGAGCTGCGCCGAGCGGCGGTGGAGGCGCGCCGCGTCGCCGTAGCGGTGCGCCGCCACCAGCGCGGCAGCAGCCTCATGCAGGCTGTCGGCCCGGGCCGCGCTGGTGAGGGTGGGAAGCTGGTACTGCGCCGACAGGGCGGCGGGCAGTGCCAGGGTCGCGAGCAGCGCGCCGGTGATCGTCAGGCGGCTGGTGATGGACGGCTTCATCTTGGACTCCCTGACCCGGATCGGGTCGGCGTTCTCATGGCATGCGGTCGGGGACACCGCTCCAGTCTGCGCGCCGGGATGGCCCGCCGCAGGGGACGTTCGTCCCATGATTTCCCGAATCACGGAAACTTCACGTGCGGCTGCCAGCGTAGGTTGGTGATGGACCTGGCGCCACTCGTAAGAGCAGTCGAAGCCCTGATGTCCCCCCTGGACTGGGGGGGCCGCGACGCGTGGCTGGCCGAGAGCCTCCGGCGGGTGCGCGAGGCGTGCGGGGTCGCGGGTCCGGACCTGGCGACCGAGCCGGTCGGCGAGCTCGAGACCCTGCTGCGACTGCCCCACGACGAGCCGGGCTGGCTGCATGCGGCGCTCGCGTCCCCCGAGCCGGAGCGGTGGCACGGCCCCCTGCCGGCCGGGACCGACGGGTCGGAGACCCTGGTGCTGGTGGTCTCGCTCCGCTGTGCGCTTCTGGCCGGCGTTGCCACGCTGCATCGACTCGAGGCGTGGCGGGGCACGCTCGGGCAGGCGTTCGACGACGTCGAGACCGGTATGGCCATCTTCGCCTGCGAGGGCATCGGCGAGGTCGCGCGGAATGAGCGGCTGAACGAGCTGCTCCGGGAGGAGCCCGCGCGCGACCGGCTGCTCGAGCTGATCGCGCACCAGGCGAGACGCGCCGCCCTGTGGTCCGAGACCCCGCGGGACGAGGCCCGCGAGGAGGAGCTGGCCGGCGGGTTCTACCGGCTGGTCGCGACCCGCGCGACGGCCGGGACCCTGCTGAGCGAATCCGCCGTGCTGGTGCTGGTAGACCGCCTGAGCCCGTCGCTTCCGACGACGCAGGAGCTGCGGATCGCGTTCGGCCTCCGGGGTCGCGAGCCGCAGATCGCGCTGCTCGCGGCGAAGGGGCTGTCCAACGTGGCCATCGCCCAGCGGCTTCGGCTGAGCGCGCACACGGTGCGGCACTATCTGGAACGGGTGCTCGGCCGGCTCGGTCTGCACACGCGGAAGGCGCTGGCGCTGCATCTGATGGCGGAGGGCGGGAGGACGGAAGGACGGAAGGACGGAACGACCGACGGGCGGTAGGACGCTCCGTTGTCGTCACGATCGACCATCTTCATCCCGAGCGACCATCTTCATCCCGAGCGAAGCGAGGGACCTTGCCGAAGAGTGGCTCGAGCCGGTCCGCGGCAGGGTCCCTCGCTTCGCTAGGGATGAAGGATGGCCCAGCATTGCCACTTCTATCCCCGCGCCTCATCTTGAGAGGCCCCTCGTCTTCGCCCGATCCCAACCGTCCAGCCCAGTCGTCCTCACTCCCGGGGAGCGTTCTTTGGCCAGCCTCGCGGAAGCCCCGTCGCCCGCCGTGCGCACCCGCGGGCGGCTGCTCCAGGTCCTCGGCATCGCGTTCGGCCTCGCGGTCATCCTCGGCAACACCATCGGCGTCGGCATCCTGCGGACTCCGGGCGAGATCGCCGCACGGCTGCCCACGCCCGGGCTGTTCCTCGGCGCCTGGGTCCTCGGCGGGCTCTACGCGCTGCTCGGCGCCATCTCGCTCTCCGAGCTGGGCGCGATGCTGCCGAGGTCGGGCGGACAGTACGTGTTCGTGCGGCGGGCGCTGGGCGAGTATCCCGGGTTCATCGTCGGCTGGAGCGACTGGATCTCCACCTGCGCCACTACCTCCGCCGTGGCCATCGTGAGCGCGGAATACCTCGGCGTGCTGGTGCCGCCGCTGGCCGGCAGCACCGCGGTGGTGGCCGCGGCGCTGGTCCTCGGACTGACGGCGGTGCTGTGGCGCGGGATCGAATGGGGCGACGCCGTCCAGCAGCTCACCAGCCTGCTCAAGGGCCTGGTGCTGGTGGGGCTGGTGGCCGCGGTCTTCGTGCTGGGCAACGCGCCCGCCGGGGTGGACCGAGCGCTCCAGGTCCCGACCGGCCTCGCGTTTTTCACCGCGCTCGCCGTGGCCATGCAGGGCGTGGTCTACACGTACGACGGCTGGACCGGGCTGATCTACTTCAGCGGCGAGGTCCGGAATCCGGGGCGCGACGTGCCGCGCGCGATGGTGGGCGGGGTCCTGCTGGTGATCGGGATCTACCTGCTGCTCAACCTGGCGTTCCTCCACGTGCTGCCGATGTCGCGCCTGGCGCACGAGCCGTTCGCGGCCGGCGCGGCGGCGGAGGCGGTGTTCGGCCCCCGGGGCGACACGATCATCCGGGTGATCATGATCGTCTCCGCCATCGCGTGCATCAACTCCAACATCCTGATGGCCCCCCGGGTCCCGCTGGCCATGGCCGACGACCGGCTGCTGCCCGAGAGCGTCACCCGCGTGAGCCCCGGCGGCACGCCGACCACGGCGACACTCCTGAGCGGCGCCATCTCGCTTGGCTTCATCGTGACCGGCACGTTCGAGCGCATCCTCGCGCTGCTGGCGTTCTTTTTCGTCGCCAACTACCTGCTGTCCTTCTCCTCGGTGTTCGTGCTGAGGCGGCGAGAGCCCGACTTGCCGCGCCCCTACCGCGTGTGGGGCTATCCGTGGACCACCGGCGTGGCAGTGCTCGGCTCGGCCGCGTTCCTAGTCGGCCAGGTGGCGGGCGACACCCGCAACAGTCTGTTCTCGCTCTTGTTGCTGGCGGTGAGCTATCCGGTGTATCGGATGGCGAGAAGGGGCCGAGAGGCCGAGAGGCCGATAGGCCGATAGGGTCGCCCCATCGCCCCATCGCCCCATCGCTCTATCGCCCTACCGCCCTACCCGGCACCTGGGCCCGCCCGATTCCGTAGGGTAAAACGCGCCATGCCCGCCCGGTCTTGCGAACTGGCTCCCTCGGGGAACATTTCGCGCCGAGGCATGCCTCACACCCTGGCCGACGGGCTCCGGCCGTCGGCCAGCTAGGCCGTCACCCAGCACACGGGAACACCATGTTGCGTCTACGCTTGCTCGCGCTCGTCACCGCCGCCCTCGCCGGCCCGCTCGCGGCCCAGGGCCCCAACCGGACCCGACAGGTCCCCGGCCTCGACCTCGCCGGGATGGACCGCACCGTCCAGCCGGGCGACGGCTTCTGGGAGTACGCCAACGGCACCTGGCTCAAACGGACCGAGATCCCCGCCGACCGGAGCTCCTGGGGACCCGGTGAGGTGCTGAGTGAGCTCACCGACCGCCGGACTGCCGATCTCATTCAGGAGATCGCCAAGTCCGACGCGCCGGCCGGGACCGACCGCCGGAAGATCCGCGACTACTACGCGAGCTTCCTGGACACGGTGGCGATCGAGCGCGCCGGCCTCGCGCCGCTCAAGCCCGCGCTCGATTCGATCGCCGCCATAGGCGACCGCGCGGCGCTGGCCCGCTACCTCGGCACCACTCTCAAGGCCGACGTGGACATCTTCAACGCCACCAACCTCTACACCTCCAACCTGATGGGCCTGTGGGTGGCCCAGGACCTGGACCACCCGACCCACTATTCTCCGTTCCTGGTCCAGGGCGGGCTCGAGATGCCCGACCGGAGCTACTACCTCGACTCTTCCTCGCCGATCGCGGCGGTGCGCGAGCAGTACCGGCCCCACGTGGCCGTCATGCTCAAGCTGGCGGCCATGCCCGATCCCGACGCCAAGGCCGGCGCCGTCGTGCAGCTGGAGACGCGGATGGCCCGGGTGCACTTGAGCCGAGAGGCCAGCGAGGACGTCGAGAAGGGCAACAACCACTGGGCTCGCGCGGACTTCGCGGCTAAGGCGCCGGGTCTCGACTGGGACGCCTACTTCACCGCGGCGGGGCTGGCCAAGGCGCCGCGGTTCGTCGTGTGGCAGCCGAGCGCGATCGCCGGGCTCTCGGCCCTGGTCGCGAGCGAGCCGCTCGACGCGTGGAAGGCGTGGCTCGCGTACCACGTCATCCAGGATCACCAGGCGGTGCTGCCGGCCGGGTTCGGGAACCGGTCGTTCGCGTTCTTCGGCGCAACGATGTACGGCGCCAAGCAGCAGCGCGAGCGGTGGAAGCGCGCGGTCGGGGCCACCAACGGCGCGCTGGGCTACGCGATCGGCAAGATCTACGTCGAGCGCTACTTCCCGCCCGCCGAGAAGGCGCGGGCCGAGGCGATGGCCGCCAACATCATGGCCGCGTTCCGCGACCGGATCGACCGGCTCGACTGGATGGCGCCGGCGACGAAGCAGGAGGCCAAGGCCAAGCTCGCCGTGCTCAAGGTGGGCGTGGGATATCCCGACAAATGGCTGGACTACTCCGCGCTCGAGGTGAAGCCGGGCGACGCATACGGCAACGCCGACCGGGCGGTGTTGTGGCAGCTCCACCAGTCGCTGGCCAAGCTGGACCAGCCGGTGGACCGGTCGGAGTGGGTGATGACGCCGCAGACGGTGAACGCGGTGAACCTGCCGGCGATGAACGCGATGAACTTCCCCGCGGCCATCCTGCAGCCGCCCTACTTCGATCCCAGCCGTCCCGCGGCGCTGGACTACGGCGCCATGGGGGCCACCATCGGCCATGAGGTGAGCCACAGCTTCGACAACTCGGGCGCGCTGTTCGACTCCCACGGCCGGCTGCACAACTGGTGGACGCCGGAGGACTTCAAGCACTTCAAGGCGTCGGGGACGCAGCTGGCCGCGCAGTACGACACCTACAAGCCGTTCCCGGACCTGGCGCTCAACGGCCAGCAGACGCTGGGCGAGAACATCGCGGACCTCGCGGGACTCACCGCGACGTACGAGGCCTACCATCGCTCGCTCGGCGGCAAGACGGCGCCCGTGGTGGGCGGGTTCACCGGCGATCAGCAGTTCTTCATCAGCTACGCGCAGAGCTGGCGGGAGAAGGTCCGGGAGCCCGCGCTCCGCAATCAGGTGCTCACCGACGGCCACGCGCCCGGCGAGTACCGGGCGCTGACGGTGCGGAACATGGACGCGTGGTATTCGGCGTTCGGGGTGAAGCCGGGCCAGGCGCTGTACCTGGCGACGGGAGAGCGGGTGCGGATCTGGTGAGGCGCGGCGCCCGGGTGACCGGGCGCGTGTGACGGCGCGTGGGACAGGAAAGGTGAGAAAGGGACGACGGATCGCGACCCCGCGGGCCTGGCTACACCAGCGGTCCCGTCCCCCTGAAGTGGACCAGGGTCGCTTCAGGCGACCGGCTGTCGAACCGGGTCTCGCTCACACGGGCGGTGCCCTTCTGCCCGGTGTCGAAGGTCAGGGCGAGCCGCTCGTCCGGCTGGATGCCGTCCGCGCTCCGCGAGACGAACTCGCCGCTCCAGGACTGGCGGCCCGGGCTCAGGTCGGTGATGGTGACTTGGACTTCGACGTGGTCCAGGTCCTTCCGGTTCGAGCGCTCGATGTGGGCCATGTACGTGCTCATAGCGTGACCTGTGTTCTGTCCGGCGAGAAGAGGGCGCGGCCGCCGGCATGGCGCCCGATCCTACCCTATCCTAATGGTACTGCAAACGCGGGGAGTCCGCTCGCCGGGGGCGATCCCGGGCCCAGCCGGGGGCGGTCCGGGGCCCAGCCGGTGGCGGCCATTCGGCCCGCTCGCTCCCCGGGCGCCGAGCCGTTACCTTCCCTGACATCACCGGAGCGGCCGCGCGTCCGGTTCACAACGTGATCTGGCAGGGGCTGGCGTTGGCGCCAGCCCCTTTTCATTGGGGACTGCCGGCGCGACCGCCGACACGCCGAAAGGGGACGGGAACCGTGGCCGAGATCAGGCTCGAGGAGGGCGACAGCGTCGAGCGGGCCCTCAAGACGTTCCGGCGCAAGGTCCAGAAGGAAGGGCTGTTCTCTGAGCTGCGCCGGCGGCGGCACTACCTCAAGCCCAGCGCGGCGCGGGTGCTCAAGGCGCAGCTGGCGCGGCGGCGGAAGCGGCGGAAGCTGGCCGCCGCCTTAGCCCGCTGAGTCGCCCGGGCCTCACCGGCGGCGGGGAAACCGAAGCCCACGTTCTCGAACCTTGGCAGCGAAACGGCGAGCCCTCCGATCCTGGAGAGCTCGCCGTCCCGTTGAAGTCGAATGCTCGGCTACTAGTGGTGCGCCGGCTGCATCTGCGAGAAGTACTCCTCCGCCCCCTTCTGAATCTCCTCGGGCGTCAGATCCTGGGTATGCGTCGCCAGCCACCAGCGGTGGCCGAACGGATCCTCGATACACCCGCTGCGGTCGCCCCAGAACTGGTCGGCGAGGGGCACCACGGCCTTGGCGCCGGCGTCCACCGCGCGCTTCCAGGCCGCGTCGACGTTGTCGCCGTAGATGAAGAAGCCGACTGCCGTGCCGCCCAGGGACTTCGGACTCTTGGCGCCCTGCTCGGGCATCTCGTCGGCGATCATGATGACCGAGTCGCCGATCTTGATCTCCGCGTGCATGATCTTCCCGTCCGGACCCGGGAACCGCATGACCTCCTCGGCGCCAAGCGCCTTCTTATAGAAATCGATGGCCCGGACCGCGCCGGCCACGACCAGGTTCGGAGTGACGGTATGGTACCCTTTGGGGGTCGCTAGTGCTTTCTTCGCCATGATTGGCTCCTGCCGTCTAAAGGGACTCGGAATATTCGAATGAGGCCGCGCCCCGGCAACCTCGGGGCGTCTCGAATGTGAACATTCGAATGTCACGATTATTCGACCGGAATGTCCGAATCGGCCCACGATCTTGGGGGAGCGCCTAATGACGGTCGTCGCATGGATTTGCGCGCTGTTCGGCGGGGTGCTCGCGCTGGCGATGTCGGCCGGTTCGGCCGCCGGGGTGGTGCGTCGGATGGACCTCTCATCGGCGCTCACGGTCGTACCGCTCCCGGCGCTGGCCGTGTACTTCTCGGCGCCGGACGCATGGGCCGCGATCCGGGAAAAGGCCGAGCCCAGTCAGCTGGTGGTGCTCGGCGGGCCGCTCGTGATCGGCGGGCTCACGCTGGCGATGATCGCGCTGGCCGTGCGGCGGGAGAGCAAGCGTCAACGCTGATGCGGCCCGGCGGGGTCAGGTCGTGGGCTCGCCTTGCCCCGGTGGTGCGATCAGCCGCAGGTAGCGAGGGTCGCCCCGCAGCGGCTCGAAGGCAGGGTCGAGCGGGAGCCACCGGGGCGACAGGAAGTACGGCAGCTTCAGGAGCGATTCCAGCCGCAGCAACGCCTTCTCGCGCTGGCCCGCGAGGAGGTAGATCCGGGTCAGCAGGTGCTCGTTGTAGGTCCCGAAGCGGCCGTCCTTGCTGGCCGGCATCAGCTCGACGCCGCGCTCGCCCTCGCGCACCGCTTCTTCCAGCCGGCCCGCATACGCCAGGGACACTCCGTAGAGCATGCGGAGCTGTGGGTTGTGCGGGATCGCCGCCACTCGTGGCGCCAGCTCCAGCCGCGCGGAGTCGCCGAACGCGTGGGCCCGGGCGGTGTCGCCCCGAAGCAGGTGGAGCTGGGCCCGCACCAGCGCCCACTGCGACCGGTCGTCGCTGAACGCCGCGGGGGTGAGCCGAAGCACCAGCTCCTGCTGCTCCTGGTCGAGCACCCAGAACAGATCGAACTGGCTGGAGACGTAGGCCGCCAGCGCGGTGGGCTCGACCTCCTTCGGCGCCGCCCGGAGCACCGCCCGCGCGCCCTCCAGGTCGCCCTGCGCCAACGGCGCCATCGCCCGGGTCTCCAGCGCGTCGAGGTTGGTGGGCGCGAGCGCCAGCGCCCGCGCGGTCGCCTCCATCGTCTCCGGATAGCGGCGGAGCCAGAGCAGCGCGCGCCCCAGGCGCCGGGCGGTATACAGCGATCGCGGATCGACGTCGGCCGAGTGCCGAAGGTGCGCCAGGGCGTCGTCCCACCGGCCGACGCTCATCTCGGCGACAGCCATGGCGGTGAGGACATCCGCGTTGTCCGGCGCGGCCTGGTGGGCCAGCGCGTACTGCTCGAGGGCCCGGGCGAAGTCGGACTCGACGTGGGCGTAGTAGTTCCCCAGCGCCAGGCGCGACTCGGCGCGGTCGGGCGCCAGCGTCACGGCGCGGTCGGCCTCCCGCCGGGACTGCTCGGCATCGTCGGGCTTGGCGTAGGCGCTGGCGGCCATGAGCGCATGGGCTCGCGAGGCATGGGCCCACGCGGCCACGAAGCCCGAGTCGAGCGCCACCGCCTGCTCGTAGTA
>JBOHSB010000283.1:0-16855 GCA_050733015.1 Gemmatimonadales bacterium
GGGCTGCGCCGGCGGGGGCTGCGCCGGCGGGGGCGCTGACGCGCCGGCGGGGCTGCGCCGGCGCTACGTCGTTCCCGCCACCAGCCGTTTGAAACGCGTATTGTTTCGCAGGAGGTCGAAGGTGGGATCGATCCGAAGCCAGCCGGGCGAGACATAGAAGGATCTTGAGCAGCGGCTCGAGCTGGTCCAGCGCCTTCTCCGGCTCGCCCACCAGCAGGTAGATCCGCACCAGCTGGAGCTGGATGTAGGGACCGAGGAGCGCATTCCTGGCTGATCGGCCACAGCTCGACCGCCCGTTGGCCCTCGCGGACCGCCTCGGCCTTCCGGCCCAGATACGCCAGGGCGAGGCCGAGGAAGGCGTGGCGTTGCGCGTCCTCGGGCGCCGCCCGGACCTCCTCGTCAAACGCGAGGCGCGCCGAATCCGCATAGACCGCGATTCGGTTTCGATCGCCCCTCAGGTGGTACAGCTCGGCCATGACGATCGCCCAGGTCCCGCGATCGCCATCGAACGCGCTCGCCCCCATGGCGAGCACCCGGCGCTGTCCGGCATCGTCGAACAGCCAGTACAGGTCCTGATAGGTGGCGAAGAACGCGAGGAGCGCGTCAGGGTCGATGCGGGAGGCGGCATCATGAAGCTCGCCCTGGCTCCGGGTGAGATCCCCGCGGGCCAGGGTTGTCATCACCTGGTACAGGAGGATCTAAACCCGGGCGGCGGTGGGGCGCCAGCTATCGATAGCCAGCGGGGTCGGGGACCGGTGTGAGCGGAGGCCTGCACGGCTGCTCGACCCGCGACCTCGAGGTCGTGGGCCGCTGACGACATGAGCTGCCCGGCGTCGGGGGCTGCCACCACCACCGCCAGCTCGGCGGACCAGCCGCCTTCGAGGTTCTCCTAGCGGCTGCCCAGCCCGAGCGTCAGCGCGTCGGCCTGGCGGGGTGCGGGATACGGCGCGTGCTCCCCCTTTTCGATGCTCCAGAGCACCCGGTTGAACGCGTCGTCATCGATCGCATCGGCCACGTCCAGCCTGAACCGGCTCGAGGCCCGCGCCTCCTTCCCGGTATCGGGATTGACCTCGGCGAGATCGGCCGTGGAGCGGACGACGGCATAGGGCGCGAGGTCCGGCTGGTCCCGCCACACGTCACGCAGGGCGCGACCGTAGTGGTCGAACTGGGACAGGGATCCCAGGTGCAGCAGCTGCTCGATGGTCTTGAGCACGTCGGTCGTATTGGCGAACCGGTGGATGGCGCCGCCGCGCGCCCATGGCGAGATCACGAGCAGCGGCGAGCGGTGGGAATCGACGTGATCGGGTCCGCTCTGGGCGTCGTCTTCCAGCACGAAGATGACCGTCGAGCGCCAGTAGGGGGAGCGCGACACCGCCTCGACGATCCGGCCCAACGCCAGGTCATTATCCGCCACCATGGCCCTCGGCGTGTTGAAGCCGGGACGGGCGCCCGCCGTGTGGTCGCGCGGGAGCCAGATGGTCTCCAGCGCCGGCAGATTCTTGTCCCGCACATGGCCCGCGAACTCCTCCAGCCACAGGTCCGCCCGCCGCTGGTCGGGAATCTTCATGTCGAAGCTGGGAAACTTCGGGTGTGAGTGCGAAGCCAGGTACGCCTTGTCCGTGGTGTAGTAGCCGGACCGCTCCTTGTCGGGCTCCAGGTACTCGCCGTAGTTGCGGTAACTGATCCCAGCCCGCTGAGCGAGGTTCCACAGGAACCCGTTGGCCGGCTCCGCGGCGTCCTCGCCCGCATCGCTCTCGTCTCTGGCCTGCCGCTTCCCCGCGTAGTCGGGCGGCGTGGTCTTTTCGCGATAGTCGGTAACGTAGGCCGCCGTCGACCAGTCGTGCCCCTGTGCCGAGACTTCGGCATTGACGAAGAAGCGGTCGTAAAGCCCGAACCGCTCGGCCAGGGCGTGGATGTTGGGGGTGGTCCCGCGACCGAAGAAGACGAGCGCCGTGTCGCCGTCACCCTGGCGCTCGTCGCCCAGCACTTGGTCGTAGGTCCGGTTCTCCTTGATGACATACAGCACGTGCTCGATCGGGGGATAGCGATACGCGGTATCGGCCCGGTCCCATCCGTTCGCGCGGGTGACCCTGGTCGTGAGCGCCGCGAGCGCCTCCGCGGTCGCGGGCACGTTCGTCACGGTCAGGCTGCCCCGCAGCAGCGCGAGGGTGTACTGCGCCTGTGCGGCGGCGCGGCGGGCACGCGGGACGATCGGCTGCGGGCCCTCGGGATTGGCCACCGTCCCCCGCCCCTTCCCGTTTCCCACGAGCAGCGTATCGCCCGACACGATCACCGCGGTCGGGTACCAGCCCACCGGGATGCGGCCGGCGAGCCGGTCGTTGCCGCGGGCGTCGGGAACGTTGCTGGTCTCGGGCAGCAGATCGAAGACAGCGACCGCGTTCGCATCGGCTTCCGCCACGAAGAGCCGGGTCCCGCCGTCGGAGAGCGCCAGGGCGTTCGGCGTGCTCCCTTCCGCGGGTCCGCCAAGGGGCGGGTCGAGCAGCTCGGTCACGACGTGACGCCGCCGAGTATCCACGACGGCCACCCGATCGGTGCTGGCGCAGGTGACGAAGAGACGAGAGCCGTCGCGGTTGAGGAGCAACGCGGAGGGATGGCGCCCGACCTCGATGCGGCCGCGATCGTACAGCGTGCCCGCGGAGTCGCGAAACACGCTCACCGTCTCCTCGCCCCAGTTCGAGACGTAGATCCGGCCATCGGGTGACACCGCTACGGCGTAGGGGAGATGCCCGGTGGGGAGCCGGCGCAGGACGCGCTTGCCGCCGACGTCGATCAGCGCGAGCGAGTCGGCCACGTTCTCCGCGACGTACAACCGGGCGCCGTCGGGCGAGACGGCGAGTCCGGCGGGGTATCGCGTGCCCGCCGAATCGGGTGCCTTGGGGGCGAGCACGATGCTGTCGGCCAGCGCTGCACGGTCGTCGGCCCAGGTGTACCGGTAGACCACATCCTGGTCGGCACCGGAGGCGAACAGCGCGCCGCCGTCAGGCGCGAAAACGAGGCCCAGGAAGGCAGCCGACTGGGGCGCCGACTGGGTGACGGCCCCGGAGCTCCGGTTCACCACGTCGAGGCCCGGCGCCCGATACCCGGCGCTCGAGATGACGAGGGAGCGGCCGTCCGACGCGAGGAGCATGGTCAGCGGCATCGCGGCCCGAAGGTCGTGTTGGGTGCCGGCCGGGTCCAGTCGCACGCCGGTGGGGAGCCGCGGTTGCTCCACTCCCAGTGTGTCTCCGCCCAGCGCCCGACTGGGGCGCGGACTCGGGGCACATGCCGAGCAGAAGACGATGACGGAGACGACGGGCAGACGGCGCATGAGGGAGGTGGGTGCGGGGACAGGGCTCCGGCCTGCAGCGATTTCGCAATGTACCCTGCGGGAGACGAGGCCGGCAGCCGGGTGCGGCTCGGGGTCGGAGTGCCGGCGGCGCCGTTGCGTTGAGCCGAGAGCGCCTTGCCGGTCACCGCACATCATTCACCGGGGGCGTGACCCCGTCGAAACCTCGCTTCCGGAGCGCGTCGCTGAGCGTGGCGACCAGCTCGGGATGATGGCAGTATCATTGGCGGGTCATCGAACCTCCACCGGGATCTCGAACGCTCGAGCCGGACAGCATGCACCTCGCGCACGTCGGAACCGTCGTCCTCGCCGCCTTTCTCGCTTCGCTCGTCGAGTTCGTCGAGGCGCTCACGATCGTGCTCGCCGTCGGGACCGTGCGTGGCTGGCGCCCCGCGCTCATCGGCGCCGCCGCGGGCACCGCGTTCCTGGCGCTCCTGGTCCTCGCGTTCGGCCCGGCCCTCGGGCGAGTGCCGATCGCCACTCTTCAGCTCGTCGTCGGCATCCTGCTGCTCCTCTTCGGCATGCGCTGGCTCAGAAAAGCGATCCTGCGCTCGGCCGGCGTGATCGGGCTGCACGACGAGGCCGCGATCTTCGATGAGGAGAGTGCGGCGCTCCGGGCGGGCGTCGGCCAGGCCGCCGGGCGGCCGGGCCTCGACGGCGTGGCCCTCGCCACGGCGTTCAAGGCCGTCACCCTCGAGGGGCTCGAGGTCATCTTCATCGTGATCGCGGCCGGCGCCGGCGGCATGCTGCTGCCCGCGACAGTGGGCGCGGTGGTCGCCGGGGCCTTGGTCATACTGGCCGGCCTCGCCCTGCACCGCCCGCTCGCCCGGGTGCCGGAGAACACCCTCAAGTTCGGCGTGGGCCTGCTGCTCTCCGCCTTCGGCGTGTTCTGGATTGGCGAGGGGCTCGGGTTCCCGTGGCCGGGCGAGGATCTCTCGCTCTTCGGCCTGCTGGCCGGCTTTCTCGCCGTGTCGGTGCTGGCGGTGGTGGTGGCCAAAGGACAGGCCGCCCCCGTCGCGCGTCGCGCGGGAGGGGTCACTCCATGAGAGCGGTCGTCGGAGCGGCGCGGCAGGTCTGGGGGCTGTTCGTCGAGGACGCGAGCTTCACCGCGGGGATTCTCGGGTGCGTCGCCTTCGCGGTGTTCGTCTTACCCCATACCGGTCTCCGGCCGGTCTGGCGCGGGCCGGCGCTCTTTGTGGGGCTCGGCGGCGTCCTGCTGGAGAATGTCGTGCGCAGCGCGCGGAGGAGGTGACCGCGCAGCACCCCCCGCGTGCTCTGCGCGAGACGACTCGCCGACGACTGGTTCCTCTCAGGGTATCACATGCACCCGCACCGTTCCATCCGGCGCCATCGCGTCGGTCAGCATGCCGTTCTTGTCCTGGTAGACTACAGTGACCGGCAGCATATCCAGCCTTCCGCCCGACGGGCCGGCGACCGACGCGGGGAGCGGGCGGCGATGTGAGACCCGCGGCATGACCCGGGGGCGGGTGACCTGGGAGCTGGGCAGGTGAACCGCCGCCAGGAGAACGCGACTTCTGGCGGCGGTTCTCTTTTCCGTCTCCGGCTCACGACGGCCGAAGCGTCGCCGGTGGCGATCTACGGAGCGGCGCTCGCCAGCGTGGCTAACCCCGGGCACGTATCCGGATCGTAGAACTGGCGGGTGCCGTAGGGGATCGTGCGCCCATCGACCACCAGTCTGTTCCCGTATCCCTTCGCGTTGCCGAACCATACGTCCTTCCACTGCAGGTTGCCGCCCAGCGACAGCCGGTAGGTCGAGTTCCGCAGATACGGGAAGTCGGTCAGCCCGAGCGCCGTCGTATGTCGCGTGAACGCCACGAGCAGGTTGGCCTGGCAGCTCTGCCGCATGACGTTGCCGCTGAGGGCGACGTCCATGTCGGCGCGAAGCTCGGTGTCCGGCGTCGGGAACGCCGCCTCGAAAATCATCGCGAAGTTGTTGTTGACCAGCAGATTGTCGCGGACAACGCCGTGAATCGTTCCGTGCACATCCGGGGCGAGGATGCCCAGGCCCCCGAACCTGATGCCGACGCCCACCGGCACCCGCAGGTGGTCGCGCACCTCGTTGTTGACGATCTCGGCGGTGACGGTGGAGGAGGTGGGCAGCACCGTCGGCTCGACCCCGTCCGGCACCGGCGTGCCGATGGCAGGGACAGTCAGAAAGCCGGGGATCCCGCCGGCGCCGAGCCAGTTGCCCGAGGCCAGGTAGGTGCCGGGCCCCGCCAGACAGATGTCGCAGGTGCCGCCGGTGCCCTCGAGATGGTTCCGCTTGATGGTGGCGCTGGACTCGCGCAGGTCGATGGACTCGCTGAAGCCCGACTCGATCCGGTTGCCCCGAATGGCGAGCCCGCGCACGCGGCTCGCGAACACGGCCTGTCCGCCGATCTCGTCCACAATGTGGTGCCCCGACTGGAACACGAACCCTTCAATGACGAGTCCGTGGGCGGCCGGGCCCGAGGGATGCGCGTTGGCGACGATGACCGGTATCGACACATCGAGGATCGGCATCGGCCGGACCGGTACGAGCGTGGTCTCGAACCCTCCGACCCCGTGGCCAGTGGCGCGTCCCGCGGCGTCCAGCTCCATCACCAGAGCGCCGCGCAGCGTGATCGCCGGCACGTCCACCACCAGGGGAAAGCGCTCGAGGCTCTTGTCGGCCGTCGGGAACGCCGTGCCGCGGAACGCCCCCGCCGCGACGGCGATCGTGATGCGGCACGCGGCCGACCGGAACTCGCCGCGAGCCAGCCGGCCCGCCCTGGCCGCGGCGATCGCGTCACCGATGTGGCGGAAGTGCGCGCCGTCGCTCGGCTGGTCGCTCGCGTGCGATACCACGAGGCTCGTAAGGTAGTCACCCTGGCTGAGCCGACCGGCCAAGTCAGCGGGCGAGACGTCAACGATCGTCCCGGTGGCACCTGAACGATGGCAGACGGAAATGCTGCTGAGGGGAGCCGGATCCACCGCCAGGGCGGGGTCGTTCGGGACGGTCGGCGGGTCGCCGGCGCAGGCGGCGAGGACCAGGATGGCGCCGAGGAGTCGGGCGGACAGCGCTGTGCTCCGCTCTGGTGAGACGGAGTACCGTGGATGGACGGTCGGCATACGCGCTCCGGAGGTGGTGAGTGGTCGTGAAGGACCTGATGGGGAGTTCATGCAAGCGACGATACGCCGCCTGCGTCCCCATCCCGTCCACCCACCGTCCATTGCTCCGGCTGCCGCGATGGACGCCTGCTCCGCTCGGCGTCTCAGAAGGAATAGCGTGCGCCCAATTGCATTCGCCATCTGGTGGCGTTGTCGTCGCGGGCCTTTCGGTCCGGCGGAAAGAAATCGTAGATCCCGCGCTGGTTGGCCTGGTCGGAGCCGACGAGCTGAAGGAACTGGGGCTGCGCCTGCGGATCGAGCAGGAACGTCCGCTGAACGCCCCAGTCGCGGTCGAAGAAATTCAGCGCGTTGAACAGGTCCATGGTCAGCTCGAGCGATTGCCCGCGCCCCAGGCCGAACACCCTGGACACCTGGGCATTGAGCAGCGTGGCCCAGCCACCCCGGCAGCTGTTCCGGCGCATGACGTGGCCTCGCTGCGCGGTCAGGCACGGCTGGCTGCGGATGAGCGTGTCGAAGCCTGCCCACTGCTCCGGGGCCACCAGCGTGATGTCTGCGGCGTTCTTCGGCAGGTACACAGCGTCATTGTGGTCGAGCCCGTCCGCGTTCACGTCTCCAAACACCGTGTAGGTATATGGGTGCCCGGAATAGCCGTTGTAGAACAGGCCCAGCCGGACACGGAGCGGAAGGTCCGCGATCGCTCCGAGGGTGATCTTGTGCCTGGATTCCAAGCTGGAGGTCGAGAGCCGCCGGTCGTTCAACGTGCCATCCAGCGCTTCGCCCTCGAGATTGCAATCGAGGCGGAAGCAGTTGGCCGACAGCCGGTCGCGAGCGTCCGTATAGGTGTACGCGAGGGTCAGTTCGGCACCACTTCCAAGCCGCTTCTGAAGCTGCACGGTCCCGCTGAACGCCCGGTCGCCGCTCGAGTTCCGCATTTCGGCGACTCGGCCGTAGGTCGGGTCCCGCCGGTTGGGCCTCGGGAAGCCGTCGGCATCGAACGAACCGTACAGCAGCCGGCCGTCCTCCCCCGCAGCGGTCGTGCTGGGTGGCAGGAGGTTCACGTCGGTGACGTCGAGCTGGTCGAGGGCGCGGATGTACAGCAGGTCCACCGTTCCCACCACGCCTCCCCCCAGCGCCACGTCGGTTCCCAGTGAGAGGCGCAGATTGCGGGGAAACCGAAAGGACGGGTTGAAGTAGTTGACCTCGAACCCAGCGGCCGGGCTCGACAGACAGCCGGTCGGCTGCCGCGCCGGGTCGATTGCGAATGGGGGAACATTGCCCGCGCCGTTGCACTCAACATGGAACAGGTTGACGCCGTTGGTCTCGAAGATGTTGCTGAAGTACAGGTAGATCGGGCGGCCGGAAAAGAGGCCCACCCCGCCCCGCAGGAAGGTCTTCCCCCGTGACCCGACGTCATAGTTGAAGCCGAGCCGCGGCGACCAGAGGAGATTCCCGCTGGGTGTCACGGCCGTATTGATGCCCAGGGGCCCGGCGGCCAGCGCCGCATTCGGTCCGGGAGTGGTGGGCGGGTACGGCACATCGAACCGAAGGCCGCCGGTCAGCGTGAGCCCGGCCACCGGTGTCCACTGGTCCTGCACGTAGAGACCGACCTGGCGAACGCCGAAGGCATCCACCGAGCCGACAGTGGTGGATGGCCCGGCGATGTCCCGGACGTACCCGCTCGCCTGGCCCTGCTCCAGAAAGTCGAGGCTGTCGAAGAACCACCGTCCGGCGGCCACCCCCGGCCGGCGGACGCCGTCGAGGTGAATCAGCTCGTCGTGCGTGCCGACGGTCAGATGGTGCGCACCGACGGACCAGGAGGCGTTGTCGGTCAGCTCCCAGACGGTCTGGTTGGCGAACCGTGTCGCGCAGCTGTTCCTCGCCCCGGCAGCGAGCGACGTCTCGCCCACCGTCACGATCAGCTCCGGGTACGCGACGGCGGGGCGGCAGCTCTCCCGTTCGCCCAGCCGCGCCACGGTGAGCTCGTTGGAGAGTCCGCCGGTGCCGGATATGGTCCAGGCCAGGCGGGTGGCGTTGACCGTCGAGGGCCGCGCAAATGTCATGGATGACAGGGCGTAGCCACCGCCCACCGAGAACGGGGACACCCGAGCGGTACCGCGCGCGTAGTTGTGGGATAGCTCGACGCGCTGGTTGAGCGCCGGCCACATCGAGAGCTTGGCGAAGAGGTTCCCCGCTGGATCGCGGGGCGGAACCTGCTCGATCCCGCCGGGATCCACCTGGTACGTGTTTCTGAGGATGTCCTGAAACCGCACCGCGTCGGCCCGGCGGATGCCGAAGCCGGCCGAGTCGGCGCCGCCTGTGGTGTCGGTGCCGATGGACGGGTCGCGCGCGCCGACGAACCGCTGCAGGCCGGCGTCGAGAAAGAAGGCGGCGTGGTCCCGGACGATCGGTCCGGCCACGGTCACCGTCAGCTCCTTGGTCGAAAAGTCCACCGCCCGGTTGCCCGCCGAGTCGAGTCCCGTCAGGGACTGGTCCTGGACGTAGCTGGTGACCGAGCCCTCCCAGCGGTTCGAGCCCGACCGGGTCACCGCGTTGACCAGCCCGCCGGCGAAGTTTCCGTAGCGCACGTCGAACGGGGCGATCAGGATCTGCAGCTCCTGCACGGCCTCAACCGAGAGGGTCCGAACGCCGCTCGCGGCTCCCGGGGTGCCGAAGCCCGAGAGGCCGGAGATGCCGCCCAGGTCCGCGTTGCTGGTGCCGTCGATCTGGAACCCGTTGAGCCTGTCGGACTGTCCGGCGATCGTGACGCCGCTGTCCCGCGTCAGGACCGCTTGCGGTGAGAGCAGGATCAGCCGGGAGAAATCCTGATGCGCGACGGGAAGGTTCGAGACCATCGCGCCGGAGATCGACTGGGCCGGCCCGGTTCGGCCCGAGTTCAATTGCGGATCCTGTTCGGCGGTGACCGTCAGCTCGGCGAGTTGCGCGACAGCCGTAGACAACACCAGATCGACGCGGTGCCGCTCCCCCAGGGAGAGGGTGATTTCCCCCCTGCTGGCTGGGGTGAAGCCGACGGCGCGCGCTTCGATCGAGTAGGGGCCGCCGACGGAGAGGTACTCGAGCGCATAGCGGCCCCGCGTGCCGGTGATCGTCTGCCACCGCTCGCCGGTCGCGGCATTGGTCACGGTCACGCTGGCATTCGGAATGCCGGCGGAGTCCGCTCCCGCCACGACGCCCTGGATGCCGGCGGTGGTCACGCCCTGCGCCGACACGACGGCGGCAAGGGGCATGGCGAGCGGCACGACCAGCGCTAGTGCCCCGCGTAGTGTGCCCATGGGTGTCCTCGGGGGTCCGCCGTCCGGACGACTTGTGGGCCGGTGGTACCCGGACGATACGCCCCGGGACCGACACCGGCAAATCGTGGAAGGTCTGGTCTCGTCGCTCCTACCGGGTCATCGTGAAGGTCCCGATGACCCGTACGGGGTCTACGTAGTAAGTGAGCACGAAACACTCAATCGAACCCTACGCCGGATGGCGTGACGGTGGCGATCGATGTGTCGGGGCTCTCCCAGGTCATGGTTCGTGCGAGTCCGGTGCCGCTCTCGCTCCGTGCCGTGGCGCCGAGATGAACCGTCTCCCGGGCCTCGATCTGCGCCTGAGCTGGGTTCACGGTCACCGAGGCGACCGGATCCGGAGGGTTGACCTCGCCTGGTCCCCCGGAGCAGGCGGAGACGCCTGCCAGTATGCCGGCAATGAGGAGCCGGCCTGGTGCCGAGAATGTGGTGGACATGGTGCTCCTTACTTCGTCAGGGTAAACCGGCCGGAGAATGCCCATCCGTCCTGCGGGGTACCAGGCAGCCCCAGACAGGTGACGCGGCCCTCCACCCGGTTCGGCGACTTGCCGGTTACCACGCCCCGATATTGACACTCAAGGATCGAGTGGCTTGCGAGGCTGACGGCGAGCCCTGCGATCGTGCCATGCAGCCGGACCGCGCTCGTGAGGTCGAGCGAGTCCGCTCGATACAGCGAGCAGATTCCGGTTCGCTGGTAGGTGCCGTCGATCGTGGCCGAGGCACTTTCCCCCTCCACCACGACGGGCTCCAGCACGACGGGGCCGCTCGCCGCACAGGCGGAAAGGGTCTCGCCGCCGAAACGCTCATCCATCGACCAGTCGCCGCTCAGGTCGAGGGGCGGAATGACTGTCAGGCGAGCGTGTCCCGTCACCCCTTCGACCGTAGCCGCGATCTCTGCCGTTCCTGGCTGGACCCCGAGAATGCGCCCATTGGGCCCGGCAACGGCAATCGCCGGCTCGTCGCTGCGCCAGCCCGCATCCGGCTGCACCATGAGGGTGCCCCCGGCGTCGCGCGCTTTGACATCCCAGGACGCTTCATCGCCCACGGCGATCGTGTCCGGGGTTGCCATCAGCTTGACCGAAACGATCGGGCCCAGCACGGAGATGGCTGCCGTACCGCGCACGCCTTCGGACGTCGCGGCGATCGTCGTCACGCCCGGCGCGATCCCCGTCAGAAGGCCGGACGCCGACACGCTCGCGACTCCCGGGTGACGGCTCGTCCAGGTCACGACTGCGCCGGCAACTATCTCGTCGTAGAGGTTCACCGGAATCGCTCTCAGCTGGTAGCTGTCGCCCGGCCTGACCTGCCATGCTTCCGGCCAGACGAGCACTTGCACCACACCACTCGGGATTGGGGGGGGCGGCGGCGCGGGCGGGTCGACCGGCGGCGGCGCCGGAGGCCGAGCGAACGCCCTGGCGGAGAAGATCACCGGCGAGCCGTGCGCCTCGGCGACGGCCGCGGTGGCCGTCTGGACCCCGGTATCGACGCCCAAGGTCCAGGCCGACGTCGTGAGGCCGTCCGAGTCGGTGACGCTGGTCGCCCGTCCGTCGGTGCCCGCCGAGGCCTGCCATGCCACCGTCACGCCGGGCATGGGCGCGCCGTCGGCCGCTACCTGTACTGCGAGCGGCTGTGGCAGAGTCGTGCCGGCGATCCCCGACTGGCCGGTGGCCGATGGGAGCGCGGCCACCGTGATCACGGGGGGAGGACTCGCCTCGGGTTCGGCGCAGCCGGCCAGTTCGGCAGCGAGGGCAGCGGCGCCTAGCAGGATTCGGGCGGTGCGGTTGGTTGGCATGACCGGTCTCTCCTGTGAAGTGCTGCGCGAGGATAGCTTTGTAGTGTCCCCATCTCGTCATCATCGCGTCCATTCACCGGAGGCATCCCTCCTCTGGGCCCATGATCGACATCCGGGTACTCGGCACCCTCGAGATTCAGGCGCCGAATGGCTCTCCGGTCGGGGCGCTCACGCAGCCCAAGCGCCTGGCCTTGCTCCTCTATCTGGTCCTGGCCGAGCCCTCGGGACCCAAGTCCCGGGACAGCCTGATGGCGCTGCTGTGGCCCGAGGCGGACGCCGAGTCGGCGCGCCACTCGCTTCGCAATGCGATCTATGCACTCCGGCAGGCCCTGGGTGAGGCCGCGTTCGTCACTCGGGGGGAGGGGTACGTCGGGCTGGAGCTGGGCGCGGTTCGCTGCGACGCGCTCGAGGTGCGGCGGCTGCTGGCCGAACACCGGTGGGCGGAGGCGGTGGCCCGCTGGGGCGGCGACCTGGTCCCCGGATTCTATGTATCGGGCGCGCCCGAGTTCGAAGGTTGGCTGGAGGACCAGCGGACCGGTTTGCGCCGGGCCGTCGCCGGCGCGGCCTGGCGGCAGGTGGACGAGCTAGAGCGGAGCGGTGGCGGGGGGCTGGTGGAGGCCGCGCAGCGGGCGTGGGCGCTCGATCCGGCGAACGAGGCTGGCGCCAGGCGACTCATGCGATTTCTGGATGCGTCCGTCGGACGAGCCGCCGCGCTCAGGGCGTTCGACGATCTGGCCGACTACCTGCGGCGCGAGTGTGAGGCCGCGCCGTCAGCCGAGACTCAGGCGCTCGCACGGGAGCTCAAGGCGAGGGCTGAGGTCGCCGGGTCGGTTCCCCCGTCAGTTGCGGCGCCTCCCGCGCAGCCCATTGCCACTCCTGCGATATCGCCTGCGACCTCACGCCGGAGACCGGCGGCCATGGCCGTGGTCGCGGGGGCGATCCTCATTCTGGGGATCGTATCCGTGTTTGCCCTCCGGCCGGCCCGCGTGACCACCGCCAGCATCCGGTCGGACTCGGTGCAACGTGCGGTGCGGGACTCGGCATTCCGGCTCCCGGACAAGTATCGCCGGGACACGGCGGCGTACGCCTCGTATCTGCGCGGCCTGGCCTTGCGGTTCTCCGGACCCCAGATTGAGTCGCGCGATACCTTCGAAGCCCTGGTCTCCCGGAACCCGTTGTATGCGCCGGGGCTGGCCGGGCTGGCGCATGCCTACGCGCTGGCCACCGTGTTCGGTGAGATACCGCCGGCCGAAGGGTGGCCCACGGTGGACGCGGCCGCCCACCGGGCACTCGCCCTCGACAGCGGCTCCGCGTCGGCGTACCTCGCCCTCGGCTCCATGGAGATGTTCTGGCGCTGGGATCTCTCGCGCGCGGGAAGGCTGATCGACCGAGGCGTCGCGCTCGAACCGAACGATCCCGAGGCCCACGCCATCCGAGGCACCTGGTTCCGCTGGCGCGGGGAGATGGACAGCGCCGTGGCCGAGGCCCGAAAGTCCATGGAGCTCGACCCGCTCGGCACGCGGTGGCCCGGACGCCTCGCCCGGCAGCTGCTGCTGGCCCGGCGGTACGCCGAGGCCGAGGCCATCTACCGCCGGATGATGCGCGACGATCCCCGGGCCTGGCCTGCGTACATGGGATTGTCCGACCTGTACAAGGCGATGGGGCGCATGCGGGACGCCATCGCCATGTGGCGAGCGGCCGACTCGGTCTCCGGGGATTCCGCCGACGCTGCCCATCTCCCCGTTGCGCCAAGCGAGGCGGAGGCGGCCCGCTGGTTCGCGGAAGAGGCGCGGAGGTCGCTCGATACGCTGCTACGGAACGCGCGGGCCGGCAATTGGGCCGGGTCATCGTCCTTCGCGTATGCCTACGCCGGCGTGCGGGACACGACTGAGACCCTGCACTGGTTCGACTCGATGCTCGTCCACCGGGATCCGGCGGTCCAAGCCATTCCACTGGATCCGGAATTCGATTTCGTGCGGGACGACCCGCGCTACCAGGCGTGGGAGGCGAAGCTGCCCTGGAGCCGGCATGGGTCCGGGCCGAGGAGCACGCCTGCTGAAGATCAGGGACCGTGACAGCCACGCGCAAAGTCAGGGACGTCGTATGCGGGCGCAGGCGGGTAGGATCTATGAGACAGGGGTGCGCATCGGGCTGTTCGCCGACGGCACCCCGGACCCGGAGGCCGACGAGGGGTACACCTTGCTGGTCACCCGGGCGAAGGAAGTGGTCGGCAGATGCAGGTCGTCGCGATGGCCCAGCGGTCCGGCCTGTTGGACAAGGCCGCGGGTGCGGCCGAGAAGGCTCGGATCCGGCAGGAGACCCTGGGCGGGCCGGTGGCGGCGCTGTCGGAGGTCGCCAAGCGGGCCCGGAAGGATCACCGGGACATCGCGATGCAGTTCCGGTACAAGCCGGGCCAGCAGAGCTACGTCGCCTTCGAAGGCGCCGGCCGAGCAATGCTGGCGGCGGCGGCCAACAAGGAGGCCCTGGTGCCGTTCGGGTTGTCGTCCACCGTGACGGTCCACCTCACGGACCTGCTGGATCGGTTCGCCAAGGCCCGGGAGCTGTGCGACCAGGGGCGGATCGCGCACAAGACCGCCACGCAGCAGCTCGACGCGCTGGCGCAGGACCTGGGGTCGATCATCCGGACCATGGATGCGCGGAACCGGGTCCGGTACACGAAGGACCCGCAGACGCTGGCGAAGTGGGTCGCGGCCAGCACGGTGCTTGGGACGCGGGGGCCGGCGCAGGCGGGGGAGCCGGGGCCGGTGGGGGAGCAGCCGGTCGTGGCGGGTGATGTGAGACCCGCGGCATGAAGCGGGGGTGGGTGACCCGGGAGCTGGGCAGGTGAGCCGCCGCCAGGAGCTCGCGACTTCTGGCGGCGGTTCTTTTTCGGGTGCGAGCCCGCGGTGGTTGAGGACCCCCGTGACCTACTGGTCGAGAAACTCCACCAGCTTCGGGATCACTTGGCCCTGCGCTTCCTCCATCAACCAGTGGCCGGACCCCTTCACCACCACACCCTCGACGTGGCTGTCCACCAGCCGGGCCTGATCGATGAGGAAATCGCCGCCCGACTTCTCCCCGCTCAAGACCAGCATCGGCTGCGTGAGCGTGGTCTTGGCCAGACCCGCGAACTCGGTGGCGTCCTGGTCGAACGCGCGAAACCACTCCATGCCGGCCCAGACGTGCCTCGGCCGCGCAAAGGTGGCGGTGTAGAGCCGGCGGTCGGCCTCGGGAATGGAGTGCGCGGCATCGGCCGCGAAGTCGTTCCAGAAATGATCGAGGTAGATCCGCTCCCGCCCCTGGACCAGGGCGAGCGGGGTTTTGCCGTAGAAGTGAAAATGCCAGAGGTCTCGCAACAGAAACATGCTCTGCCACTTGCCGACGCCGGGAATGAAGGCGTCCATGAGCACGATCCGCTCGGTCTCCTTGGGGTACAACGCCGCATACGCGTAGGCCACCATCAGGCCGATGTCGTGTCCCACGATCCGAACCGACTTCCAGCCCTGGCGCTCGGCGAGCGCATGGATGTCGCGGGCCATGGTGAGCTTGTCGTAGCCGCTGTCGGGAACCGACGACTCGCCGGCGCCAGGGAGATCGGGCGCGATGACGGTGTGGGAAGCGGCGAGCTTCGGGATCAAGGGGAGCCACATGTGGCTGGTCTCCCCGAACCCGTGAAGCAGGATGACGGGCGGTCCGCTGCCGGCTTCCAGATAGTGCAGCCGGACCCCGTTGACGGTCGCAAAGTGGGTCTGGATGGTCTGGGCGCCGGCGCGGACGGCGACCAGCGCGGCCAGGGCGTGCACGAATGCCGTGCAACGAAGCATGCGCGTCATGACGCACCGCCTTTGCTGTCCTGGAAGAGGTAGAGATAGCTCCGAAGGATGCACCGGCGTGGGTTGGTTGCGCTATCGGGGCGCAGGCGGCTGATCTGAAGGGCCGACAGCGTGCGGGCGGAGCTGGAGGTGCCAGCCCTTCGTTCGGGGGTCTGTGGTGCTCCGGTCCAGTTCGATCGTCTACCCCACGGAGGCCGGATGCACCGTCGGCTCGTCAGGTACACGCTTGTGACCGACATGTCGCTCGTGGCCGCGTGCAGCCCGCGGCCGGCGCCTGCCGTCGTCGGCCCGGCCAGCAGCCAAGCCAGCCTGGATTCGATGTTGGCCCTGCCCTTCTGGCCGCCCTCGTTCTATGACGTCCGCGGCGAGATCGCGGACATGGACGAGCCGAACGACACCCCTCCCGCCCTGGGCCTGGCTCCGCTCGACAGCGCCTCGATGCCTCCTCGCTCGCGGGAAATCCGCCTCTCGAGGCGGTGTTCAACGCGACGGCCGACAGCTCCGGTTGGACGATGACAGCCCCCAAGCAGAAACCCGTGCCGGTGCGCGTGGTCGCAGTCGCGGGCGACAGCATCGTCACCGAGTCAGGTCCCTACGAGAGCTTCATCCTGAAAGGCGTCCAGGTCACGACGCGCAGCGTCAGCCGACTCCAGGATGGCAAGTTGGTGGGTGTGACCGAGGCGCACTATGCGCTCAAAGACGGGCGCGACTCGGTCGCCCGGCAACCGAGCGTGGGTACGCGCATGCAATAGCAGCGATCGGAGAGTGGATATTGCGACGGTAGGGCGCCACCGGTTTCTCCGAAGGCGGTGAACGCTTCAGAAGAGTTCCTCGGCCAGCGCGACGATGATGCCCGCAGGGCCTCGCATGTAGCAGAGTCGGTACTTGTCCTCGTACTGGGCCACCTCGCCGACGAGTTCGGCGCCGTTGGCGCGCAGGCGAGCGACAGTGTCGTCGACGCTTTCTACTGTAAACATCACGCTCCGGAGGCCCAGCGTGTTCGGCGGCGCGATCGCCGGTTCGATCTCGACCAGTCTTGGATTGCGAAACTTCGTCAGCTCAAGCCGCCCGTGCCCATCCGGGGTCCGCATCATAACGATGTCGACTTGGACACTTTCGAGCCCGTTGACGCGGTCCACCCACGGGCCCTCGACCGGCGCCTCGCCTTCAAGCGTCATGCCGAGCGCGGTGAAAAAAGTGATAGCGGCTGCGAGGTCGTCGACGACGACGCTGACGTGGTCCAATCTCTTGATCGTCATGTGGGCAGTATAACACAGAGGCCGTGCGTGGCGGTCCAGGCCGCGCGGATAGAGAGCCAGCATGCGGCGAAAAGCGCGTGTGCTATACTGCCGTACGACTTGCCAGCAGACACAGCGCACAGGAGCGACCCCGCGATGGATGCCATCACGAAGACCCACCACACCCTGATCCCGTTGTTCGACGAGTTGCGGGGCGAGCGCATCAT
>JBOHSB010000284.1:0-24460 GCA_050733015.1 Gemmatimonadales bacterium
GGACGAGCCGGTGGCC
The DNA here is from genome assembly GCA_050733015.1 of Gemmatimonadales bacterium. Lineage (GTDB taxonomy): Bacteria > Gemmatimonadota > Gemmatimonadetes > Gemmatimonadales > GWC2-71-9 > CAVVWJ01. The sequence continues at coordinate 17 of JBOHSB010000284.1, forward strand.
GCGGCACCCACGCCGCGGCGGCCGTCGGGACGCTCGAGCGGCATCATCGGCGCGGGCGCGAGCGCCACGCGGAGCCGCGAGAAGATGGTGTGGGAATGGCCCGAAGTCGCCGAGCGTGTCATCGAGGACTGGCGCTGATGGCGATCAAGGGCAGCCTCAAGGAGGCCAGTCTCCCGGATGTCATCCAGCTCCTGTTCCTCGGGCGCCGGACCGGATGCCTCGCGCTCGCCGACCGGCACAACTTCGGCACCATCTACTTCGCGGAAGGCCACATCATCTACGCGGCGATCGTGAACCGCCGCGACCGCCTGGGCGACATCCTGGTGCGGAGTGGCCGGCTGACTCCGGCGCAGCTCCAGCAGGCCGTGGAGCGGCAGGAGGGAGACCGCGAGCACAAGCTGGGCGAGATCCTGGTGGAGCTGGGTTTCGTGGGCCGAAGCGATCTGGAGAGCCACATCCGGCTCCAGATCGAGGAGGCGGTGTACTATCTGTTCACCTGGACCTCAGGCACGTTCAACTTCGAGGCCGGTGTGCGGCCCGAGCGCGAGGACTTCCTGGTCCGGATCAATCCGGAGTTCCTGCTGCTCGAGGGCGCCCGGCGGGTGGACGAGTGGAGTCTGATCGAGAAGAAGATTCCCTCGTTCGACCTGATCTTCTCGGTAGACCCGACCCACATCGGCGAGTCGTCCCCGGAGCTCTCGGCGTCGCAGCATCGGCTGGTGCCGCTGCTCAACGGCACCCGCGATGTCCAGGCGGTCATCGATGACAGCGGGTTGGTCGAGTTCGAGGTCGGGAAGGCGCTGTACGGCCTCATCACGGCCGGATTCGCGCACCGAACCGGTACCTCGGCGGCGGCCGCGCCCAAGGTCAACGACGGTCGGGTGGACGAGCACCGCAATCTCGGCATCGCGTTCTACAAGGCCGCGATGCTCGACGAGGCGCTGCGGGAGTTCCGCCGCGTGGCCGATCTCCGTCCCACGGACACCAGTGCGCCGTTCTATCTGGGCCTCATCGCGGTGCGGCAGGGACGCTGGGACGAGGCGGCCGCCGCCTTCAAGCAGGCCGCCGGCGCCGCCGGGGCCAAGCCCGCCGCGCTGCACAACCTCGGGTACGCACTGGAGCGGCTGGGCCGGCTGGACGAGGCCGAGGCGGCGTACGGCGACGCGGCCGGCCGCGCCCGCGATGACGCTCGGATCATGCTGGGCTGGAGCGTGGTGGCGCTCAAGCGGGGCGAGCACCAGGTGGCCCAGGGGCGCCTCGCGCGCACCCTCGAGCTGATGGGCCCGAAGCCCGCGCCGGCGCTCTGGTACTGGGCCGCGACCCTCGCCGGCGCGGGGCTCGATGACGCGACGGGCGCCCTCCAGGCCGCCCGGGCGGGCGTCGGCACCTATCCGGCGAACGCGGTGCTCCAGAACAACCTCGCCGTGCTGCTCGAGCTGACCGGCGACTCGCAGGGCGCCGAGGCGGCGCTCCGGGCCGCCCTGGGCGAGGACCCGTCGCTGCCCCAGATCTCCAAGAACCTCGCCGATATCCTCTATCGGAACGGCCGGTACGAGGAGGCGCGTGAATCGTACGAGCGCGCCGCCAAGCTGGCGCCCGACCTGGGCGACGATCTGTACTTCAAGCTCGGCAACATTGCCTACAAGCGCCGGGACAAGGCCCGCGCGCGCGAGAGCTGGAGCCGGGCCACCGAGCTGAATCCGGGGCACGAGCTGGCTCGGTCCAACCTCGAGATGCTGGACATGACCCCATGACGGCCGACGACGCGGCCTTCGCGGCCCTGGCCCGCCAGATCGCCCGGACGAGCGGGTTCACCGTCGAGGCGTACAAGGACAAGTGCATCCGCCGCCGGATCGCGGTTCGCATGCGGGCGTGCGGGGTGCACACCTACGAGGACTACCGCGCCCTCCTCAACCGGTCCCCGACGGAGTACGAGCGCCTGCGCGACGCGCTCACCATCAACGTCACCCGCTTCTACCGGAACTCGGACACCTGGAACCTGCTCCGGCGCACCGTGCTGCCGGCGCTGTTCGACCATCCGCGGGTGGACGTCCGGGTGTGGAGCGCGGGATGCGCCTCGGGGGAGGAGCCCTACACGCTGGGCGTCCTGGCCGCCGACCTGCTCGACCAGGCCGGCCGGAGCGGCGAGCTGACCCGGCTCACCATCGACGCGACCGACATCGACCGGGCCAGCCTGGATCGGGCCCGCGAGGCGCGGTACCGGCGCGAGGGACTGACCGAGATGCCCGTCGACCTGGTGCGATCCTACTTCGAGGACGTGGCTGAGCAGCAGCGCGTCACCGACCGGGTCCGCCGCCGGGTGCATGTCCGCCCGCACGATCTCAGCCGCGAAGCACCGCCGCGCACCGACTACGATCTCATCCTGTGCCGGAACGTCGTGATCTACTTCGACCGCCCGATGCAGGAACGGCTGTTTCAGACGTTCGCCGATGCCCTGGTGCCCGGCGGGTTCCTCGTCCTGGGCAAGGTGGAGACCCTGTTCGGCTCCGCCCGCGACCGCCTGGCGCTGGTGGACCCGCGCGAGCGCGTGTACCGGCGGCCCGCATGAACGGCGAGATCATCGTTCGCGTGGCCGACCTTCGGGTCGGCGCGAACGACGACGTCCTGGTGACCATCGGGCTGGGCAGCTGCGTGGCCATCGTGCTGCACGACGCAACTGCCAAGGTCGGCGGCCTGGCGCACGTGCTGCTGCCGTCGCAGGCCCTGAGCCGGAAGGACGACAACGAGGCCAAGTTCCCGCAGACCGCGATACCGCGCCTGCTGGAATTGATGGGCCAGCGCGGCGCCCACACCCGCCGGGTCACGGCCCGCCTGGCGGGCGGGGCCAGCATGTTCGCCAGCCTCGCCGCGCCCGGCACGATTCAGATGGGGGAACGGAATTCGGTGGCCTGCCGCCAGGTGCTGATCCAGCACGGCGTGCCGATCGTGGCCCAGGCCACCGGCGGCGACTATGGGCGGACCGTGAAGTTCTGGGTGGCCGACGGCCGGGTCGAGATCTCTTCGGTGTCGCATGGCGTCCAGAGTCTCTGACGCGCAGAGCGTCCTGATCGTGGACGACAGCGCCTTCTTTCGACGGCTGCTGACGGACGTGGTGGACGGGAGCGGCGACTTCCGCGCCGTCGCCACCGCGCGGAATGGCATCGAAGCGCTGCAGAAGGTGCACGACCTCGATCCGGACGTGGTGCTCATGGACCTGGAGATGCCCGACCTCGACGGGCTCGGGGCCATCGGCTACATCATGTCCGAATCGCCGCGGCCGATCGTGGTCGTGAGCTCGTACGCCGGACGCGGGACCGGGGCGGCCATTCGTGCCCTGGAGCTCGGCGCGGTCGACCTGGTGCCGAAAGAGGACGATCGGAGCGATCAGGCAATCGCCCGGTTTCGCGACCGTGTCGTGGCCACCCTGCGGGCGGTCCGGAGCGCGGCCATCCTCCGGATGCCGGTGCTGGCGCGCCCCGCACGCGGGGCGCACATGCACGCCATGTACGCGCTACCCGGTCGGGCCCGGCAGTGCGCCGCCGTGGCCGCGTCGACCGGCGGTCCCCGGGCCTTGGCCGAGCTGATTCCCCAGCTCCCGACCGGGCAGCAGGCGGCGGTACTGATCGTGCAGCACATGCCGCCCAAGTTCACCCACAGCCTGGCCGAGCGGCTGGCCTCCCAGAGCCGGCTCAACGTGGTCGAGGCGCAGCACGGAACGCCGATCCTGGCGGACACCGCGTACGTGGCACCCGGGGACTATCATATGCGCGTGGCCATCGGCACCGAGGGATTGCGACTGGAGCTCGACCAGGAGCCCGCGGTGTGGGGCGTGCGCCCCGCCGCGGATCCGCTGTTCCGGACCGTGGCCCGGATCTTCGGGCCCCGGGCCGTGGGCGTGGTGCTCACCGGCCTGGGCCGTGACGGGGCGGGGGGCCTGCGCGAGATCCGCGACGCGGGTGGTGTCGGCATCGCCCAGGATCGGGAGACGGCCACGATCTACGGCATGCCGAGCGCGGCGGTGCAGGCCGGCGGCGTGGATCATGTGCTGCCGATCGGGCGGATCGCGGCGCGCGTGGTCGAAGAGCTGGGCCGGATGGCCAAGCGATGAGCGCCGGGGCGGGGCACCTGCTGGTCCGTGCGGGCGGCCGGGTGGTCGGCCTGCCGCTGGCGCAGGTCGTGGAGGTACTGGACCCAGGGACGGCGTTTCCCGTGCCCTCGGTCGAGCCGGCGGTACGGGGCGTCTCGATCATCCGCGGCCGCATCCTGCCGCTGGTCCATCTCGGCGCCCTGCTCGAGGGCCGCCCGTGTCCGCCGGAGCGAGCCGAAATGGGCGTGCTGGTCGAGGTCGGAGGGCGCCGGCTCTGTCTCGAGGTCGACGAGGCGGACTCGGTGCTCTACGAGCGCGGCCTGCCGGTGCAGGGCGGCAGCGCGCTGCCGTGGGCCGCGGGCGTGGCCCGCACCGCCCACGGCCTGATTCCCCTGCTTGACCTGGCCGCCCTCGGCGCCCGCTTCACGGAGACCACGGCAGCATGACGACCCTCACCGGGGACGACATCCAGCTCGTGACCTTTCGGGTCGGCACCCAGGAGTTCGCGCTCGACATCCTGCAGGTCGAGCGGATTCTGCGGCACGTGGCGCCGGCTCCCCTGCCCAAGGCGCCGTCGTTCCTCGAAGGCGTCGTGCCCTACGAAGGAGGGGTGGTCCCGGTCGTCGACCTGCGCAAGCGATTCGAGCTGCCCGCGCCGGTCCGCGAGGAGACCCGGCTCATGGTGCTGGACCTCGGCGAGCAGCGGGTCGGCGTCCTGGTGGACGAGGTGCGCGAGGTCCTGCGCGTGGACAGCACGACGATCACCGCGCCCGGTCCGTTGGTCAGCGGGCTCGCGGCGGCCTACATCGCCGGAATCGTGAGCCGGCCGGAGCGAACCATCATCATCCTCAACGCACGCAAGCTCCTGTCCTCCACCGAGCGAATGGCCCTGACCGCGATGGGAAGCACCTCATGAACGAGCCGTGGTTCGCCGCCCTGCGGGGCCAGTTCCAGGAGATCGAGACCCGCCTCGGGGTGGCGCAGGGGGCCGACCGTGAGACGATCAAGCGCGACATCATCACCCTGTTCAAACGGGTGGACGGCGCGCTGACCGATCTGGGACAGATGAAGGAAGACATCCGCGGCCTGGTGGAGCGCTACAAGCAGGGGAACGCGGCCGAGTCGGCGACGGCGCCCCAGTTCACGGGAGCGCGTCCGGCGGTGCACGCCGATCACCTCGGCGCCTCGACCTACATCGAGAAGGGCTGGAGCCTCATCTCTCTGGGCGACTATGCCGGCGCGATCCAGTCGCTCGACAAGGCGCTGGCGCTGGCGCCCGGCGACGTGCAGGCCCAGTCCCTGCTCGGCTGGGCCCAGATGCTGCACGAGGATTACGACGACGCCCTGGGCACCTTTTCGCGGGTGCTCATGAAGGAGCCGGCCAACGCCCTGGCCCGGATCAACGTGGGCTACATCTGCCTCAAGAAGCGGATCTTCGGCGAGGCGATCGAGCACCTGTCCAAGGCGATCCGGCTGGACAACGATCGCAAGGCCACCCTCTACGCCCACTACTATCTGGGGCTGGTGTACCTCGAGCGCGAGATGTATGAGGACGCGCACACGTTCTTCCGGAAGACCCTCAAGCTCGGGCCCAACCTGATCGAGGCGTACTTCGAGCTGGGCCGCGCACTCTGGTTCGCGGACCGCCGCGACGAGGCGATGCAGACCTGGGCCGAGGGCCACAAGGCCAACAAATTCAATCCGTGGGCCAAGCGGTGTAAGGAAATGCTGGACGTGGCCGCGGCGGGGGGTGAGGTCCCGCGCAGCCTGCTCTCCTAGCGCTCGCCTTCCTGCTGCAGGCGGCGCCGGCCGCCGTCCAGGTAGGCCGGGTCACGGTCGTCGCCTGGCCCGCCCAGCGCGCCATCGCCCTCGACCTCGCCCGCGCGGCCGATCGTCCCGCCGACTGGCCCGGGCTCGGTCGGCGCGATCCCGGGCCGCTCCGGCTTATCGTGGTTCCCAACGGCCGCATCCTCGATTCGCTCACCTCGGGGCGGGCCCCAGCCTGGGGGGCCGCCGTGGCCGAGCCGGGCGAGCGCACCATCCTCCTGCGCGCCGACCAGGACGACCTTCCCCGCACGCTCCGCCATGAGCTGGCGCACCTCGCGCTGCACGAGGCGGTGTCCGTCCGCGTGCCGCTCTGGTTCGACGAGGGCTACGCCGCCTGGGCCGCGGGCGAATGGGAGCGCTTCGGCGGCCTCGAGCTCAATCTGTCCGTTGTGCGCGGGGCGGTCCCGTCGCTCGGCGCGCTCGATGGCGCGCTCCGCGGATCGGCCTCCACCGCCGACGCGGCGTACGCGCTGGCCGCCTCGGCCGTTACGGAGCTCGCACGCCGAAATCCCACGGGCACCCTGACGCCGCTGCTGCAGCGTCTCGAGCACGGAGACGACTTCGACGCGGCGGTCTTGGCCACAACCGGTCTCCGGATCGACCGGTTCGAGGAAGCGTGGCACCGGGCGGTCCGGCAACGATACACCCTGGGTCAGTGGCTGATCGCAGGCGGCGGCTGGGTGGTCATGGCCGTGCTGGTGCTGTGGCTGGTGCGGCGCCGCCGGCTTGCGGACCGGGTCCGGCGAGCCGCCCTGGACATCGGATGGGTGGTGGAGGCCGAAACCGAGGACAGGCCTGAACTTGACCCGCCTCCAAAACCGTAGTAGCCTCCTATCTTATGCCCAGTTCCCGCACCTCGGTGTCCTCTCCAGGGACCACTGCCCGCACGCGGCGGTTCCTGCTCACGCGCCGCAACTTGGTCATTCTGGCGGCGGCCGTCGTGGTGCTGGTGGCGGGATATCTCACGCTGGCCGCGGGGCATCCGAGCGCCGCCGCTGTGCTGCTCGTAGTCGGCTATTGCATCCTCTTTCCGATCGGGATCGCCCTGTAGGGTGTCCGTCGTCACGGCACACTCTCTGCGTTAGGACGTAAATCCCGATATTCGGGCGAGGCCTGCGCGTCTTCCGGGGCGAATAGCTCAGCTGGTTCAGAGCGCCTGCCTTACACGCAGGATGTCGGGGGTTCGAATCCCTCTTCGCCCATTCCTATCCGCGTCCTGTGCGCGGTGGTTGCCGCCCCCAACGCGGCCGACACTTCGTGGAGGCTGAGGCATGTCCCTGTTCCGTCTTGTGACCCTGGCCGTGGTCGGGAGTGCGGCCCTGTCGCCGCTCGCGGCCCAGGGCATCCCTCGCGGGGCGCGCGCCTCGCAGCAGACTGTCAACGCGGCGCCCCGCTTCATGGTCGCCAACCCGTTCGCCTTCGCGCCGGCCGATTCCGCGCCGGCCGTGCAGATCGGTACCGGGCTGCGGGAAGAGATGAAGGGCATGGTGGGGCGCGACTATCAGGTGGTGGAGCAGGCGCAGATGAACGACGCGCTCAAGCAATACGGCTACCCGATCGATGCCATCCTGAGCCCGGCGTTGGCAACAACCCTCGCCAAGAATATCCAGGCCCGATTCATCGTCAGCTCTACGCTCAACAAGGCCGAGGGCGGCAGGTTCACGGTCACCGCACGCCTGGCCGGGGTGAACGACGATGCGGGCAACGTCGTGACTCTGACCCAGAACCCCAACGAGACGCCGGCCGCGTTCGGGAAGCGGCTGGCGGAGGCGCTCGAGCCGGCCGTCAAGTCGCTCGCGGACGGGAAGGCCTGCATCGAGCAGCGGACCGCCAAGCCGGACAAGGCCGCCGAGTCCGCCAACAAAGCGCTCAAGGCGCTCCCCAGCAACGGTCTCGCCGAGTACTGCCTGGCGCTCCTGGCGCAGGACAAAAAGGCGTCGCGCGACGAGGTGGTGAAGCACCTGCAGGCCTCCGCCAAGGGCGATCCCCTGAGCCTCCCGGTGTGGACGGCGCTCGCCACCCAGTTCCAGGCGGCCAACGATACGGCCCACACGCTGGAAGCGTTCAAGCAGATGCTCCGCGTGGCGCCGACCAACCAGAAGCTGCGGGAGGAGCTGTTCAAGTACTTCCTGCAGTCGGGTCACCCGGAGACCGCGCTCCAAGTGGCGGACGAGGGGCTCAAGCTCGATCCGTACAACGCCGACTTGTACGACCTCAAGAGCAACGCCTGCCTTTTCCTGAGCGACTTCAAGTGCGCGGTGGACGCGCTCGAGACCCTCTACGCCACCGACAGCACCAAGGCCGACACGCTCTTCTTTACCAAGATCTCGGCGGCCGCCGGCGAGGGCGAGAAGCCGGACACCGCGCGGCTGCTCAAGTGGTCCCAGGTGGGCGTGCGCAAGTATCCCGACAATCCCACGTTGCTGGGCTATCTGAACAAGGCCTATTCCCTGACCGGTCAGACCGACAGCGTCGTGGCCGTGACCAATCGGATCATGGCCAAGGACACGACCGACGTCGTGCCCGCCCTCAACGCGGCGAAGGCTGTGATCGACGCCAAGCGGCCTAAGGAGGCCTTGCCGTTCCTCGACTTCGCCATCAAGCACGGCGATCCGCAGGCCAAGGAGAACGCGGCGGCGCTGCTCTATACCGGTGCCGCGCCCTTGCTGCAGCAGCCGCAGGATCTCCAGGGTGCGGCGGAGCTGCTCCGGATGGCGGTGTCGGCGGCCAACCCGGCCGGGAAAGTGGGACCGGCCGCGAACTACCTGCTGGGCCTGGCCACACTGTTCCAGGTGCCCCAGATCGACCCGCAGGCGGAGAAGGGCAAGTCATGCGATCTGGCCAAGCAGGAGGAAGCGTTGCTGGGCGAGGCGGAGACCGCCCTCACCGCGGGGCGGAACGCCAATCCGGAGGCGGTGGACAAGAATCTGGGCATCATCAAGCAGTACAAGCCGCGGGTGGCGGCGATGACGAAGGCGTATTGTAAGTGAGGCCCTGAGGCGCGGGTCGAGGACCGGAGTTCGACTAGACTCCGAACACCCCTCCGCCTATATTCCCCGCGCCGTTCTTAGGGGCTGTAGCTCAGCTTGGTTAGAGTGCCGCACTGTCACTGCGGAGGTCGCGGGTTCGAGCCCCGTCAGCCCCGCTCCCTCTGTTGAACGTGCCACCCCGTCCTCGCGGACGGGGTGTTTCGTTTTCGACCCGTGCCGACCATGACCGACGCCGCCGCGTCCATCCACGTTCCCGTGCTGCTGACTCCCGTGCTGGCCGCGGCCGCGGGCGCGCGCCGAGTGGTGGACGCGACCCTGGGCGACGGCGGGCACGCGGAGGCCCTCCGGCGCGGAGGGGCGGAGCTGCTCGGCATCGACCGAGACCCCGCGGCGATCGCCGTCAGCCGCCGGCGACTGGGCCAGGACGGGATCCGCTACCTCCAGGCGCCCTACGCGTCGCCCGAGGCCCTCGAAGCCGTGGCGGGGTTTCACCCCGATTTCATCCTGCTGGACCTCGGCGTCTCCTCCCGCCAATTGGATGAGGCGGGACGCGGATTTACTTTCCGACCGGGTGCTCCACTCGACATGCGGATGGGCGCGGACGGCCCGTCGGCCGCTGCCTTTCTGAATCATGCCGACGAGGCCGAGCTCGCCCGGGTCTTCCACGACTACGGCGACGAGCGCCAGGCTCGCCGGCTCGCGCGCGAGGTCGTCCGCCGGCGGGGACGTCAGCCGCTCGCCATCAGCGACGATCTCGTCAACGCCGTCCGTGCGGTGCTCGGCCCGCGCGCCGGGCCGGCGGACTTCGCAAGGCTGTTTCAGGCCGTCCGCATCGCGGTGAATGCGGAGCTGACCGGCCTCGAGATCGCGCTGCCCGCGTTCCGCGACGCGCTCCGGCCAGGTGGCCGCCTGGCGGTCATCACCTATCACTCCGGCGAAGACCGGGCGGTGAAGCACGCGTTCCGCGAATGGGCCAGCGCCTGCGTCTGCCCGCCGGGCCACCCGGTGTGCACCTGCCGGGGCCGGCCGCTCGGGCGGCTGGTGCAGCGGAAGCCGGTCGTGCCGGACGCGGACGAAGTGGCGGCCAACCCCCGCGCGCGAAGCGCGCACCTCAGGATCTTCCAGGCGGGCGATGCGTCTTAAGGGACGGCACTGGCTGATGCTGTGGCTCGTCATCTTCCTCGGTGTGCTGGTGGCGATCACCACCCGCCAGACGGAGGGATTTCGGACCGCTCGACGCCTGCGCGAGCTCCGGGAGGAGCGCATGGCTCTCGAGGCGCGCCGGGGAGATCTCGAGCGCCGTATTCGGGAGGGGTCGAGCCGACAGGTCCTGGTCCCGATCGTGGAGCGGGCCCTGGGGCTTCACGAGCCGGCCGATTCCGAGTTCGTCCTCTTCGCTGTTCCTCCGGCCGGACCCGAGGTGCGCTGATGGCCAAACCTGCCGCACGCATCGGCGCGATCCAGTTCGGGTTCGCCGTCGGCATTTTGGCCGTCCTCACGCGCGCGGCGCAGCTGCAGATCGTCGAGGCCGAGCGCTGGGAGCGGGAGGCCGCCCGCCAGCGCACCGAGAAGGTAGTGCTCCCCGCCCGCCGCGGTGCCCTCTACGACCGGAACGGCATTCCGCTCGCGATCACCCAGGAGTTCTACCACGTCGGCGTGGCGCCGAACGAGCTCGAGGACATCCGCTCGGCGTTCGTGCTGCTGGTGCGCAACCTGGGGCTGTCGGCTTCGGCGCTCAATCGCGACTTCCAGGCCCGAAAGCGGTGGATCTATCTGCATGGCCCGTTCAACGCCACGCAGGTGCAGCCGCTCCGGGCCGTCCGGGGCATCCACCTGTCGGGCGAATATCAGCGGTTCTACCCGTCGCGCGACCTGGCCCGGCCGATCATCGGGGGGCTGTCGCCTGATGGACCCGCGGGTGGGTCGGGCCTCGAGTCCGCGCTCGATTCGGTGCTGACCGGGCGCCCGGGCGAGGCGGTGCTGCTCAAGGATCGCGCCGGCCGCCGGTACGATTCGCCCAACCGCAAGACCCGCGACCCGGTGCCCGGCAACGACGTGGTGCTCACCCTCGATGCGGAGCTGCAGGAGATCGCGGAGCGCGGTCTCGACGACGCGATCGGGCAGATGAAGGCCGAGGGTGGCGACGTCGTGTTCCTGGACCCGAACACGGGCGAGCTGCTGGCCCTGGCCTCGAGGCAGGCGGCCGGCGGCGGCGTGCCCAGCGCCTCCACCTTCACCGATCCGTTCGAGCCGGGCTCGACCGCCAAGCTGTTTACCGCCGCGGCGCTCCTCATGCGCGACCGGGTGCCTTCCACAGACGCCGTGTCGGGCGACAACGGCGTCTATCTGATGCCGACCACCTCCACCGGCCGAGTCCGGCGGATCACCGATTCGCACGCTCAGCGGGGCATGTTGACGCTCGCACGCGCCATCCAGGTCTCGAGCAACATCGCGATGGCGAAGTTCTCCTCGCGGCTCCGGCCCGAAGAGCAGTTCGAGACCCTCCGGGACTTCGGTTTCGGGACCCCCACCGGCGCCGAGTTTCCGGGAGAGTCGCGCGGCATCCTCGCCCTGCCGGACCGATGGCAGCCCAACTACACCCGGGCCAGCATGGCGATGGGATACGAGTTCGAGGTGACGCCGGTGCAGCTCGCGGCCGCCTACGCCACGATCGCGAACGACGGGATCCTCCTGGCGCCGACGCTGGTGCGCGAGGTGCGAGACCCGACCGGGGCGGTGCTCTACCGCCACCGGCCCGAGCCGGTGCGCCGGGTGGTCACCACGGAGATCGCCGCCCAGCTCCGCGAATTTCTCCGTGAGGCTGCCGGCGAGGGCGGCACGGGCGAGGAAGCCCAGCTGAGCAATTATTCGGTTTTGGGCAAGACAGGTACAGCGGTGCGCTTCGTGGACGGCCGCTACGTCCATGGCCAGTACACCGCCTCGTTCGCGGCCATTTTTCCGGCGGATCATCCGCAGCTGGTCGTCATCGTGAAGATCGACAATCCACGCGGGAACTACTACGGCGGCCTCACGGCCGCACCGGTCACCCGCACCATGCTTGAGCAGGCGCTGGCGTCGCGTCGGGTGGCGATCGACCGCGGGCGCCTGGCCGCGCAGGACAGCGCAGCGCCAGCCGCGCCGCGCCCGCTCGAGGAAGCGCCCGCGGGTGCGCCACCCGTGGTCATCACCTTGCCATATCATTCCCCCCAGGGCAGCACCGCGCCTCGACCAGTACCCGACGTCGCGGGCCAGTCGATCCGGGAAGCGGCGCTCGCGCTCCACCGGCGAGGGTTCCAGGTGAACCTGCGCGGGCTGGGCCGCGTGGTGGGCACGGTGCCGGGCGCCGGGGAGAGCGCTCGCCCGGGGTCTTCAGTGGTAGTCCTGGCCGAATGATCACGCGAGACCACGGAGCGTAGACGGCATGTCCCTGACCTGGGCCCAATTGCTCGACGAGCTGCGCCGCGCCGACCTGCTGGTTTCCGCGCCCGGTGTCGGCCCCGCGCTCGCCGGCCTGGGCATGGACAGCCGCACGATCGGGCCGGAAATGGCCTACGTCGCGGTTCGGGGCTCGCAGGCCGATGGCCACCGCTTCGTGGCCGATGCCGTGCGCCGGGGCGCCGCCGCGGTGGTGCTGGAGACCGCGCAGCAAACGCCGGTGCCGAAGATCGTGGTGCGGGACGGCCGGCGTGCGGCGCTCGTGTTGGGGCAGGCGTGGTACGCCCATCCCGGCCGGCGCCTCACTCTGGTGGGCGTCACCGGCACCAATGGGAAGACCACCACGACCGGGCTGATCCGACACCTCTTCAACGCCGACGGGGGCGCCGGCAGCATCGGCACGCTGGGAGCGTTCGACGGGCACGGCACTCCCGTGGACTCGACCGCCGGTTCGCTCACGACACCGGGACCGATCGACCTGCAGGCCACCCTGGCCGAGCTCCTGGCCAGAGGGTGCACCCACGTGGCGATGGAGGCCTCGTCCCACAGCCTGGACCAGGGCCGGCTCGACGGCCTGAGCTTCGCGGCGGGCCTCTTCACCAACCTGACCCGCGATCACCTCGACTACCACGGGACGATGGAGGCTTACCTCGCCTCGAAGCTCAAGCTGAGCACGTTGCTGCGGCTGGGCGGCCTGGAGGTGGTGAACCTGGACGATCCCGCGTGGTGCGTGCTGCCCGTGCGGTCACCGCGAGTCACCTTCGGTCTGGATCCCGCGGCCGACCTCCGAGCCACCGGCGTGGTGCTCGACGCTTCGGGCAGCCGGTTCCGGCTGGACGGTCGCTATGGCACGATCGAGGCGTCGCTGCCCCTGCTGGGAGATTTCAACGTGAGCAACGCGCTGGCGGCCGTGGCCTGCGCGCTCGGCCTCGGGCAGACGCTCCGCGAGGTCGTCGATCGCCTGGCCGCGTCGCCGCAGGTGCCCGGACGCATGGAGCGGATCGCCGATGTACCGTGCACCGTGCTCCGCGACTACGCGCACACGCCCGACGCACTGGAGCGCGCGCTGGCGACGTTGCGCCCGCTTACGCGTGGTCGAGTCATCGTGGTATTCGGCTGCGGCGGCGACCGCGACAAAGGCAAGCGGCCGATCATGGGCCGGATCGCCGCCGACGGCGCGGACCTCGCGATCGCCACGTCCGACAACCCGCGAACCGAGGATCCGGGTGCCATCATCGACGACATCGAGCAGGGGATGGCCGGCGTGCCGCATCTTCGTTTCGTCGACCGCCTCGCCGCCATCCAGGCCGCGCTCGAAACGGGACGCGCGGGTGATACGGTGCTCCTGGCCGGCAAGGGTCACGAGACCTACCAGGTGCTGGGCACCATCAAGGTGCCGTTCGACGAGCGGGAGATCGTTCGTGCGGCCACGGGGCAGTCCCCGTGACGGCCTGGACCGCAGGTCGAGTCCGCGCCGCGCTCGAGCTGCCGTCGGAGCCGGATGACGCCCTCGCCTTTTCCACGGTCTCGACCGATTCGCGCGCCCTGGTGGCCGGGGCGCTGTTCGTGGCGCTCGCGGGCGACCGGTTCGACGCACACAACTACCTGGATGCGGCGGCGGCCGCCGGCGCGACCGGCATGGTCGTGCGGCTCGGCACACGGGTACCCGCCGGCGTGGTCGGGTTCGAGGTGCCCGACACGCTCCGAGCGTTCGGCCGGCTGGCTCGGGCGCGCCGCCTGGACCTCACCGGACCGATCGTGGCCATCACCGGCACCAACGGCAAGACCAGCACCAAGGAGATGCTGGCCGCCGTGCTCGCCACCCGCTACCGGGTGTACGCCACGCGGGCCAACCTCAACAACCTGGTCGGCGTCCCGATGACGATCCTCGAGGCGCCGCCCGGCACCGAGGCCTTGGTGGTGGAGGCCGGCGCGAACCTCCCGGGGGAGATCGCGCGGTACCGGGCCATCATCGAGCCGACGCTGACGGTGGTCACCAACGCGGTCGAAGGACACCTGGAAGGATTCGGCTCACTCGCGGGCGTCGTGGCCGAAAAGCTATCGCTGACCGACGGGGTGCCGCTCGCGATCGTGGGGACGCAGCCGCCCGAGCTCGCGGCCGGCGCGCGCAAGCTGGCCCGGACGGTCCGGACCGCCGCGCTCGAGCGCGCCGACCTCACCCCCGACCGAGTCGAGCTCGGCGCGGATGCCCGCCCGATCCTCACTTTCGGCGACGCGCGGTTCATGCTGGCCGCACGCGGCCTCCACCAGGCCGACAACGCCACACGGGTGTGGGCGGTGGTGGAAGCGCTCGGACTCGACCGCAAGGAGTCGGCGCAGGCGCTGGAACACTTTTCAATGCCGGGAGGACGCGGCGAGCTGGTCGAGGTGGGTGGGCTGACGATCCTCAACGACTGCTACAACGCGAACCCGCAGAGCTTCCGGGCGGCCATCGCGACTGCGGGTGCGCTTCGGAACGGGCGGCGGCTCGTGTTCATCGCCGGCACGATGCGCGAGCTCGGCGCCGACAGCCCGATGCTTCACGCCGAGGTCGCGCGGGCGCTGGTGGAGCTCGCGCCGGAGGTGCTGGGCGCCGTCGGCGACTTCGTGCCCGCCCTTGCGCCCTACGCCGCGTGGCTGGGAGACGGCCTGGTGACCGCCGACGATCCCGTGGCGTTGGGACCGCTGATCGCCGCGCGGCTGCAAGGCGGCGAAGTCGTCGTGCTCAAGGCATCCCGCGGGGTAGCTCTCGAACGTATACTTCCGGCGCTCACGGTCCGCGCGACTCCCCGACGCTGAGGCTCGATGTTCTATCACTGGCTCGCGCCGCTCGGCAAGACGTACATCATTTTCAATCTCTTCAACTACATCAGCTTTCGAGCCGCCGGCGCCACCGTCACCGCGCTGCTGCTCGCGTTTCTCGTGGGGCCGCCCGTGATCGCGCGACTGCGCGCGCACAAGGTCGGCCAGATCATCCGGGCCGAAGGACCGGCCAGCCATCAGAGCAAGCGCGGCACGCCGACGATGGGCGGGCTCATCATCATCCTGGCCACGGTCGTGCCGACGCTGCTGTGGGCGCCGCTGACCAACCGGTTCGTCGTCGTCGCGATGCTATCCACTCTCTGGATGGGCTGCATCGGCTTCCTCGACGACTATCTCAAAATCGTGCAAGGCAAGTCCCGCGGCCTCGTGGCCAAGTGGAAGCTGGTTGGGCAGGTGAGCTTCGGGCTGCTACTCGGGCTCTTTCTGGTGTACTTCCCCCTGGTCCCGAGAGATACGATCCCCGCCACCGCCACGACGCTACCGTTCTTCAAGTACCTGGTGGTCAACTTCGCGCCGCTGATCTACGTGGTCTTCGTCACCCTGGTGATCACCGGGTCGAGCAACGCGGTGAATCTGACCGATGGTCTGGATGGTCTCGCCAGCGGCCTCGCCGGAATCTCGGCGGCGGCGTTCGCCACCTTCGCCTACCTGTTCGGGCGGGTGGACATCACCTCGTACCTCAACCTGTTCTACCTTCCGGGCGCGGGGGAGCTCGCCGTATTCTGCGCGGCGCTCATGGGCGCGGCCATCGGGTTTCTCTGGTTCAACGCCCATCCGGCCCAAGTATTCATGGGCGACACGGGGAGCCTGGCCATCGGTGGGGCGCTCGGCACCGTGGCCATCCTGCTCAAGGCCGAGTTCCTGCTGCTCCTCATCGGCGGCGTGTTCGCGGCCGAGGCGGTGAGCGTGATGCTCCAGACCGGTGTCTACAAGTGGTACAAGCGCACCCGCGGGCGCGAGTACGCGGACAGCCACCGGGTCTTCCGGATGGCCCCGCTGCACCACCACTTCGAGAAGCTCGGCTGGGCCGAGACCACGGTGGTGACGCGGTTCTACATCCTCGGCCTGCTGTGCGCGCTGGTGGCGCTGTCTACCCTCAAGGTGCGCTGACGATGGCGGTCCCCCTGTTCGAGACCTGGCGGGCCACGGGCCGTGAGATCGCCGTCGTCGGACTGGGGAAGAGCGGCGCCGCGGCGTCGCGGCTCCTCCGGCACCAGGGCCTGTCGGTGTACGCCTCGGACACGGGCGCGGGACCGGCGTATGATGCCTGGGCGGCGGAGCTCCGGAAGCTGGGCGCCACCGTGCAGCTGGGCGGCCACGATCTCGCCCGGATCGCGCGCGCGGCCGCCGTCGTCGTGGCGCCGGGGGTCCCGCCCGACGTGCCGCCGCTGGCCGCGGCGCGGGCGGCCAAGCTCCCCATCCACGCCGAGGTGGACCTCGGGTTCCTGGCGCTCCGCACGACTCGGTGCGTCGGCATCACGGGGACCAACGGGAAGACGACGACCACGTCGCTCATCGCGCACGCCATGATGTCGGCCGGGCTCCGCACCGAGACGGCGGGCAACATCGGCCGGCCCCTCTGCGACGTCGCGCTGGCCGACGATCCGCCCGACTGGCTGGCGCTCGAGCTGAGCTCGTTTCAGCTTCACGACACGCCGAACCTGCGGCCCGCGATCGGCGTGCTCACCAACCTGGCCCCCAACCACCTCGACCGCTATCTCCGGCTCGAGGACTATTATGGCGACAAGGCGCTGCTGTTCCGGAACGCCGAGGCGGGGTCGGTCTGGATCAGCAACGGGGACGACGCGGCGGTGCAGGCGATGGTGCGGCCGGTGCGGGGCACCCACCGGCGCTTCTCGCTCGTCGGCCGGGCGGACGGCTGGTACGATCGAGCGAAGAATCGGCTGATGCTGGGCGATCGGGCCCTGCTCCCGCGGGCGGAGCTGCCCCTGCTGGGCGATCACAACGTCGCCAACGCGCTGGCGGCGGCGCTGGTGGCCACCGAGGCGGGCGGCGACATCGCCCGGGTGGCGGCCGGACTCCGGACCTTCCGGGCGATTCCCCACCGGGTCGAGCCGATCCGCGAGGTGGACGGCGTGCTCTGGATCAACGACTCCAAGTCCACCAACATCACCTCGACCGAGGTCGCGATCGCGGCGGTGGACCGACCGTTCGTGCTGCTGCTGGGCGGCCGGCACAAGGGCGAGCCCTACACCCGGCTGATCGAGCCGCTGGACGGCCGCTGCCGCGCGGTGGTGGCGTACGGCGAGGCCGGCCCTCAGGTGGTGCAGGATCTGGGGAGCCGCGTTCGGGTGGTGCCCGCGGGCGACTTCGCGGAAGTGCTGGCCACCGCCCGCCGCCTGGCCCAGCCAGGGGACGCGGTGCTGCTGTCGCCCGCCTGCTCGAGCTACGACATGTTCAAGAACTACGAGGAGCGCGGCGCCACCTTCCGCGCGGCCGTCGAGGCCATGTGACCGGGACCCGGCCGGTGCGCCATCCCG
This sequence comes from Gemmatimonadales bacterium, assembly GCA_050733015.1. Taxonomy (GTDB): domain Bacteria; phylum Gemmatimonadota; class Gemmatimonadetes; order Gemmatimonadales; family GWC2-71-9; genus CAVVWJ01. The sequence continues at coordinate 17,680 of JBOHSB010000284.1, forward strand.
GCGAGCTCAGGTGGGAGACGCGGCTCCTCGGCGTCGTCACCCTGATATTGCTCGCATTCGGGATTGCCGCGACCTATGGCGCCGCCAGCCTCGTGACGATGAAGGGTCAGAGTGTCGGCCTCGGCTTTGCCGTCCGCCAGCTGAGCGGAGCGGTGTTGGGCGGCATCCTCCTGCTGTGGGCGTCCCGGCAGGACTACTACCGCTGGCGCACCTGGGCCTGGCCACTCCTGCTGGTCACTATCGGGTTTCTCGTCATCCCGCTGCTGCCGTTTACCCGCGAGATCGCGCCGTCTCTCAACGGGGCTCGGCGGTGGGTGGACATCGGGCCGCTCAACTTCCAGCCGTCCGAGCTCGCCCGGTTGGCCGTGGTGATCTGGGTCGCCATGCTGGCGTCGAAGAAGGGCGTGCAGGTGCGGGAGTTCAAGAAGGGCATCCTGCCGTTCATCGTGATCCTCGGGCTCGTCTCGCTGCTCATCCTGCTCGAGCCCAACCTCTCGATGGCCACCCTGGTTGCGCTGCTCGGCGGCCTGGTCCTGTTCACCTCCGGGGCCCGGATCGGGCACTTCATCCTGCTGGGCAGCGTTGGCGTCATCCTGGTGTTCCATCAGATCCGCGACGCGCAGTACCGGCTGGCGCGCGTGCTCACCTTCCTCAATCCCGGCGAGGCGACCACGGCGGGCGGATTCCAGGTATACCAGTCGCTGGTCGGGATGGGGTCTGGCGGCCTGTTCGGCACCGGCTTCGGGCAGGGCCAGCAGAAACTCGGCTATCTGCCGTATGCCTACTCGGACTTCCTGTTCAGCACCATCGGCGAGGAGTGGGGCTTCGTGGGTGTGCTCGTCGTCGTGTCCTTGTTCGCACTGTTCTGCTGGCTCGGATTCAGGATCGCCCGCACGGCCTCGGATCCGTTCGGGCAGTATCTGGCCGTCGGGCTGACCGCGACCATCGGGCTCACCGCGTTCATGCACATGGCGGTGTCGCTCGGCCTGATGCCGACGACTGGGCTCACGCTGCCGTTCATGTCCTACGGGCGGTCCAGCCAGGTGATCTCGCTGCTCGGCACCGGGATCCTGATCAACATCGGGCGGCTCCGCGGGAAGCCGCGGGCGACAGTGGCGCGGCGGGAGACGCCGGATGCGGATCGTAAGACTAAATGATGGGAGGCCCCTCATCCCGAGCGCAGCGAGGGACCGACTGGGCCGCTTCCCGGCGGCGGCGGAGTAGGTCCCTCGCTGCGCTCGGGATGAAGGCGTCCAACCCACGCGCCCGATGCGACGCATCCTGATCGCCGGCGGCGGCACGGGCGGCCACCTGATGCCCGCGCTCGCGATCGCCCAGACCCTTACGGAAGTCGCCCCAGACGTCGAGCCGGTGCTGGTTGGTGCCGTGCGCGGGGTCGAGGCGAGGCTGCTTCCCACCCGCGACTTCCGGTTCCACCTGCTTCCCGCCGAGCCGATCTACCGGCGAACGTGGTGGAAGAACGTCCGCTGGCCGCTCATTGCGGGCCATCTGCTGCGTCAGGTAGGCCGCGTCTTCGCCGAGGAGCAGCCGGTGGCGGTCGTGGGGACGGGCGGCTACGCGTCGGCCCCGGTGGTCTGGTGGGCCACCCGCAGCGGCGTGCCGACCGCCATCCAGGAGCAGAACGCGTATCCCGGCCTGGCCACCCGCCTGCTCAGCACCCGGGTGCGCCACGTGTATCTCGGACTACCAGAGGCGCGGGCCCTGCTTCGTTTCGGGCGAAGGACCCAGGTGTTCGATACCGGGAACCCCATCTCGCCGCCGACGCCCGCGCGGCGGGCCCAGGCGCTGGCGCGGTTCGGGCTGACCGGTGGCCGACCGGTGGTCCTGGTGACCGGCGGGAGCCAGGGCGCATTGGCCATCAATCGGGCGGTGGCCGGGTGGCTCGATGGGGGAGGTCCCGCGGGCGCGGATCTCCTCTGGGTAACCGGGCGTGGCAGCTACGAGGAGTTTGCGGCTCGCCACCGGCCACCCGCGGTCCAAGTGATCGACTTTCTCGACCCCATGGCCGACGGCTATGCCGTCGCGGACGTAGTCGTCTCTCGGGCCGGGATGATCACGGTCGCCGAGCTGTGCGCATGGGGGCTGCCTAGCGTGCTCATCCCGCTGCCCACCGCCGCGGCGGATCACCAGACTCACAACGCTCGCGTGCTGGCCGAGGCCGGCGCCAGCGCGCTGATCAAACAGGCCGACCTCACATCCGCCGCGCTCGGCGCGGCCGTCGGTTCGCTGCTCGGCGACCGCACCCGGCGCGACGCGATGGCTTCCCGCGCACTCTCCCGTGGCCGCCCTCATGCGGCCGCCGAGATAGTGTCGAAGATTTTGACGCTGCCCTCGTGAGCCGCACTTTCAGAACCCGCAGCAACTACTTACATTGGCGCATCCATCATGGACCTGTTCACCCCCACTGATAGGCGCCCGGTTCACTTCGTCGGAGTCGGCGGCGCGGGCATGAGCGCGCTCGCCCTCATCGCTTGCCGGCGGGGGGTAGTCGTCAGCGGATGCGACACCGATCCCGCTGGCGCCGCCGATGTCGCGGCGATGGGCGCGCGCATCTGGCAGGGGCACGATCCCTCGCACCTCGACGGCGCTCGCGCCGTGGTGGTGAGCGCGGCGGTGCCGGCCACTCATCCGGAGCTCGAACGGGCCCGGAGCCTCGGGCTGCCGGTGGTGCCCCGGAAGGAAGCCCTGGCCGCGCTGGTGGGTACGGCTCGCTCGGTGGCCGTCTCGGGTACCCACGGCAAGACGACGACGACGGTAATGACCACCGAGGCCCTCACGGCGGCGGGCCTCTCGCCCACCGGCATCGCGGGCGGACGGGTGAGCGCGTGGGGAGGCAATGCGCGCGTCGCCGGCGACGAGCTGTTCGTGGTCGAGGCCGACGAGTACGACAAGGCGTTCCTCACGCTGTATCCGACGGTCGCCATCGTGAACAACGTCGAGCCCGACCACCTCGAGTGTTATGGCTCCATGGCGGCCCTGGAGGAGGCCTTCGCCGAGTTCGCGGGCCGCGCCGCGACCGCGATCGTGAGCGCCGACGACCCGGGCGCCCGGATCGTCGCCGGCCGGCTCGGCCGAGGCCTCCGCCGCTTCGGCTTCAGCGACGATGCCGACGTCAGAATTTCGGACACCGCTCAGCACGCCGACCGCACCGAGGCCACGGTCCGGTGGCGGGACGGCCGCTCGGTCCGGCTCCGGCTGCGCGTCCCCGGGGTCCACAACCTCCGCAACGCGGTCGCGGCCCTGGCCGCCACCGACGCGATCGGTGGCGCGCTCGACCGGGCCGTCGAGGCGCTGGGCGAGTTCGCGGGTGTGGGGCGGCGGTTCGAGCGGCTGGGGGAGCACGGCGGCGTCGCAGTGGTGGATGACTACGCGCACCACCCGTCGGAGCTGACCGCGACGCTTGCGGCCGCGCGCCAGGCCTACCCGGGCCGCCGCCTGGTGGCCGTCTTCCAGCCGCATCTGTACTCGCGCACCGCGGCACACGGCACGGCGATGGGCGAGGCGCTCGCCGCGGCCGACCTGGTGGTCGTGACCGAGGTATACGCCGCGCGCGAGCAGCCCATCGCGGGGGTGAGCGGCCGGCAGGTGGTCGAAGCGGCCCAGCGCGCGGGCGCCGACGCGCGCTTCGAGCCGAGCCGGCCCGACGTCGGCCGCCGGGTCTACGAGGCGCTCGAGCCCGGCGACGTCGTCCTCACGCTCGGTGCGGGCGACATCACGCGGGTCGGACCCGAGCTCGTGCGGTGGCTCGGGGCCGCCTGAAACTCGGCTGGAAGATCCTCGGCGGCCTCGGACTGGGGCTCGCGCTCTGGTTCGGGCTTCCCAGAACGCTTCGTGGTCTCGATTTTTTCCGGGTCAGACGGGTGGAGATCGCCGGATTGCAGTATCTTGATCCGGCGAACGTGGTCGGCGCGCTGAAGCTCTCGCCGACGGCCAGCGTGTTCGACAATCCGGCGCCGCTCGCGCGCCGGGTGCTCGGCATGCGGGGCGTCACGGCGGTCGAGATGGGACGGCGCCTGCCGGGCACCCTCAGGATCGAGCTGAAGGAGGCGACCCCGGTGGCGCTCGCCAGCCGGGGCGAGGGGTTGGTCCTGCTGGACGGGCGGGGTCGCGTGCTTCCCTACGACCCGCTCCGTTCCGCGCCCGACTTGCCCTACGCGGCATTCGGCGATGCAGTGGTGACGGGCGTGCTCGCGCGGGTGCGGGACTTCGCGCCCGACCTGTTCGCGCGAATCGGAGCGGCGTGGCGGGTGGGGCCGGACGTGGTACTCGAGGTCGGGGGGCGGCGCCTCTGGTTCGGCGCGCAGGTTTCCGCGGAGGACATTCGAGCGGTGACGGCGGTGGAGCAGGCCCTCGCCCGGAGCGGGCGACCCTATCAGGAACTCGATGGACGCTTCGCCGGCCAGGTGATCGTCCGCCGGACGCGCGCATGAGCGCTCAGCCCCAGCGGCTGGTCGCGGCACTCGATCTCGGCTCGACCAAGATCGTTGCCGCCATCGCCGAGGTCACCGGCGGTGCGCGTGACGTCGGGGCCCGGATCCTGGGCGTGGCCTCGGAGAAGACGGCCGGGATCCGACGCGGCGTGGTGCGCGACATCGAGGAGACCACCCGGGCCATCGACAAGGCCATGAAGAGCGCCCAGCGTATGGCAGGCGTCGAGGTGGGCTCGGCCTACTGCGGCATCGCCGGCGAGCACGTGGCGGGACGCAGCTCGCACGGCATGGTGAGCGTGACCGGGGACGAGATCCGGACCAGCGACGTGGCCCGGGTCAACGACATGGCGAGCAACATCAGCTTCGGGCGGGACCACGAGCTGCTGCACGCCATCCCGCAGGATTATCTGATCGACCAGCAAGGCGGCATCAACGAGCCCATCGGGATGACCGGCTCGCGGCTGGAGGCGGAGGTGTACCTCGTCACCGTGCTCTCCAGCGTGCTTCAGAACCTGAAGAAGTCGGTCGAACGGGCCGGCTACCATGTGCAGGAGTTCGTGCTGGAGCCGTTGGCGGCCTCGCTGGCCGTGCTCACCCCGGACGAGATCGAGCTGGGCTGCGCGATCATCGAGCTGGGCGGCGGCTCCACCAACGTCTCGATCTTCCACAACGGGAAGATCCGGCACACCGGCTCGCTGCTCTGCGCCGGCGGACACGTGACGGCGGACATCGTCCATGGACTCCAGGTCACCCAACTGGACGCGGAGCGGCTCAAGGAGCGCTACGGTGGCGGCTTCGAGCCGCTGGTGCCCGAGAGCGACGTCTTCGAGCTGCCGAGCACGCCCGGCCAGGGGGCGCGCAATGCCCAGCGCCGAGTGCTGGCGCATATCATGCACATGCGATTGCAGGAAGTACTGGAGTATGCGCTCGACGAGATCACGCGCGCAGGCTATCATCAGCGACTTCCGGCAGGGGTTATCCTGACGGGCGGTGGGGCGTTGACCCCGGGCATCGTGGAACTGGCCCGGGAAGTCTTCGCCATGCCGGCCCGCTGCGGCATTCCCGGTCAGCGCCTCCGGGGTCTCGCGGACAGCGTCGAATCGCCGCGAATGGCGGTATCCGCAGGCCTGGTGCTCTACGGCGCCCGACAGGTGGCAACGAGCGGTGGCTTCGGCACCGGTGGCCGGAAGTCGCCGGCGGTCGAGAAGGTGCTCGCTCCGGTGAAACGGTGGCTCCAGGACTTCTTCTGAGTCGGGCCGAGGGAAACACACCATGAGATTTGAGCTGGAAGAGAGCGGCGTCCAGACCGCCCGGATGAAGGTTGTCGGCGTCGGCGGCGGCGGCGGCAATGCCGTCAACCGCATGATCGAGGACCAGCTCGGCGGGGTCGAGTTCATCTCGGTCAACACCGACGCGCAGGCACTCGCGATCTCCAAGTCCGACATCAAGATCCAGATCGGGCGCAAGCTGACGCGCGGACTCGGCGCCGGGGCGAGGCCCGAGATCGGGCGACAGGCGATCGAGGAGAACCGGGACGAGGTGGCCCAGTCGGTCCAGGGCGCCGATATGGTGTTCGTCACCTGCGGCATGGGCGGCGGCACCGGCACCGGCGCCGCGCCGGTGGTGGCCCAGATGGCGCGCGAGACCGGCGCGCTCACCGTCGGCATCGTGACCAAGCCGTTCCTCTTCGAGGGCCGGCGCCGGATGAAGCAGGCGGAGCAGGGGATCGCCGAGCTCAGGAAGAACGTGGACACCATGATCGTGGTGCCCAACGAGCGGCTCCTCGCGGTGGTCGGCAAGGGGATCCCGTTCCAGGAGGCGCTCAAGAAGGCGGATGAGGTGCTGCTCCACGCCACCCAGGGCATCGCCAGCCTCATCACCAGCACCGGCATCATCAACGTGGACTTCGCCGACGTGCGCACCGTGATGCAGAACGGCGGCGCCGCGCTCATGGGCACTGGCATCGGGCGCGGCGAGAACCGCGCGCTGGAAGCGGCCCAGCAGGCCATCTCGAGCCCGCTGCTCGACAACGTGTCGATCGCCGGCGCCACCGGCGTGCTGATCAACATCATCGGCGGTGACGACCTCACCCTGGGCGAGACCACCCAGATCAACGACATCATTCACGATGCCGTGGGCGACGACGCCGAGATCATCTTCGGCGCCGGCAACGACCCCGCCATGCACGGCGAGGTGCGCGTCACCGTCATCGCCACGGGCTTCGACCGGGCCGTGACCAGCGACCAGCCGCTCACCCGGACCTCCGGCGCCGCCGGGGTGCTCAACTTCCCGCAGCGCCAGCCGAGGGCCTCCTCCCCGGCGATGCCCGC
>JBOHSB010000285.1:0-2469 GCA_050733015.1 Gemmatimonadales bacterium
CCTCTGGGTCCGCGGCGCCGGTGCATTCGGTGGAGACTTACGCTCTCACGCTGCTCCTGTCGGCACGCCGCGGACCCCTGGCTCACCAATAAGGACGGTAAGCAGGAGGCTAAGGAGGACGACGACGAGCACCAGGCCGAGCAGCATGTGCATCCGATCGAAGCCGATGAGAAAGCCGGGCGGCGTGCCCGGCGGTCGGATCAGGATATTCAGCCTAACGTTTGGACCCGACGGATGTCAAGGGGGGACGGGCGCTTGACACATGCACGCCGGTGCATAATAATACGGTCATGAACGCGCAGATGAAGCCGGTCGCCGCCCTCATTAACCTCGCCACCGCTCTGGGAGCGACCGGGTAAATCTGCGCGTTCATGACCCAGACCCCGGCCCGCTCCCAGAAGGGAGCGGGCTTTTGTTTGCCCCGCATCGGCCTCTCCGGCCGCCAGGGGCCCACCCCGTAGGAGGCACCATGGCCGCCCCTGGGCAGCGGATCCACCCGGCCGGTTCCCGCTCGTCGGACCCCCGACACGCCGCCACCTTCGCCGATGGCGCGCTCGACGCCACGCGCGAGCACGACGCCTGTGGCGTCGGCTTCGTCGCCCACGCCTCGGGCGTGCGCTCGCACGAGGTGGTCGGGATGGCACTCGAGGCGGTCGCGCGCGTGGCCCATCGCGGCGCGGCGTCGACCGACAACTCCGGCGACGGGGCGGGCCTCCTCACCCAGATTCCCCACCGGCTGTTCTACCGCGACGCCTACCGCCTGGGGCTGCACCTGCAACCCGGCCTGCCGTTCGGGGTGGGCGCGTTCTTCCTCCCGCGCGAGTCGCAGGCGCTGGGCCAGGCCGTGGCGCTGATCGAGGCCGTGTTGGCCGAGGACGGCATTCCCTTCCTCGGATGGCGCGACGTGCCGACCAACACCGCCGCCCTAGGACCGACGGCCCTGGCCTCATGCCCGGTAATCCGCCAGGTCCTCGTCGGCCGTCCCGCGCTCGCCGCGGACGAGGAGCAGTGGGAGCAGGCCCTGTACCTCTCCCGACGAGAGATGGAGCGACGCGCGGAGGAGCGACATCTCCCCGGCTTCTACGCCTGCAGTCTCTCCTGCCGCACCATCGTCTACAAAGCGCTGCTCACCGGGACCCAGCTCCCCGCGTTCTTCACCGACTTCCGCTACCCGGAGTACGAGAGCGCCATCGCCGTGTTCCACCAGCGCTACTCGACCAACACGCTGCCCAGCTGGCCTCTGGCGCAGCCGTTCCGCCTGCTGGCGCACAACGGCGAGATCAATACCCTGTGGGGCAACCGCAACGCGATGACCATGCGGGAGCCGATGCTCGCGTCGCCGGTGTGGGGCCGGAAGATCGAGCGCCTGCGCCAGGTCATCTGGCGCGAGGGCAGCGACTCGGCCAGCCTGGACAACGCCATGGAGCTGCTGGTGCGCTCGGGCCGGGACGTGGTGCACACCGCCATGATGATGGTCCCCCAGGCGTGGGAGAAGTACTCCGACCTGGATCCGGCGGTGAAGGCGTTCTACGAGTACCACCAGTGCGTGCTGGAGCCGTGGGACGGGCCCGCCGCCATCGCCTTCACCGACGGCGTGCTGTGCGGCGCGTCGGTGGACCGGAACGGCCTCCGTCCCTCCCGCTACAAGGTGCGTCGCGACGGCCTGGTGGTGTCGGGCTCCGAGGTCGGGCTGGTGGATCTCGACCCGCGGGAGGTCGTCGAGTGCGGCAAGGTCGGGCCGGGCGAGGTGCTGGTGGTGGACACCCGGCGGGGCGAAGTGGTTCGGAATGTCGACGCCAAGCGCGAGGTGGCGGGCCGGCGGCCCTACGCGCGGTGGGTGGCGCGTCACATGGCGACGCTGGTCCCCGACCCGGCCCGCGTCCCGCCGGTCCACACCGGGGAGGCGCTCACCCGGGCGCAGCGCAGCTTCGGGTATGGCTTCGAGGATCTCCGGCTCGTGCTCGAGCCGATGGGCGGCACCGGCGCGGACCCGGTGTGGAGCATGGGCGACGATACGCCGATTCCGCCGCTCTCGGCGGTGCCGCAGAGCCTGTACGCCTACTTCCGGCAGCGTTTCGCCCAGGTGACCAACCCGCCGATCGACTCGCTCCGCGAATCGATGGTGATGTCGCTGCGCATGCATCTGGGCCGGCGGGGCTCGCCGCTGCTCGAGCGGCCCAGCTACGCGCGCATGCTGCGCCTGGAGCACCCGGTGCTGCTCCCGGAGGAGATGGCCGCCCTGCACAACGTGGCGGGGTTCTCGACGGTCACGCTCGATGCCGTGTGGGACACGTCGCGGGGGGTCGACGGCCTCCGTCCGGCGCTCACCGCGCTCCGGCGGGCGGCCGAGCGGGCGGCCCGCCGGGGCGCGCGCATCCTGATCATCAGCGACCGCGCCGCGGGCGCCTCCCACGCGCCCATCCCGATGCTCCTCGCCGTCGGCGCCGCGCGACAGCACCTGGTGCACAC
>JBOHSB010000286.1:0-11849 GCA_050733015.1 Gemmatimonadales bacterium
TCGGCGCGCCGGTCAGGCTCAGCGTCGGCGCGCTGAGGCCGAGCCGGTGGCGCTCCGGACGGCACGGGCTAGGCGCCGCGGACAACCCCCGCGTCCGGCGGATCACCGCGCACCTGCGCGCGGCCGTGCCGCACACCGCCCGCAGCGCCGACGGGCTCGCGGTCATCGCCGTCGATGATCCCGGCGCGGCCGCCCTGTCGGTGGTAGCCCTGGCGATGTCGCGCGCCCGTGAGGGCCGCAAGGTGGTAGTGGCCGATCTGGCCAGCGGCGCCCCGGCAGCGGCTCTGCTGGGCAGCAAGGGCCCGGGAGTCCGTTCGGTGAGTGCGGGCGGCACGCAGCTCATCCTGGCGGTCCCCGACCGCGACGACCTGTCCCCGTTCGGGCCGTTCGGCCGGCTCCCGGCGGACGAACCACGCTCAGAGTTCACCGCTGCGGTCAGCCAGGCCTGCGCCTCGGCGGACCTGCTGCTCACCCTGGTGACCCTCGACCCCTCGATCGGCGCGGATCACGTCGCGAGCTGGGCCAGCCGCGCGGTCGCCATCGTGACCGTGGGCCGGTCGTCGTGGGCCAAGATCCACGGGGTCGGCGAGATGGTCCGGCTGGCCGGCGTCTCGCTGGCCTCCGCCGTGCTTGTCGGGGTGGACTCCAACGACGAGAGCCTCGGCGTGACGGACCAGGCCGGCGCCCTGTCTACCCCCGCTGAGCTGGGGTTAGGGACGTAGCGTCTATGGCTGTCACCTCGGTTGTCTCATCCCAGGCCCGCCGCGCCGCGCGATCGCTGCGCCCCGCGAAAGCGGACGATCGCACCATCAGGCTCCGGGTCGGCCTCGCCTGGGGCCTGCTATTCCTCAACGTCCTGACCTTTTACAAGGGAACCTGGAACCAGCAGCCGCTGATCATCCCGATCCCGTCGGTGATCGGCCAGCTCATGACGCAGGGCTCGCTGCCCGCAGCGCTGCTGCTGGCCTGGTCGGTCAACCGGCGTCTGCTCATCCGCCCGAACGTGTTCCTGACCCTGCTGACGCTGCTGTTCATCACGGCGCTGGTCGCCGCCATCAACCCGAACGGGCACGTCATCGGCACGTTGTACCGGACCACGAGGCTCGGCGAGTTCATCGCCACGCTGTGGCTGCTCTGGCCGATGGCGGACCGGCGCGACCTGCTGTTCGTGCGCTGCCACCTGAAGGCGCTCGCGGTCGTGCTCGGCTCGGTCCTGCTCGGCTTCCTGCTGACGCCGGGCCGCGCGCTGGCCGAGGGGCGGCTCTCCGGCGAGTTCTGGCCCATCACCCCGGTCCAGGTCGCCGACTACACCGCGGTCGCCCTCGGGCTCCTGGTCGTGCTCTGGTTCTGCGGGGAGCTGAGCGGGCGCAAGACCCTGCCCGCGGTGCTCGTGACCAGTGTCATGCTGCTCCTCACCCATACCAGGACCGAGGTGATCGCGCTAATGGCCGGGCTCCTGGTGGCCGGCCTGAGCATGTTCACGGTCCGGGCCCGGGTCCGGCGGCTCTTCGCCAGCATCGCGATCACGGTGTCGATCGCGGTCACCGCGTTCTCCAGCGTGCTGACGACCTGGCTGGCCCGCGGCGAGAACTCCGAGCAGCTGACGAACCTGACCGGCCGGACGAACGTCTGGACCGCAGTGGTGAACACGCCGCGCGACTGGTACCAGATGGTCTTCGGCTTCGGCCTGTCCAACAAGGCCTCCCCCAACGGGCTCCCGATCGACAGCAACTGGCTCGCCGCCTACTACGACCTCGGCCTGGCCGGGGTGGCGATCATCGCCGCGTTCCTGCTGTTCATCCTGGTCAGCGCCTACTTCCAGCCCCGCAGCGAGCGGCGGGCCCTGGCCCTGTTCCTGGTGACGTACCTCCTGGTCACTTCCTACACCGAGACCGGGCTCAGTGACGCCTCGATGTACCTCCTCGAGCTGGCCCTGGCCGCCTCCCTGCTGGTGCCGCGCGCCCCGGACAGGAGCCTGCTATGAGGGTCCTGCTGGTGCACAACCGGTATCGTTCGGCCACGCCGAGCGGGGAAAACCGCGTGGTCGATCAGGAGGGTGAGGAACTCGCCCGGGCCGGGCACGAAATCAGGCGGTTCGGGAAGGACAGCGACGAGATCGAGCGATGGTCGGCGGCGCGCAAGGCGCTGCTGCCAGCCAGGGTGGTGTGGAGCCGCGAGTCGCACCGCGAGCTGGCGGCCGCGCTGCGTGAGTACCGCCCCGACGTCGTCCACGTACACAACACCTTCCCCCTGCTCAGCGCGTCTGTCCTGTACGCCTGCCGGGACGCCTCGGTGCCGGTCGTCACCACCTTGCACAACTACCGGCTGGTCTGTGCCAGCGGCGACCTGCTCCGTCAGGGCACGGTATGTCACGACTGCCTGAACCACCTCCCGCTGCCCGGCGCCGTGCACGGCTGCTACCGGGGATCGCGGGCCGCCACCGTGCCGATGGTCGCGGCCAACGTCGCGCACCGCAAGGCGTGGCGGTCGCTGGTCGCGGCCTACGTGTTCATCTCGGCGGCCCAGCGCGACCTGCACGCCGGGCTGCGGCTGCCGTCCGGGCGGGTGTTCGTCAGGCACAACCTGATTCCCTACCGGGACGCGCGGCCGGTGCCGCGGGAACCGATGGTGGCCTACATCGGCCGGCTCGACCAGGTCAAGGGCGTGCGACTGCTGATGTCCAGCTGGGATCGTCACCTCGGTTCGGCCGGCCATCCCGGCCTGCGCCTGGTGATAGCCGGGGCGGGTTCGCTCGAACGCGAGGTGGCCGCCTGGGCGGCCACCCGGCCCTCGGTCGAGCTGGCCGGGTACCTGACCGCCGGGCAGGTACGGGAGCTGACGTCGCGGGCCCGCGCGGTCCTGGTGCCGTCGGTCTGGGAGGAGCCGTTCGGCCTCGTGGTCGTCGAGGCCATGGCCACGGGCACGCCGGTCATCGCAGCGGGCCACGGCGCGTTCACCGAGCTGGTCACGCCGGGAGCCGACGGCGTGCTGTTCCGGCCCGGCGACCCGGCCGCGCTCGCGGAGGCCGTGGCCGACGTCGCGGCTCACCCGCGGAAGTACGAGAGCTACGGGCACCGGGCCCGCGAGACATACGAGCAGAAGTTCAACCCGGAGCACAGTCTCAAGCACCTGCTCGACATCTACAGCTTCGCGATGGCGCATCCGGTGACGCCGGGGCCAGCGGGCCGGATGCCAGACCGCGAGTCCTAAGGAGGGCTGCTGCAAATGCAATCGAAACTGCGACGGCGCATCGCCACCTCGCCCGTCGCGCGGGGGGCCGCGCTGCCGTTGCGGGCCAGCCACGTGGCGCGCTACGACGCTCGTGTCGTCGGACGCTCGCTCGACTGGCTGCTGCGCGGCCGCGAGACGCACAACCTCTCCTACGACCTCGACGACCTCAACCGGGATCAGCTGTGCTGGTTTGTCGCGGCGGTCACCGGAGCCGAGATCGGCCAGGTGCGGGCGTGGACCCAGGAGCTCGACAAGGACGAGGACCTGATCGGCGAGATGACCAAGCGGCTGTCGAGCAACCCGCTCCACAGAATCTGCGCCACCGAGCCCCACTGGGCGCGCCGGTCCGGCTGGTATGCGCTCATCCGCGCCACCGAGCCCGAGCACGTCGTGGAGACCGGCACCCACCTCGGCCTGGGGTCCTGCGTCATCGCCGCGGCCCTGCTGAGGAACGGGCACGGTCACCTGACCACAATCGACGTCGACGCCGACGCCGGATACCTCATCACCGAGCCGTGGGCGAGCATCATCGACCGCCGCATCGGGAGCTCGGTCGACGAACTGGCCGGGCTCAAGGACGTCGGCATGTTTATTCACGACAGCCTGCACACCTACGAGTACGAGACCGCGGAGCTCGCCGCCGTCCAGCCGAACCTGCGGCCTGGCGCCATCGTCATGTCGGACAACGCCCACGACTCCGCCGCCCTGTCCGACTGGGCCGAGCGGACGGGCCACCGTTACCTGTTCTTCCGGGAGAACCCCCGCGACCACTGGTGGCCCGGAGACGGCATCGGGGTGGCGTGGGCTAGATAGTGTCGTGAAAGCCGCCCCGTCCGTGCTTAGGAAGCCGGTGCTCAGGAAAGCTGTCGCGGCACCGTTCGCGCTGCTCGCCGCCGTGACCGGATGTACCACCGCGTCCTCCTCCTCCTCCTCCTCCTCCTCCTCCTCCTCCTCCGCGTCCGCGGCCTCGGCCGCCATCGCCCCGCCGGCCCAGGCGAGCCGGCTCTGCGGCAGCGCCGCCCTCAACTCGCCGTTCAGCTACCACGGCAAGGCGGGCACGTTCGCCAGCGGTACCGCCGGGCTGCCCACCTTCGGAAAGCCAGGCACGAACTTCCCGCGGGCCACCGCGGGAGTCGTCCTTCCGGCCGGGCGGCACAGCTACGCCTCGTACCAGCTCAACACCGACACCGTCTACTACCTGCTGCCCGGGACGCACATCGGCTCCTTCCAGGCACGGGCCGGTGACGCCTTCGTGGGCGGCTACTCGGGCGGCACCCGCAGCGTCCTGTCGGGCGAGTACAAGGAGACCTCGGCCATCGACTCGAACTTCTCCGACGGAAACCAGCCGGACGTGACGCTCGAGTACCTCACCGTCCAGAAGTTCCTGGCCCAGGGCGACGGCGCGGCCATCAACCAGGACTCCAACACCGGCTGGACCTTCCTGCACAACACGATCACCCTCAATGTGCCCGGCGCCGGGATCATCGCGGGGGCCGGCAACACGCTCGCGTCCAACTGCATGACCCTGAACGGCCAGTACGGCTTCCAGTCGTCGGCGGTCAACTCGTGGGGCCGCGACCCGCTGACCGAGGGGCCGTACAACGTGACCGTCCGGAACAACGAGATCAGCTACAACGACACCTGCGACTTCGAGGGTCTGCTGACCAACCCGGCGGTCGGCTGGCACGATTACAACCCCGTGCCCGAGCGGTACCGGAACCCCCATTGCGGCAAGGTGACGCCGAACGGGAACCAGGGCGGCTTCAAGCTCTGGCAGACCAACGGCGCGACGATCAAGGACAACTTCATCCACGGCAACTGGGGGCCGGGCGTGTGGGTGGACACCAACAACGCGAACACGACCTTCGCCGGCAACACGATCACCAGCAACGACGGCGAAGCGATCATCGAAGAGATCTCTTACAACTTCTCCATCACGGGTAACTACATGGCCTACAACGGGTGGGTGTCCGGGCTGGGCAACCCGGAGTTCCCGACCCCGGCCATCTACGTCAGCCAGAGCGGCAGCGAGAGAATGTTCGGCGGGGTGCCCGCGTGCCCGCTTGTGTCCTGCCCGGGGCACCGTTCCTATCCGCGCGAGTCCGTGATCAGCGGTAATACGTTCGTCAACAACGGCGGAAACGTGTTCCTCTGGCAGAACTCGGACCGCTTCTGCTCGGCGGGCTTCGACCATGCCTGCACGCTGGCCGGCGGGGGGCGGTCCGGGCCGTTCGCGATGTCCTCCTGCAAGTCCGCCCTGCCGTCCGCGTCGGTTGATCCGGCCACGTACGCCAGCCGGTGGACCGGTACGCCGCCGCAGGACTGGTGGAACGGCTGCATGTGGTGGACCGCGAACGTCACGGTCACCGGGAACACCATCGACTTCGACCCTGCGAAGATCATGCACTGCAACAAGACCGCCTGGCCCGACTGCGGGGCCGGCGGGATCTTCGCCGAATACGGCATAGCGGCGCCCTACAACCGGCCCGGTGGCTGGGCCGTCCTCAGCCAGGTCACGTTCTTCAAGAACAACACCTGGTCGGACAACACCTACCACGGGCCATCGACCTTCTACGCCTGGAACCAGGGCAACGACGACAATCCGGTCAGCTGGGCCGAATGGACCGGAGCTGTCGCCAAGGGCGATAAGTGCAGTTCCGCTGGCAACCGGGAGAGCGGCGCCTGCACCGGCCCGTTCGGCCAGGACTCGGGAAGCAGCTACGATCCCGCCCCCGTGTCCGCCCCGCCGGTACCGGCCTCATGACGACTAATCAACCGGAGGAAGCCATGACGCTCCCCAGGCTCACCATTGGGCTTCCCGTCTACAACGGCGAGAAGTACCTCGGCGAGGCGCTCGACGCCCTGCTCGCCCAGAGCTATCAGGACTTCGAGCTAATAATCTCGGACAACGCGTCCACCGACGGCACCGTGGACATCTGCCAGCGCTACGTGGAGAAGGATGCCCGCGTCCGCTACGTCCGCCAGCCAGTCAACATCGGGCTCGCGCCGAACCACGACGTCCTGGTTGACCTGGCCCGGGGTGAATTGTTCAAGTGGGCGTCGAACGACGACCTGTACGCCCCCGAGCTGGTGGAGCGGTGCGTCGCCGCGCTCGACGAGCATCCGGACGTCGTGCTGGCCCACTGCTGGTCGGCCCGGGTCGACGGCGCGGGCATCGTGATCGAGGCCTACGAGTACCCGCTGAACACCGCTTCGCCGAGGGCGCCTGAGAGGTTCCGGAGCATCCTGTTCGACAGCGGGGGCGACGACGACTACGGCGTCATCAGGACCGACGTCCTGCGCCGGACCGCGATGCACGGGAGCCACCACCACGCGGACCACACGATCATCGCCGAGCTGGCCCTGTACGGACGGTTCTACCAGGTCCCCGAGTGGCTGTACTTCCGGCGGGACCATTCCGACCGGGCCGAGCGCGCGTGCCCGACGGTGCGCAGCCGGTGCGCGAACATGGATCCGCGCCGGGCCAGCCGGCTGCGGCACCCGGTGGTGCGCCTGTACGGCGAGTACGTCTGGGCCTACATCAAGGCGATCCGGCGGGCGCCGCTTCCGGCCGGGGACAAGCGGGACTGCCTGCGGTACCTGATGCAGTGGTTCGCCACCCGGGCACGTTCCGGCGGCCTCAAGGAGGGCGCCATGCCGCCGTCGGCCCGCCAGGCCGCGCTGATCGGAACCGCCGCGCTGCGGCCCCCAGCCGAGCGATGAGCTGAGCCGATAACCGCGGGCTGCTCGAGGTCTGCGGCGGCCGGTCGGCCGGGGCAGGCGCGGCCGCGACAGGTGTGACCGCGGCGCGGGTCCTGAGCCCGCGAACCCGCCCGAGCCAGACGGATTTGTGCTCGGGGATCCGGTCGGACTCCCGCATCGCCACCCCCAGCTGCCACCACCACACCACGGCGCCCAGCCACGTCGCGACGGCGGCACCGCGGACCGTCCCGACCGCGCCGGCCAGATACGCGCCGGTCAGGGTGCTGCCTAGGTAGATGACCGAGGAGATGATCATGGCGCGCAGGCTGCGCTTGGCCGCGCCGAGGGCGTGCAGGCCCGCCGTGGCGCCGGCGATGAGGCAGAAGCCCATCACCGAGAACGTGTAGGGCACCACCAGGTGCGATGCGGGCCGCCACAGGTTGGGTCCGAGCAGCAGGCTCCCGAGCCCTCGGGGCAGCGCGACGAGCAAGGCGCCGCCCCAGGCCAGGCCCAGGGTCGCCAGCCCGACGCCGACCGCCACGCAGTACAGCCGCAGGCGCTCAGGCGACTGACGCAGGATGCGGGTGGCTTCCGGGACGGTCACCAGCGACATGCCCAGGAAGATAACCAGGAAGGGACCCATCAGCAGGGCGGCCGCCTGGACGTAGCCGACAGCATCCAGGCCGGCGATGGCACCCAGGCCGTAGGCGCGCAGCTGTCCGGCTCCACTGTTGGAGGTGTTCTCGACGAGGTACCGGAGCCCGAGGTCGCGATGGCGCGAGACCCAGGTCCAGACGTGGGCGGGCCGAGGCATAACCCGGGCCTGCAGCGCCCCGAAGCAGGCGGCCAGGGTCGCCGCGGCGCCCCACGCGGCCATCAGCCAGAACACGCTGTTGTAGTGAAAGATCCGCAGCAGCAGCAGCGGCGGCACCAGGGTCAGCGTCCAGACGGCGTCGTTGATGAAGGCCTTGTTGCCCCGCCCGAGTGCGAAGAACGAGTACCGCCAGCTGTCCTGCAGCATGAGGCCGGGCAGCGTCAAGCCGAGGGCCAGGAAGGCCAGCTTCGTCGATCCGTGCAGTACGGCGGCCGCGGCGAGCGCCAGCGAGCCGGCGACCAGCCCCGTCACCAGCGCGGTCCCGGTGCACTGCGCCGCCGCCCGGCGCCAGGTGGCCACGTCTGTACCGCTGAACCTGACCAGGAACGGGTCGGTGGCCAGGCCCCGCGAGGCGGTGAGCGCGAAGGAGTAGGTCACGTAGGCGAGGGTGAACGCGCCGAACTCGGTCGCTCCCAGCTCGCGCGCGACGTAGAAGCTGACCGCGGCGTTGCTCACGCTGCACATGGCCTGGTCGGCCAGGCCCCAGCCAAACCGCTGGGCGACCTTGCGCGGGAGCCTCCCGGCCTTGGCTGTGAGACGGCTGATCACGGATGAGCTATCCGGGCTGCGGAGATGGCCGGCATCAGCGCTCCTGCGGCGCGGTCCCGGCAGACGGCGCCGCGGCCCCGGACGGCCTGCGCAGCATCTCGTCGACGAGGCCAGCCGACAGCAGCTCGCGGATCTTGCGCAACCGGACGTACCGCGACGAGACGAAGTCGTCGTACGTCAGGCCGTACTTGGCGTAGGCGGCGGCCAGCTCGGCGATGCCGTCCCGGACGGTCCACCGCAGGCTGAGGTCCGGGAACGTCGTCTCCAGCTTGGAGAAGTCGACGCGGTAGTTGCGCAGGTCGGGGCCTGCGTCCTCGGCCAGCGACACCGACGACCCGGGCACCGCCTCACGGACCATCTCGGCGATGTCCCTGACCTGGACGTTATCCTGCGCGCGCCCGACGTTGAACGCCTCGTCGTGGACGCGCTCGCGCGGCGCCTCCAGCATGGCGAGGAACGCGCGGCTGATGTCCTCGATGTGCACCAGGGGCCGCCACGGCGTCCCGTCGCTCTCCAGCCGGACCTGGCCGGCGGTCATCGCGATCGCGGTGAGGTTGTTCGCCACGATGTCCAGGCGAAGCCGGGGTGAGGCGCCGTACGCGGTGGCGTTGCGCAGGTACACCGGGCTGAAGGTGTCGTCGGCTAGCAGCGAAAGGCCACGCTCGGCGGAGACCTTGCTCTCGCCGTACGGCGTGACGGGGAACAGGTCCGCGTCCTCGGTTACCGCGAGCGAGCCCGCCGCGCCGTACAGGCTGCAGGACGAGGCGAACAGGAAGCGCTCGACGCCAGCCTGCTTGGCCGCCTCGGCCAGGTGCAGGGTTCCGTCGAGGTTGACCGAGTAGGTGGCGGCGGGGTTGAGGTCGCCCAGCGGGTCGTTGGACAGCGCGGCCAGGCAGATCACCGCGTCGTAGCCGGCCATCCCCGCGGCCGTGACATCACGGAAGTCCCGCGGTCCGGCGTAGCTGCCCTCGGGCGCCGGACCAAGGTCACAGCCTTCGTACAGGCCGAGATCGAGCCCGTCGACCTCGTGCCCCGCGGCCCGCACGAACGGCACCAGGACAGCGCCGATATAGCCGCGGTCACCCGCAACGAGAACTCTCACGTGCTACCCCCGGTCCTGGGAATGAGTTCGGCAGCGCAAGACATCTATCCTGCTCCTCATAGGATCCGCCAGGTACCTGTCCTGATACTCGCAGGGACCACTCCCTTCATTACACGACAGCCTAGGGGAAATAAAAGGGGCCAGTCGTATCAGCCTCACATCTTAGGCTCTCTTGTAGGGGTGGAGCGCCGCATCCTGATCATCGTCCAGAACCTGCCCCTGCCGTTCGACCGGCGGGTGTGGCTCGAATGCCAGGCCCTCGTCTCGGCCGGCTACCGGGTGACAGCCGTGTGCCCCAAGGCCAGCGGGGATCCGTCTTACGAGGTCATCGACGGGGTGGAGTTGCGCAAGTACCGACCCTACGCCCCGGGCGGGAGCAAGCTCAGCTTCATCGCGGAGTACGTCTACTCGTTCCTGGCCACCGCCTGGCAGGTCCTGAAGGCGCGGCGGAAGGGACGATTCGCGGTAATTCAGGCGTGTAACCCGCCCGACATCTTCTGGCCAATCGCGCTCTTTTTCCGAGCCATTGACGGCACGAAGTTCGTATTCGACCATCATGACCTGTGTCCGGAACTGTATGAATCCCGTTTCCCCAGCGGGCCGAGGCTGCCGTACCGCGGGCTGCGCGCGCTGGAGCGCCGGACCCACCGGAGTGCGGACCACGTTATCTCGACCAACGCCTCCTACCGCGACATCGCCGTCAAGCGCAGCGGCAAGGACCCGGCGGCGGTCACCATCGTCCGCACCGGCCCGGACCCGGAGCGCCTGTGCCGGGGGCTGCCTGATCCCGCGCTGCGCCGGGACCGCGACTTCCTGGTGGCCTACATCGGGGTCATGGGGCCCCAGGACGGGGTTGACATCGCGGTGCGGGCCGCCGATGTGGTGGTGCGCGAACTCGGACGCGACGACATCGCGTTCACGCTCATCGGCTCGGGAGACTGCTTCGACGAGCTTGTCGCGTTGCGCGACGAGCTCGGGCTGGCCGGCTATGTGGAATTCACCGGCCGGGTGCCCGACGAACTCGTCAAACGCATTCTCTCGACGGCGGACATAGGCCTCTCGCCGGATCCCAAGAACCCGCTCAACGACCTTTCGACGATGAACAAGTCCATGGAATACATGGCATTCGAGCTGCCGGTGGTCGCCTTCGACCTAAGCGAGACGCGGGTGTCCGTCGCCGACGCCGGCATCTACGTCAAGCCCAACGACGTACGCGACTACGCCGCGGCGATCGTCGAACTCGTGAACGACGAGGCGAAGCGGGCGCGGCTGGGCAAGCTGGGCCGGACCCGCGTCGAGCAGGAACTGGCCTGGTCTCACCAGGAGCGCGCGTACCTGGGCGTCTACGAGCGGCTGACGGAGGGCTGAGATGTGCGGAATCGCGGGGTGTTACCAGCAGGCCGACGGTCACAAGCTGACCGATATCATGACCGACCGGATCGCGCACCGAGGGCCGGACGCGACCGGGATCTGGGCCTATGAGGACGAACGGGTCACGGTGCAGCTCGGCCACAGGCGACTGTCCATCATCGACCTGTCCGCAGCGGCCGATCAGCCGCTGTCCAAAGGCGGCCTGACGCTCGTCTACAACGGGGAACTGTACAACTACAAGGAACTCAGAGCCGAGCTGGTCCGCCATGGCGTGAGCTTCACCACGATGTCGGACACCGAGGTGGTGCTCGAGGCGTGGCGGTACTGGGGGCCGTCCGCACTACCCAGGTTCCGTGGCATGTTCGCGTTCGCCCTGGCCGACGAGGCGACCGGGGACCTGGTCCTGGCGCGTGACCCGCTCGGCATCAAGCCGCTCTACTTTCTCCGGCGCGGCCAGGGCGTGATGTTCGCCTCCGAGCTCAAGGCTCTGGTGGCGGCGGTGGGCGGCGAGCTGCGGATCGACCCGGGCGCCATGGTGGCGTCCATGCTCTATTACTGGGTGCCCGAGCAGTGGTGTGCCGTCGCGGAGGTGAGCAAGCTCCCCGGCGGTTCCTGGGCGCGGTTCCGCCCGGACGGCCAGGTTCACGTCGAGCCCTACTGGCAGATCGCGGCGGTGGCGCAGCAGGCAGCCGAGGGGCCGGCACCCGATCTCCGCCGGGTAATCGAGGAATCGGTCGCGGCCCACCTTGTCGCGGACGTTCCCGTGTCGAGCTTCCTGTCCGGCGGCCTTGACTCCAGCATCGTCACCGTCCTGGCCCACCAGGCGGCCCAGGAGATCGACGCCTACACGATTACCTTCCGGCCGGAGGACCAGAAGCTGGAGGCGATGCCGGACGACGCGGTCTACGCCCGCAAGGTGGCGGCGCGCTACGGCGTTCAGCTGCACGAGATCGAGATTTCCCCGGACATCGTCGACTTCCTGCCCCGCATGGTGGACGCGCTCGACGAGCCGATCGGCGA
>JBOHSB010000287.1:0-10407 GCA_050733015.1 Gemmatimonadales bacterium
GGCCATCGCGTCTCGCAATACGTTGACGTAACAATCGCTCTGCGGCAGACCTTTCGTAAGAGCCTCCCACTCGTTGCCGCCCGATCTGCTGCGGTAAACGCGCAATTTACCGTCAAGCGGAAAATGCTCCGAGTCGCTCTTGATCGGCACGACGTAGATCGTCTCGGGCTCGTGCGCGTGAACGTCGATGACGAAGCCGAAGTCGGTCGGCAGATTACCGCTGACTTCGCGCCATTGGTCGCCCCCGTCGTCGCTGCGCATCACGTCCCAGTGCTTCTGCATGAACAGCACGCCCGGCCGCGACCGGTGCATCGCGATCCGATGCACGCAGTGCCCCACCTCGGCGTCGGGATCGGGAATGCCCTGCGACTTGAGGCCGCGGTTGATCGCTTTCCACGTGGCGCCGCCGTCGTCGGTCCGGAAGGCGCCGGCCGCGGAGAGGGCGACGTACATCCGCTGCGGGTTGGACGGGTCGAGCACGATCGTGTGGAGGCACATGCCGCCGGCCCCCGGCTGCCAATGCGGCCCGGTGCCGTGACGGCGGAGTCCGGGCAGCTCCTGCCAGGTGGCGCCACCATCGGTCGAGCGGAACAGGGCCGCGTCCTCGACCCCGGCGTAGACCGTGTCGGGATCGGACAGGGACGGCTCGAAGTGCCACACCCGCGCGAACGCCCATGGATGCTGGGTCCCGTCGTACCACTGGTGCGTGCCGGCAACCCCGTCGTACTCGAACTTGTTGCCGACCGCCTCCCAGGTCTTGCCGCCATCGTCCGACCGCTGGACCACCTGCCCGAACCAGCCGCTGGTCTGCGAGGCGTACAGCCGGTCGGGATCGGCGGGGGAGCCCTTGACGTGATAGATCTCCCAGCCGGGAAAATGCGGGCCGCTGACCTGCCACCGGTCCCGCTTGCCATCCGCCGTCAGGACGAACGCGCCCTTCCGCGTCCCGACCAGCACTCGTACCCCGCTCATCAGCCGCTCCTTTGCGTGGCGTCCTCGACTAGTCTCGCCCCGGTCCCACGACCTGGCAATGCCGCGCAGGGCACCGTTACTTGATGGCGCCCGGCTTGCCGATGAGCCGCCGGAGGACCGCGGTCTGGCCGGTGTGGTAGGCCTGATGGAACATGATCGTGGCCAGCAGCGACCCGACCGTCTCGTTCGGATCGTTGGTGGGGCTGCCGGGCGCCGGCTGGGCGAGCGTCTCAACCGGGAAGCCGGCCAGCCCGTCGTCCATCCGCCGGGTCGAGTCGTCCCACGCGGCCAGCAACTGGCCGAAGTCGACCGCCCGCGACGGGTCCGTGAGCGGCGGGCCGCCCCTGGCGTACTGGGACAGGTGATCCTTGTCCAACATGGGCGTCTGCCGCACCAAGGGCAGCGCGCCCGCATAGGCCCAGACCAGGTGACCCAGGATCCAATTGAGGCAGTTACCGCCCGGCTCCGGCTGGAGCAGGCTTTCCTGGTGGCTGATCCCTTCGACGTTGCGGCGCACCACCTGGTGCACCAGCTGCGCCTGGTAGCGGATCGACTGGATCCCGCCGTCGCGCTCGGTCGCCATCGCGCTCATGATTCCTCCGGGTTGACGGTATTACGATATCGTAGCATCTTCGCCAAGTATGGCCCCGGACGCCGATGCCGTCAACCCCGCCCCCTGCTACCAGGCCGTGATGGCGTATATTCCGACATCGTAGCAAATCGACCCCTTCCGGGGAGCCGCCATGGCGCTGGATTTCCTGTCTCCGCTGCACAAGGCCTCTCGCCAGATCTCGGTCTATCTCGAGGGCCGGACGCGGGAACTGGGCGTGAGCCCCCTCGAAGGCCATGTCCTGACCTACCTCAGGAGTTATGCGCCGGCCTCGATCCGGGATCTGGTGCGGGTCTTCGGCATCAAGCAGTCGACCTTCACCAGCCTGCTCGATCGTCTCGAGCGCGCGGGCTACGCACGGCGGGTGATCAATCCGGACGACCGGCGGTCCTTCCTGGTGCACATCACGGACAAGGGTAGCGATCTTGCCACCCGGATCACCCGGCTGTTGCGGACCCTGGAGGACGACATCCGCGAGCGAGTTGAAGGACGTGATGTGAAGGGATTTCAGGCGGTTATGCAGGCCGTGGAGGAGATCACCCACGTGCGCTTGCGGGACCGCTGAGGATTCCGCGACTTTCCCGGCACCCCGCGCATCTGAGGCCGGGTGTCTCTCGTTGAACCGAACCGGCAGGGGACAAACTGTCGCCATTCGGGCCACTCCAACCATGCTTCCCATGTCTCTACTCGCCCTCGACGGAGTGTCGAAGCGGTTTGGCGGCATCGCCGCCGTCGATCAGGTCTCGTTTCAGGTGGATCGCGGGCAGGTGGTCGGCTTTCTCGGCCCCAACGGGGCGGGCAAGTCCACGACCATGCGCATGATCACCCAGTTCATCGAGCCCGACACCGGTGCCATCCGGCTCGACGGCGTCCCGCTCGACGAGGCCGGCCGCGACGCCAAGCGCCGGATCGGATACCTGCCCGAGAACAATCCACTGTACGGCGAGATGCTGGTTTCGGAGTATCTCGACTTCGTCGGCCGGCTCCGCGAGCTGGCCGGGCCAGCCCGCCAGCGCGCCATCGACGAGGCGGTCGCCGCGACCGGCCTCGAGACGGTGTTCCATCGGCCGATCGGCGAGCTCTCCAAGGGCTTCCGCCAGCGGGTGGGGCTGGCCGCCGCCATCCTCCACCGGCCGGACCTGCTGATCCTCGATGAGCCCACCGAGGGCCTGGACCCGAACCAGCGGGTCGAGATCCGGCGGCTCATCGCCGAGCTGGGCCGCGAGCGCACCGTGCTCCTCTCCACCCACGTGCTCCCCGAGCTGCAGTTCACCTGCTCCCGCCTGCTGATCATCAACCGCGGCCGGATCGTGGCCGACGGTCCGATCGACGACCTGGTGGCGCGAGCCAAGGGCGCCTCGCGGGTGGCGGTCGAGGCCGCGGGCACCGGGGTCGCGGCGCGCCTGGCCGCGCTGTCCGGGGTCGAGGCGGTCGACGTCCATGAGGCGCCCGACGGCCGGACCCGGGTGACCGTGACCGCCGCCGCCTCGGAGGATCTCCGCCCGCGGATCTTCGAGCTGGCCAAGGCCGAGCAGTGGACCCTGTTCGAGCTGCACCAGGAAGCCGGGAGTCTCGAGGACCTGTTCCGCGAGCTCACGATCGTGCAGGAGGCCTAACGCCATGCGCATCTGGACAGTCGCCCGCCGCGAGCTCAAGTCGCTCTTTGATCTGCCGACGGGCTACGTGCTGCTGGTCGCGTTCCTGGCCCTCAATGGCTTCCTGTTCTTCCGGTCGGCCTACCTCTCGCAGGTGGCGAGCCTCCGGCCCATGCTCGACGTGCTGCCCTGGGTGTTCCTGTTCTTCGTGCCGGCGGTAACCATGCGCTCGCTCGCCGAGGACATCCGGGGCGGCCAGATCGAGGTGGTGCTGGCGCAGCCGCTGAGCGAGCTCGAGCTGCTGCTCGGGAAGTACCTTTCGTCGGTGCTGTTCCTCTGGATCGCACTGGCGCTCACGCTCCCGATCCCGCTCGCGCTTGGCCTCGGTGCCGCGATGCCCTGGCCGACCGTGGCCGCCCAGTACGTCGGCGCCGGCCTGCTCGCCGCCGGGTTCGCCGGCATCGGCACCTGGGCCTCGAGCCTGAGCCGGAGCCAGATCACGGCCTTCATCCTCGGGGCCACCCTGATGTTCCTCCTCGTCCTGGTGGGCCTCAACCCGCTGCTGGTCGGCCTCCCGGCCGGCCTGGCCGCGGTGGCGGCGCGCATCGGGGCGCTGGCGCACTTCGACAGCATCGGCCGCGGGGTCATCGACCTGCGCGACGTGGTGTACTTCCTGTCGCTGGCTGGCATCTTCCTCGCCCTGGCGTACGCCGCGCTGCTGGGCCGGAAGCTCGCGCCCGCGGGCGCGGCCCACCGGCGGCTGCAGCTGGGGGTCGGCCTGCTGGCGGCGTCACTGGTGGTGGTGGACCTGCTCGGCGGCTACATCGGCGGCCGGCTGGATCTCTCGCCCGGGAAGGCGTACACCCTGTCCCCCGCCACCCGCCGCACGCTGGGCAACCTGGACGACATCGTCACGATCAAGTTGTTCGCCTCGAGCGAGCTGCCCACCGAGGTGGCCTTGATGAAGCGCGACGTGGACGACCTGTTGCGCGACGTCCGCGCCGCCGGGCACGACCGTGTCCGCATCGTGGAGCGCGACCCATCGAGCGACGACGCGGCCCGCAAGGACGCCCAGTCTCTCGGGATCGAGCCGGTCCAGTTCAACGTGATCGGCCAGTCCGAGCTGCAGGTCAAGCAGGGGTACCTGGGGCTCGCGCTGCTGCACGGCTCGCAGACCGAGACCGTGCCGTTCGTGGACCGCACGGACGATCTCGAGTACCGGCTGATGTCCTCGATCCGCAACCTCACCCGGGCCCACAAGCCGGCCATCGGGTTCGTGACCCAGCCTGCCACGGAACAGGGCAACAGCTACTCGTCGCTGCAGGACCAGCTGGGCAAGACCTATGACGTGCGGCCGCTCGCCCTGTCGGACTCGACCCAGCTCGACAGCGCCGTAGCCGCCGTGGTGCTCGCGGGCGCGCCGGATTCGGCACCCGCCGGGCAGATCGCCCGGCTGCAGCGCTATGTGGACCGGGGCGGCAGCGTGCTCGTCCTCGCCGGCGGCATGACCGTGTCGCCCCAGGAACCGCTGGCGACGCCGCGTCCGGTAGCCTGGAACCCGGTGCTCGAGCGCTACGGCATCAGCATCCGAAGCGACATGGCCTACGACCTGGTGGCCAACGAGGCGGTGCCGCTCCCAAGCCAGTACGGGCAGGTGCTGCAGGTGTACCCGTTCTTCATCCGGGCGGAGAGCACCCGCCGGTCCGCCATCAACCAGGATCTCGGCGCGGCGGTGATGACCTGGGCCAGCACGATCGACACCGGCAAGGCCGGGGCCGGGACCATCACGCCCCTGCTGCTCTCGAGTCCATCGTCCGGCGCCTTCACGGACGCGACGTCGATCGACCCGCGGAGCGACTTCCCCCACACCGGCCTCTCGCGCCGGCTGCTGGCCGCGGTGGCCGCGCCCAAGGGCAAGGGGCACGGGCGCGCGGTGGCAATCGGCAGCGCGGACTTCGCCACCGACCGGTTCGTGCAGAACGCCCCCGAGAATCTCGCGCTCGCGCTCAACGCCATCGACTGGCTGGCCCAGGACGAAGACCTGATCGCGATCCGCTCGAAGGACCGGCGTCCGGTGCCGCTGGTGTTCGAGTCGGCGGTCGAGCGCGAGGTGGCCAAGTACACCAACCTGATCGGCATCCCGGTCCTGGTGGCGCTCGTCGGTATCCTCCACCTGGCGCGCCGGCGGCGGCGGACGCGGGACCCCTATCGCCCGCTGGTGCCGGCGGGAGAGGCGGCGGCATGAGCGCGAGGCAGCTGCTCCGGCTGGTGCTGGTGTTCCTCGGGCTGCTGCTGCTCTGGGGCGCCGCGGCGCTCGGTCGCCGCCATGGGACCGCCAAGGGAGCGGGTGAGGCGTTGCGGCTCCCGACCGTCGCGCGGGGCGCAGCCGATACCGTCGTGCTCGCTACGGCGGCCGACAGCGTGGTGCTCGCCCGCAAGGACTCGACGGCGTGGACCGCGAACGGGTTCCCGGCCTCGATGCAGGCGGTGAACGATCTGCTCGGCGCCTTGGCGGACAGCGGCGCGGGAAGCGAGCTGGTGGCCGAGCGGCCGTCCTCCCAAGCGGACCTCGGCGTGGACAGCGCGGGCGGGACTCGAGTGCGGGTGCGGAGCAAAGGCAAGGACTTGATCGAGCTGATCGCCGGCCACCGGTCGCCCGACTTCTCGGGCGGCTACGCGCGCCTGCCGGGCCAGGACCGCACCTATCTGGTGCACGGCCGGCTGGTGGAGACGCTGACGCGCCCCGCCGACGATTGGCGGGACCACCGGATCGCCGCCGTCTCGGGCGACAGCATCGGCTCGGTCGAAATTTCACGCGGCGCCAGGCGGTACCAGCTCCGGCGCGCGGGCACCAAGTGGGCGCTGTCGCCGGGAGGCCCCGCCGATTCGACCAGGGTCGCCGGCCTGCTCGCGACCTACCGGACCATCGAGGCGGGCGGCTTCGCGTCCAAGGCCCAGGCCGACTCGGCGCGCTTCAGCCCGCCGGATCGCCGCGTCAGGCTGCTGCGAACGGACGGCTCGGCCCTGCTCACGCTGGTGTTCGACTCGGCGGCGGGAGGCATGCGGGTCAAGAGCGACACCGGGAAGATCGTCTACACCATGGACGCCTACGTCGCGGACCAGCTGGCCCCGGCCGATTCGAGCCTCCGCCCGCCCCGGGCGCCGGCAAAGCGCTAAGGCCTTTTCGCAGTGACTTAGCCAACGCGATGCATACCAGCGCGGCGCCCAGCCGTGCGGCGGCCGTTCGCCTCACGCGCCGCGTGGGCCGCGCGCCGGTTCAGCCGCGGAGCCCGACCCTCACGCCCCCGGCGCGTGGTAGAAGAACTGCTCCCGCACGATCTTCCCGTCCTTCACGGTGTACAGCGCCATCTCCGTCATTCGCACCCGTTCGCCGGTCGCCTTCGACGTGGTCTCGAAGTCATACCGCACGGCGAACTGCTGGCCGCCGATGAACGGGCCCTGCACGTCCACGGAGTTCACCTCATAGGTGTCGTACCACCACTCGTTCTTCTGGCGGATGGCGTCGATGCCGGACATCTCGGCCGGCATGGTCTCGCTGCCGACCGGCTCGACGCTCACGATCTTCGGCGAGTACAGCTTCGCGATGGCGTCCAGGTTGCGGCCCGCGCGACAGAGCGAGACCAGCTCTTCGGCGACGGCGGCGGCGGACGCAGGGGCGGCGGTAGCCATGACGTTGCTCCTAAGTTGGGTCCAAGCGGTACAGTATCGAACTCTCGCCCCGGCGCCAGTCCGCGACGCGTAACATTACGGCCACATTCCGGCGGCCGACCCGGTCATTGACAGCTCCGTCGGCCGCGCCAGGGGTACCACCACAAGCCACTGCTACACAGTCACTTATAGATCAGCCACGCGGCCGCTCGGCAGCGGGGCATTGACGATCATGCAATATATGTGTACATACATGTAAAGCCGATCCGAGAGACCCATGACGCTCGTGACCTCGATACTGCTGGCCGGATTGCTCACCGTCGCATTCTCCTACGCGGTGGAGGCCGTGCGACGCCGGCCAACAGCACCGGCGCACCTGGCCTGGTGGCCGGCCGCCTCGATCGCGTCGGTGGACGTGGATGGGGTGAACCTGCGATACGTGGTGGCCGGCGTGGGGCCCACGCTGATCCTGCTGCACACCCTGCGCACGCAGCTCGACATGTTCCAGAAAGTCATCCCCGTGCTGGCGGGGCAGTTTCGAGTCTACGCGATCGATCTCCCGGGGCACGGGTGGTCCGACATGCCCGACGCCCGGTACGACGCCGAATTCTTCGTGCGCACGATCTCGAAGGCGCTCGATAGCCTCGATGTCCGGGACACGGTGGTGGTCGGCGAGTCGATCGGCGCGTCCATCGGGCTCTTACTCGCCGCGCAGCGACATCCACGGGTCCGGGCGGTGGTGGCCATGAACCCGTACGACTATGCCGGCGGCCGTGGCGTGCGCCGCAGCTCGGCCCTGGCGAACCTGATCTTCGGCCTCACCGGCGTCCCCGTCCTCGGACCGACGGTCAACCGTCTGCGCTCGCTGCCGCTCGTGACCCGGATCCTCAGGGGCGGCGTGCGTCGGAAGGGCGCGCTGCCGGCCGACCTGGCGCGGGAGATCTACCGCGTGGGCAGCAGGCCGGGACAGGCTCGCGCGATCGAATCCCTGGTGCGGCACTGGAGCAGCTGGGAGGCGGCCCGAGCGGCGTACGCCGCCATCGATCGCCCGACGCTGCTCCTCTATGGTGATCACGACTGGTCACGCGGGCCCGAGCGCACCGCGGACGCCGCGGCCATTCCGGGGGCCGAGCTTCGGGTGATCCCCGACGCCGGGCACTTCCTGGCGCTCGACGCGCCCGACGAGGTGCTGGCGCAGGTGCTGCCGTGGCTCGCCCGTCTGGATGGCACATCGGTCCATCGGACGGCAAGCCTCCGGCGGGGATGACCGGGCCTACTGGTTGACCACCGGCGCCGGGGCCACGACCAGGAGGATACGGTCGAGGGTCTCGCGGCGATGCGGCGACGTCCCAGCGCACGCATGGCTCAACCTGGGGATCGAAGTACGACAACGCGAAAAAGGGCGCCTGACTTGCCGGCGCCCTTCAACGCTAAGCCTTGTACTCAGCGGCCTACGAATCCGGAACGATCCCGGTCCGTGTCCGGGCCGTGGCCCTACTGCACCGCGTTCATCATGTCGAAGATCGGCAGGTACATCGCGATCACCATGCCGCCCACGATGACGCCGAGAATCACGATCATCGCCGGCTCCATCAGGCTCAGGAGTGCGCTTACCGCGACGTCCACTTCCTCGTCGTAGAAGTCGGCGATCTTGCTCAGCATCTCGTCCAGGCCGCCGGTCTGCTCGCCCACCGCGATCATGCTGATCACCATGGGCGGGAACACCTTCGACTTCTCCAGCGGGGCCGCGATGGTCTCGCCGCCCGCGATGCTCTGCCGCGACTCCATGACCGCGTTGTGGACCACCTGGTTGCCGGCGGTCTTGGCCGTGATCTCGAGGCCCTCGAGGATGCTCACGCCCGAGCTCACCAGGGTACCGAGGGTCCGGGTGAAGCGGGACACGGCCGACTTCCGGATCACGTCGCCCAGCACCGGAGCCTTGAGCATCGCGGCGTCGATCTGGAGCCGGCCCGCCGGCGTGCCGTAGTAGCTCCTGATGCCGAACACGAAAGCGCCGATGGCCCCCAGCATGGCCCACCAGAAGTGGATCAGGAAGTTCGACATCCCGATCACGATTCGGGTCGGCAGCGGCAGCTCCAGATTGGCGGAGGCGAACATGCTTTGGAACGTCGGAATGACGAAGATGAGCAGGATCGCGATGGCGATCATGGCCACCGAGATGATGACGCCCGGATAGACCATGGCGCCCTTCACCTTGCGGACCAGGGCGTCGTTCTTCTCCAGGAACGTGGCCAGGCGGAGCAGGATGGTATCGAGGATACCGCCCGCCTCGCCCGCGGCCACCATGTTGACGTAGAGCGCCGAAAACGCCTTCGGATGCTTCGAGAAGGCGTCGGCCAGCGTGTTGCCGCTCTCGACGTCGTAGACCACCGCCCGCGTCACCTCGGCCAGCGCCTTGTTCTCGGTCTGGGCCGCCAGGATGTTCAGCGACTGCACCAGCGGGAGGCCGGCGTTGATCATGGTCGCGAACTGGCGGGTGAAGATCACGATGTCGCGCGTCTTGATGCGCGGGCTGCCCAGGCTGAGCTTGATCTGCTTGGGCTGCTCGCGCACGCTCACCATGATCAGGCGATTCTTGCGCAGGTACGCCGTGACGTCGTCCTTGCTGGCGACGTCCATCTGACCCCTCTGGATCTGACCCGTCTGCGAGCGGGCGGTATACTCGAACATCGGCATCGTGGCGCTCTCCGGTTAGCGGCGGCCGCTGTTGGCGCGCGCCCGATCGATGGGCGCGATGTCCTGGTCTTCCATCGGCGTCACCCCGATCATCCGGAGGAATTCCTTCGGCTCGGAGGACACGCGCTCGCACTCCTCCTGGCTCACCTCGTGGTTGGTGTAGAGCTGGAAGAGCGCGTCGTTCATGGTCTGCATGCCGTGTTTCTTGCCCGCCTGCATGGACGAATAGATCTGGTGGATCTTGTCGTCGCGGATCAGCGCGCGGATGGCCGGCGTGGCCACCATGATCTCGCAGGCCATGACCCGGCCGCGGCCGCGCACCTTGGGGAGCAACGTCTGGGTCACGACGCCCTCGAGCACGAAGGCCAGCTGTGCCCGGACCTGCGACTGCTGGTTCGACGGGAACACGTCGATGATACGGTTGATGGACTCCGCCGCGGAGTTGGTGTGCAGCGTGGCGAGCGCCAGGTGGCCCGTCTCCGCGATCGTGAGCGCCGCGGCGATGGTCTCCAGGTCTCGCATCTCACCGACCAGGATCACGTCCGGGTCCTCGCGCAACGCGTACTTGAGCGCGCTGGCGAAGCTCTTCGTGTCGGTGCCGATCTCGCGCTGGTTGATGATGCAGCTCTGGTGGCGGTGAATAAACTCGATCGGGTCTTCCACCGTGATGATGTGACCCTTCCGCTCCTTGTTGATCTTGTCGATGATCGCCGCCAGCGTGGTGCTCTTGCCCGAGCCCGTCGGCCCCGTCACCAGGATCAGCCCCCGCGGCCGCTCGGCCAGCTTGGCGATCACCGGAGGGAGGCCTAGCTCGTTGAAGGTTCGCACATTGAACGGAATCATGCGGATTACCATGGACACGCA
>JBOHSB010000288.1:0-9450 GCA_050733015.1 Gemmatimonadales bacterium
GGTCTGGCGCGTCGTGCGCGCAAGGTCTCGCGCGACGATGCCGATGACGGCATTCCACGCCGTCACGCGGCCCCGCCTCGCGTGCGCGCGAAGTAGACATCCTCCAGGCTCGCGGGCCGGAGCAGCAGCCGCTCGATGCCGGCCGCGACCGTGGCCAGCTCGATCACGGCCTCCCGGTCCCGGGCGATCCCGACCCGGTACCCTCGCTCAGTCCGAAGCACGATCGTGGTGGCGCCCAGCCCGCGCAGCGCCCGCACCAGCCGCTCGGCGCCGGGCCCCTCGATCTCGGCCACCTCGGCGCCGATCGCCGCCCGGAGCGCGGTGGGGTCGTCATCGGCGACCACCCGGCCCTGCGACAGCAACACCACGCGGTTGGCCGGCTCCGCTTCCGTCAGGTAGTGGGTCGAGAACAGGATCGTGACCCCGCGCTCGCGGCGCTCGGCGGCGAGAATGGTCCAGATGAGCTCACGATGCTCGGGATCGAGCCCGACCGTCGGCTCGTCGAGGATCAGCAGGTCGGGCTGGTGCAGCGTGGCCCGGGCGATGTCGAGCAGCCGGCGCCATCCGCCGGAGAGCTGGCGCGCGGGCTGACGGGCTCGCGGCCCGAGCCCGGCCCTCTCGATCGCCGCCGAGACCGCGGCGCGCATCTCGGCGCCGCCCAGGCCGGCGAGACGCGCCGCGAAGCGCAGGTTTTCCTCCACCGTGAGGAGACCGTCGACGCTGGTCTCCTGGAACACCAGGCCGAGACGGCGGCGCACGGGGGCGCGGGCGCGAACGACGTCGTGGCCCAGCACCCGGGCGCCGCCGCGCGTGGGGCGGAGCAGGGTGGCGAGCAGCAGCATCGCCGTGGTCTTCCCGGCGCCGTTGGGCCCGAGCAGACCCACCAGCGCGCCCACCGGCACGACAAGGTCCAGCGCGTCGAGGGCCCGGACGCCGTTGTAGTCGCGCCCGAGCCCTTCAGTGACGATCGCCGGTGTGGTCGCGCTCACGCGCGTTGTGGCTCGTTGGCGTAATCGCGATAAATGTACGCGTCGGCGCCGGCGTGCTCGAGGAGGGCGTCGTCGATCAGGTGACGGTAGGGGCTCAGGGTGCAGACCGGATCGGCATTGGCGGCATCGCCGGTGAGCGCCAGCGCCTGGCAGCGGCAGCCGCCGAAATCCACCGCCTTCCGCGGGCAGCTCCGGCAGGGCTCCTTCATCCAGGCGTCGCCGCGGAACGCCTGGAAGGCCGACGACTCGCGCCAGATCCAGTCGATGGAATGCTCGCGCACGTTGGGCAGCTCGAGCGACGGGATGGCGTACGCGCCGTGGCAGGGCAGCGCCCGGCCGTCGGGCGCCACCACGATGTAGTACCGTCCCCAGCCGCCGTAGCAGGCCTTGGGCAGCTCCTCGAAGTAGTCGGGCAGCACGAAGGTGATCTGCATCTGCCCCTTGTAGCGCTGCATCCGGTCCTGGGCGATCTCCTTGGCGCGCAGCACCTGCTCCCGGGTCGGCATCAGGGTCGCGCGGTTGTGCAGACCCCACCCGTAGTACTGGGTGTTGGCCAGCTCCAGCCGGTCGGCGCCGTAGCCGGCGGCCAGGTCGATGATCTCGCCGATGCGGTCAAGGTTGGCCCGGTGCAGCACCACGTTGATGGAGAAAGCGAACCCCAGCTCCTTGACCAGCGCAATGGCCGCCAGCTTCTGCTTGACCGAGCTGACGCCCGCAATCCGCTCGGCGGTCTCGGGATCGGCGTCCTGCACCGACACCTGCACGTGCTCGAGGCCCGCGGCACGGAGCGCCTCGGCGCGCTTCCGCGTGAGACCCAGGCCCGAGGTCACGAGGGTAGTGTAGAGCCCCAGGCCCCGGGCGTGCACCGCCAGCTCCTCGAGGTCTTTCCGGACCAGCGGCTCGCCGCCGGACAGGCCGAGCTGCAGCACGCCCAGCTCCCGGGCCTGGGTCAGGACCCGCTTCCAGTCCTCGGTGCCGATCTCACTCTCGGCCCGGAGGAGATCCAGCGGATTGGAGCAGTAGGGGCAATGGAGCGGGCAGCGGTGCGTCACCTCCGCCAGCAGCGTGGTCGGGCGCTCGTGCGTCGTCATTGGATCAACTCCCTCTCGGCCAGGTGCGACAGGTACTCGGCCACATCCGCCGTGACGTCGGTCTGGTAGCGATCGCTCAGCTCCGCGGCGATCTGCCCCACGGTGCGGGTCCCGTCCACCAGCTCGAGAATGGCCCGGCCCGTGTCGTTGAGCAGGACCGCGCCCTCCGGATAGAGCAGGACCGGCCGCTGGCGGGCCGGATCGTAGTCCAGCCGGGCCAGCCGCCAGAGCCGGGGCACCGTATCCGGCGAGAGCGTCACGTCAGTCCTCGCGGTAGGCATTGTGAATGGTGTCGATCATCGCCCACAGCATCTCGAGCTTGAACGCGAGCGCCTCGAACACCTTGCGCTGGCGCTCGGGCGTCGTGGCCCACTCGCGCACGATCCGGAGGCCGTGACTCACGTCGCGGGGTGCCTGCACCAGCCGGCTCTTGAAGTAGTCCAGCCCTTCGGGCGGGATCCACGGGTAGTGGACCGGAAAGGCCTCGATCCGCTGCTGGTGGATCTTGGGCGCGAACAGCTCGGTGAGCGACGACGCGCACGCCTCCTGCCAGGGCTTGCTCTTGCAGAACGTCACGTACGATTCGCAGATGAGACGCACCGCCGGCAGCACGTGCCGCTCATCCTCCATCTCCTCGCGGGGCACCCCGAGCGCGAGCCCCAAGCGAATCCACATCTCGATGCCACCCGTCCCCGGCGCCGTCCCGTCGTGGTCCACGATGCGCTGGATCCACTCGCGGCGGACCTCCGGGTCCGGACAATTGGACAGGATCGCCGCATCCTTCCGCGGCACCACCCGCTGATAGGCCAGGCGATTGGCGACCCAACCCTGGAACTGCCGCTGGGACAGCTTCCCCTCGTACATGAGCTGGTGGAAGGGATGCTGCACGTAGTACAAGCCGTGGAAGGACCGGAGCGCCTCCTCCAGCTCGGCCGGACTGAGCGGGCGCTCGAGAGCCGGGATCGGCGGCCGGGGCGGCGTGGCGAGCTGCGAGGCGGCGAAGCTGGTGGTCATGAGCCCATCACAGGGTGAACCGCATGCCGTCGACGCCGATCTGGAGTCCTGCCTGTTCCACCTGGCGTCGCTCCGAGGCGTCCTCGATCAGCATGGGGTTGGTGTTGTTGATGTGCGTGTACACCCGCTGACGGCCGGTCAGCGTCCGCAACCGAGCCAGGCTGCCGTTCAGCCCCGAGACCGGCAGGTGGTCCATCTCCCGAGCGGTCCGCTCGCCGATGCCGAGGCCGATCAGCTCGTCGTCGGTCCAGAACGTCCCGTCGAAGAGCACCAGATCGGCGGTGGCCAGGCGGGCCAGCAGCGGGTCGTCGAGCCCGCCGCACCCCGGGACGAACGCGCAGCTCCCGCCGGTGTGGTCGTCCCGAACCAGGAGCCCGACCGTGTGATTCGGCCGCTCCTCCCGCGCGAACCGTGGCGGGCCGGCCGGCACGGGGAAGCAGGTGACCCAGAGCCCGCTCGGGCTGCCGTCCCGGTAGCATAGTTGAATGGCCCGGTCCGGGATCAGCTCGGTCACGCTCACCTCGGCGAAGGCGCGGGTGACCGGGAGCAGCCGCGAATCGTCCTCGATGACCCGGCGCACGGCGTCGGTGGCGGTAACCTGGAGCCGCCGAGCCTCCCGCAGCAGCACGATGCCAAGCGTGTGGTCCAGCTCGGCGTCGGTCAAGACGACACCCTCGACCGGCACGTGGCGGGCGCCTTCGGGCGCGGGGAACGAGAGCCGTCCGAGCTGGTCCCTGACGTCCGGTGAAGCATTGAGGAGGAACCAGCGCTCACCGTCGGCGGTGACCGCCGCGGAGGACTGGCTGCGGGGCACGGCGCGCCGGGGATCGCTCCGGGCGACGCGGCACGATGGGCACCAGCAGTTCCATTGGGGGAAGCCGCCGCCGGCTGCGGTACCGAGGAGGACGACGTGCACTCTGGGGGAGGGTGGGGCTGAAAAGACTAAGGGGCCCGCTTTCGCGAGCCCCTTAGATCAGCACTTTGCCTTTAGAGCGTCGCGACGTAGGCGGTGACTTCCATCGTGACGGCAACGACCTCGGCCTCGGGCTTGGTCCACTTCATGGTCGATTCCTCCAGGGGTTGAAGAGGGGCCCATTGGGCCCGACTGACGTTGGGTGTTACCACCCAGCCGGATCGCTGAATGACCCGACGACGCCCGCTCAAATGCAGAGGCTGTGCCGAAATCTTCATGACCCCGTTCCTATCACGTAGGCGATTGTCCAGTAATACCTTGCAGACATCCGACTCGGTTGAAGGCCGGCCCGTTCCGCCGGGTAGGGGTGGGGGATCTGACCCAGTTGGGTCATCCCACCCAGTGATTGGGCGTGTCAGGACAGCCCGAACTTCTTGAGCCGGTACCGCAGGGTATCTCGACTGATGCCCAGGCGCTGCGCGGCCCGAGTCTGGTTGCCGTCGGAGTCGCGGAGCGCCTGCTCGATCATGGCGCGCTCCCACCGCTCGAGATCCATCCCCGGCGGGGGAAGCGCCGCGGAACCGCTCGGCACGGCTGGGGCGGGCTCTCCCGCCGCCGCGGGTCCCGGCTCGGCGGGCCGCTCTCCGGTGTCGGGGACGGGACCGGGGGTCGTGAGCGAGAGATGTTCGGGGTCGAGCGTCGAGCCCCGACTCCAGAGTACCGCCCGTTCGATGACGTGGCTCAGCTCGCGGACGTTCCCGGGCCAGGGGTAGGCCAGCAGCAGGTCCTGGGCGCGCGGGTCGAACTGGCGCACCTGCTTTCCGTACTTGGCGTTGAACCGGCTGAGATAGTGCTGCGCCAGCAGCAGGATGTCGCTTCCCCGGTTCCTGAGCGGCGGCAAATGCAGGATGATGACGGCCAGGCGAAAGTAGAGATCGCGGCGGAACTGTTCCCGCTGGGCATCCCGCTCGAGATCGCGATTGGTGGCCGCCAGGATCCGCACGTCGATGCGGCGGTCCCGGTTGCCGCCCACCCGCCGGACGGTCCGATCCTCGACGGCCCTGAGCAGCTTGCCCTGGAGCGACAGCTCCACGTCACCCACCTCGTCGAGGAACAGGAACCCGCCGTCGGCCGCCTCGAACAGCCCCATCCGCGATTCCTTGGCGTCGGTGAACGCGCCGCGCTCGTGGCCGAACAGCTCGGCCTCCATAAGCGTCGCGGGGAGCGCCGTGCAGTTGACCTCGATGAAGGGCCGGGCCGCGCGCGGGCTCGCGCCGTG
Source organism: Gemmatimonadales bacterium (assembly GCA_050733015.1). Lineage (GTDB taxonomy): Bacteria > Gemmatimonadota > Gemmatimonadetes > Gemmatimonadales > GWC2-71-9 > CAVVWJ01. Next base: position 5,287 of record JBOHSB010000288.1, read on the forward strand.
GATGGTGCGGGCGACCAGCCCCTTGCCGGTGCCGGTCTCACCGATGATGAGCACCGGTGGCGTCTCGTCGAGCGCGGCGATCTGGCGGGCCTGCTCCAGTACGGCCCGGATTGACGGCGAGTCGCCGATGACGCCGGCCAGCGGCGATTCGCGGGCCGCATCGCGGCGCCGATAGTAGCTCAGCTCCTGCCGCAGCTGCGAGTGCTCGCGGGCCCGGTCGGCCAGGAGCTTGAGCTCCTCCAGGTCCACCGGCTTCTTGAGGTAGTCGAACGCGCCGAGCTTCACGGCCTCGACCGCGCCCTCGATGGTGCCGTGCGCCGTCATGATGATCACCGGGATCGCCGCGTCGAACTCGCGGATCTTCCGCAGCAGGTCGATCCCGTTCATCCCCGGGAGCCGCACGTCGCTGAATACGACGTCCGGCCGCATGGTCTCGAGCAGGCGAAGCGCCTGCTCCGCATCCCCCGCGACCTCGGCCTCGTACCCCGACTCGGTGAGAAAGGCCTTGATGGCGCGAGCGAGGGTCCGCTCGTCGTCCACGATGAGCACGGTCGAGCCGTTCACGCGGCGGGCTCCCTCGGCAGGCGGACCCGCACGGTCGTGCCCTCGCCCGCCCGGCTCGCGATCTCGAGCCGGCCGCCGTTCTGCTCGACGTACCGCTTGGCGATCGCGAGGCCCAGGCCGGTGCCCTCCTGCCGCGTGGTGAAGAATGGCTCGCAGACCGACCCCAGCACGTCATCGGGGATGCCCCCGCCGGTATCGGTCACCTCCACCACCACGTCGCCGGGACCGGCGCCATCGGCCACGAAGGCGCCGATGCGGAGCCGGCCGCCGGTCGGCATCGCGTCGAGCGCGTTGGAAACGATCTCGAGGATGGCCTGCTCCATCTGCATCGGGTCCACCCGTACCTGAGGGAGGCCGGCCGGCACCGCCAGCTCGAGCTCGACCCGCTGCTCGCGCAGCGGCTGCGCCACGGCCGGCAACAGCTCCTCGAGCAGGCGGGGCACGCTCTCGCTCACCGGATGGAAGGGCGCCGGCCGGCTGAAGCTCAACAGGTGGCTGATGCGGCGATCCAGCCGGTCGACCTCGTCGATGATGGCGTCGAGGTGCTCGGTGGACGAGGGCGAGCCGGGGTGGCGGCGCACCAGCTGTGCCGCGGCGCGGAGGCTCGCGAGCGGATTCCGGAGCCCGTGGGCCACCGCCGCCGACATCTCGCCGATCGACGCCAGCTTCCCGGCCTGCACCAGCTGCTCCCGGGATTCGCGCAGCTGCGCCGTCATCCGCTCGAGCGCCCGGGCCAGATCGCCGATTTCGTCGCGCGAGGTGACAGGGATCGGGTGGTCGAGGTCTCCCGCGCCGACCACCGCCATCGCGCGGGTGAGCTGGGCCACCGGCCGGGCCAGGCTCCGCGAGATGACCCAGCTCGCGATCAGTCCCAGGGCGAGCGACAGGGAAATGATGGCCACGAGCGTCCGGCCCTCATCGGCCAGGATCTCCTCCAGCCGGCTGTAGGCGCCCTTCACGCTCGACTCGCGCGCGCGGCGGTAGATCTCGCGATTCATCTGGGTGAGCGCGGGCTGCAGCCGGCCGCGGAGCTCGCGCTGGGCGAGCCGGTAGCCCTCTTCCCGCCGGCCCGAGTCGGCCAGACGGAACACACTGTCCGACACCGCCACGATCTCTCGCTGGATCCGCGCCACGCCGTCGGCGAGCGCCATCTCCTCCGGGCGGAGCTCGCCGCGCCACCGCCCCTGCCAGTAGTCCACCACCTGGCCGTTCAGGGTGAACTCCTGGCGCGCCGTCGCATCGAGCCCGCTGAGGTAGCGCCAGACCAGCTCCGTCTGGTCGAACATCGCGGTCTCGAGCTCGGCGTAGGTTCGGGTGCGCGCCATGCTCTGGCCCAGCGCCGTGAGGGCCCGGCGCTCGAGCGCGTTGCTGCGGATCGCCTCCGCGCCGACGAGGAGCGCGGGCAGCACCATGAGCGAGAAGCCGAACAGGAGTTTCCGCTGGAAGGTCACGGAAGGAAGATACGACGGGAAGACGGAAAGACGGAAAGACGGAAGGGCCGAATGCCAGCCACTCCGTCGCACCACCGGTCCCTGCTTCCGTCCTTCCGTCCTCCCTAGTGCGCCTGCGCCCCCCCACGCACCCGACCCGTCCGGAACAGCAGCAGCAGCGGCAACGCCGCGACGAAAGTGATCCCCATGGTCAGAAACACCTTCTCGAATGCGACCATCGAGGCCTGCTGGTGCAGCGTCGACTCGAGCAGCGCCTGCGCCCGCTGCTGTGCCTCCGGCAGGGAGCTGCCGAGGCTCGCCAGCCGCCGCGTGGCCTGGTCCAGCCATCCGGTCGCGGCCGGGCTGCCCGCGGCGAGGTGGGGCAGCAGGGCCGCCCGGCTCTGCTCGGTGAACCGGGAGAGCAGCGTGGCCGTGACCGCGATGCCGAAGCTTCCGCCGAGCTGGCGGGAGAGGTTGAACAGGCCCGTGCCCTGCGCGAGCTGGTCGGGCCGGAGGTCCGCCACCGCCGCACCGGTGAGCGGCACGAAGATGAAGCCCAGGCCCACGCCGCGCAGGACCATCGGCCAGAGGAGATCGTGCATGCCGATCGCCGTCGTGAAGTGGTAGTGCAGCCACATCGACCAGAGGAACAGCAGCACGCCGGTGCTCACCAGGAGGCGGGCGTCGAAACGGGCGCTCAGGCGACCCATCAGGGCCATGGTGAACGCACTCGCGATCGCCCCGGGCAGGATCACTCGCCCGGTGTCCCAGGCCGAGTAGCCCAGCAGGTTCTGGAGAAAGACCGGGAGCGCGAACACGCTGGAGTAGAGCGCGAATCCCAGGATCACAGCGAAGGCGACCCCGCCCGCGAGCTGGCGGTTGCGGAGGATGCGCAGGTTCACGATCGGGTTGGCGGCCCGAAGCTCGTGCCACACGAACGCCGCCAGGCCCACCGCGGCCGCGACCGTCTCGACGATGATCTCGCGCGACTCGAACCAGTCCTTGCTCTCACCCCGCTCGAGCAGGATCTGCAGCGCGCCGATACCGACGATCAAGAGCGCCAGCCCGAGCCAGTCCACCCGCGTGCGCCGGATGAGATGCGCCGGTTCCGGCACCGATCGCCAGGTGAGCACGGCGGCCAGGATGCCCAGCGGCACGTTGATGTAGAAGATCCAGGGCCACGAGTAGTTGTCGGTGATCCATCCGCCGAGGGTCGGGCCGAGGGTCGGGCCGACCATGACGCCCATGCCGAAGATGGACATGGCGGTGCCGCGCTCCCGGGCCGGGAACACGTCGAACAGGATCGCTTGTGCCGTGCTGATGAGCGCGCCGCCGCCGATGCCCTGGATGACGCGCCAGAACACCAGCCCTTCCAGGGAACGGGCGGCCCCGCAGAAGAACGAGGCCAGGGTGAAGAGGAGGATCGAGCCGGTGTAGTAGTTGCGCCGGCCGAACCGGTCCGACAGCCAGCTGGTGAGCGGCAGGACGATCACGTTGGCCACGATGTAGCCCGTGCTCACCCAGGCCACCTCGTCCAGCGTGGCGCCCAGATTGCCCATCATGTGCGGGATCGCGACGTTCACGATGCTGGTGTCCACCAGCTCGAGGACGCTCGCCAGGGTCACCGCGAACGCTATCAGGTAGCGCGAGCGATAGATCTGGTCGCGCGAGAGGACCGCCGGCCGCGCCGGCAGGGCCAGGGTTGCCACGGCGAGTCCGTCAGCGCGTGGTGAGGGTGATCTCGACCGACATGCCGGGCCTGAGCGGGTGCTCCGGATCGGCCGTGTTGTCCACCGCCACCCGCACCGGGACGCGCTGCACCACCTTGGTGAAGTTGCCGGTCGCGTTGTCCGGGGGCAGCAGCGCGAACCGGGCGCCGGTGGCCGGACTCAGGCTCTCGACCTTCCCGTGGAAGGTGCGGCCCGGGTAGGCGTCCACGCTGAACTCCGCCTCGTCGCCCACCTGCACCTTGGCGAGCTGGGTCTCCTTGAGGTTGGCGGTGACCCACACGTTCTCCTCCGGCACCAGCGAGAGCAGGTTCTGGCCGACCTGCACCAGCGCGCCCGGCTCGGCGTTGCGCTTGGCCACCACGCCAGAATTGGGGGCGAGCAGGGTGGTGTAGCTGAGCTGGAGCCGGGCGTTGTCCACGGCCGACTGCGCCGAGGCGAGC
>JBOHSB010000289.1:0-1536 GCA_050733015.1 Gemmatimonadales bacterium
GAAGAAGGGCGAAGGCGACGCCGTTGCCGTCGGCGACGTGCTGGCCGAGGTCGAGACCGACAAGGCCGTGATGGAGCTGGTCGCCCGGGCGGGGGGAACGCTGCTCAAGCAGGTGGTCCCGGCCGGCACCACCGTGCCGGTGTCGCAGCTCGTGGCGCTCATCGGCGAGCCGGGCGAGCAGGTAGCCGCCGAATCGAACGGGAAGGATGCCGGCGCGAAGACCCGGCAACCGCCGGCTCCCGTAGCCGCCGTGCCGGCCCCGCCACCCGCTCCCGCTTCCGCTTCCGCCGAGCCAGCGGCCGGGATTGCCGCGGCCCCACCGCAGGGCGGGAGGATCAAGGCCTCTCCGCTGGCGCGCCGCATCGCCGCGGAGCGGGGGATCGACCTCGGCGCCGTGCCTGGATCGGGACCCGAGGGACGCGTGGTGCTCCGTGACCTGGAGAGCGCCAGGCCCGCCACAGCCGCGGCGGGTGGCCTGCCACGCCCCGCGATGAGAGCCGCCGAGGGTCCGGCCTACACCGATGTACCACTCACGCAGATCAGAAAGACGATCGCGAAGCGACTGGTACAGTCGATCGGCCCGGTGCCCACCTTCTACCTCACGTCCGAGGTGGACATGGCGCGCGCCTGGGACGCGCGCGAGGCGCTCAAGGGACTCGGTGATGGGCCGAAGGTCTCGTTCAACGACATCATCATCAAGGCGGTCGCCGCGGCGCTGCGGCAGCATCCGGCGTGCAACGCATGGTGGCAGGACGACCACATCCGCTACTGGAACGAGGTCCACGTCAGCATGGCCGTCGCGGTCGACGAAGGACTGATCACACCGGTCATTAGGAACGCCGACCTCAAGACGCTGCGCGAGATTGCCGCCGAGTCGCAGGACCTGGCGGGCCGCGCGCGCGAACGGCGGCTCAAGCCCGAGGAGTACACCGGCGGCACGTTCTCCGTCTCGAACCTCGGCATGCTCGACATCGTCGAGTTTACCGCGATCATCAATCCGCCGGAGGCGGGCATCATTGCGGTGGGCCGCATCGCCCAGGTGCCGGTGGCGCACGAGGGCGGGGTGGCGCTGCGGCGCCGGATGCGGCTCACGATGTCGTGTGACCACCGCGTCATCGATGGCGCCACCGGCGCACGCTTCCTCCAGACGCTCAAGGCGATGCTGGAGAACCCGTTGGTGATGGTGTACTGACGCCCAATTCGATCTCTTGAACTGAGGATCATGTGGCCACTGCATTCGACGTGATCATCCTGGGTGGCGGACCGGCCGGCTACGTTTGCGCCATCCGTGCTGCCCAACTTGGCCTTTCCACGGCGGTGGTGGAGAAGGACAAGCTGGGCGGCGTGTGCGTCAACATCGGCTGCATCCCCACCAAGGCGCTGCTCCACAGCGCCTACGTCGCGAATCTCGTCGCGCACGACGCCAAGGATCTCGGCGTATCGGTGAGCGGGGTAACCGCCGATTACGGCGTGGCCATGCGGCGCTCGCGCAAGGTTTCCGAGCAGAACTCGAAGGGCGTCGAGTTCCTGATGAAG
>JBOHSB010000290.1:0-8070 GCA_050733015.1 Gemmatimonadales bacterium
GTTGGCCCACTGGTTGATCAGGAGCGGCAGGTCGCGGTAGCTCTGGATCCACTTGGCGTACATCGCGTAGATGATCGTCTCCGAGGTCGGCCGCACGACCAGCGGCTCCTCCAGTTCCTTGCCGCCCGCGTGGGTCACGACGGCGGTCTCGGGCGCGAAGCCCTCGACGTGCTCGGCCTCCCGAGCCAGGAAGCTCTGGGGGATGAACAGCGGGAAGTAGGCGTTCTCGTGCCCGGTATCCTTGAACATCTGGTCGAGCGCCCCCTGCATCCGTTCCCAGATGGCGTAGCCGTTCGGCCGGATGACCATGCAGCCGCGCACCGGGCTGTAGTCCGCCAGCTCGGCCCGCGCGATCAGCTCGTTGTACCAGGCACTGAAGTCCGCGGCGCGGGTGGTCAACGCCTTTCCTTCCGCCATTCCAGCTCCTTCGGAGTCGTACGCTTCGGGTTGTGGCCCTGGCTGGCGCGGTCCGGGCGACCTAGCGCCGGCGCTTGAGGCCCGCGTCCTGGGAGAGTCGCTCCACGATCCGATCGCGGGCGACTCCTTCCTGCCCCTTCGCCTCGAGGTCCTTGACCATGACCTCCCCGCGGGCCCGGTCGTCCGGGCCGATGACGACGGCGAAGCGCGCCTTCCGCGCGTCGGCCAGCTTGAGCTGCTTGCCCACCGCCTGGGCGCCGAGCGCGTATTCCACGCGGAGGCCGGCGTCCCGGAGCTCGTGCGCCAGACGGAGAACGAACGGCATGTCCGCCTCGGTGATCGCGGCGAGGAACACGTCGATGCTCGAGTCGTCCGAGGGCGCGAGCCCACGATCTCTGAGCAGCTCGCCGAGCACCACGTCGCCCATGCCGAAGCCGAGCGCGGGAAGGTCCACCCCTCCGACGGCCTGGAGCAGGCCGTCATAGCGCCCGCCGCCGCAGATGGCGCGAAGGGTGCGGCCGGCGTCGAACAACTCGAACACCGTGCCGGTGTAATAGGCGAGTCCGCGGACGATGGTGAGATCGACCTCGACGAATTCGCCCAGGCCCATCGCATCGAGCGCGTCCACCACGCGGCCGAGCGGCTCGCCCGCCTCCGCCCCGCCGGGCACCCCCGCGAGCGCCCCTCGGACGGCGGCCATGCCACGGAAGCTGGCAGCCTCGAAGATCCCGTCCACCGCCGGGCCCGTGAGGCCCGCGTTCACCAGTTGCTCGGCCAGCGCGGGACGATCGATCCGCTCGATCTTGTCCACCGCCTGGAACGCCGCCGCGAGCTGGGCCTCGGTCACGCCCGCGCCCATCAGGAGCGCCCGAAGCACCCGCCGGTCGGACAGCCGCACCCGCACGTCCCCGGGTCCGAGACCGAACGCGCGCATCACGTCAATCGCGAGCGCGATGATCTCCGCGTCGCCGAGCGGGCCCGGCTCGCCGATCAGGTCGCAGTTGAGCTGGAAGTGCTCTCGAAGCCGCCCCCGTTGCTGCCGCTCGTAGCGGAACAGCTGGGGCACGGAAAACCAGCGGATCGGCTTCTTGAGCCCGTTGGCCCGGGCGGCCACCATGCGGGCGAGGGTGGGCGTCATTTCGGGGCGCAGCGCGACCTCGCGCCCGCCCTTGTCGATGAAATTGTACAACTGGCCCACGATCTCATCCCCGCTCTTGGCCGTGTACAGCTCCAGCGGCTCGAGCGGCGGGCCGTCGTACTCCTCGAACCCATACCGCGTCGCCACCGACCGCCAGGTATCGAGGATGTGCGAGCGCAAGGCGAGATCGGCGGGGTAAAACTCCCGAAAGCCAGGCAGGGCCTTGGTTTGCATGGGGAGAACATAGTCGGACCGGAGAGCCTACACCACCTCCATCGCGAGCGCGGTCATCACGTCGCCGACGGTGTGAAACGAGCCGGTCACGAGGACGGTCCCGGCCCCCTCCTGCACCTGGTCGAGCGCCGCTCCGAATTCCGGCACCAGGTTCCATGCGGCCTTCGCCGGCGGGCGGCATCGGTCGCGCAGCCAGCGCCGGAGCCACACGGCGTTCCATCCGCGGCTCGCGGCCGTCGGGGCGACCGTGAGCACGCCGCGGTCGATGACCCGATCGAGCTGGACCAGCATGTCCGGCCATTCCTTGTCACCCAGGATCGAGACCAGCGCGTGCAGCGGACGCGCGGGGCGCAGGGCCTCGATCGACTTCACCAGCGCGCGGATGCCGTCCGGGTTGTGCGCGACGTCGAACAGCCATTTCCCCCGGCGGTCGAGCCGCCCCGGCACCCTGGCCGACCCGAACCCCGCCTCGATGGCCTCGAGCGGCGGGCGATATGGCGCCGGCAGCGCCATCAGAATGCCATGCGCGACCGCGGCGTTGCGCCGTTGATGCGGGCCCGCCAGGCTCAGCGGACCCGACCACTCGTAGTCGGCGGGGAGCACCCGGACGTCGGCGCGGCCGACGGCGTCGAGGCGGGCCACCGCCTTCTTCGCCTCACGCCGCAGCACGTCTACCAGCACCGGATCCCGCTCGCCGATCACGAACGGCGTCCCGGGCTTGGCGATGCCGGCCTTCTCGCTGGCGATCTGCTCCAGCGTGTCGCCCAGGTACTTCATGTGGTCGCGCTCGATCTTGGTCACGCCGCTCACCAGCGGACGCAGCACGTTGGTGCTGTCGAGCCGCCCGCCGAGCCCCACCTCCGCCACGACGATCTCCGCTCCCCGGGCCGCGAAGTCCGCGAACGCGATGGCGGTGCTGGCCTCGAAGAACGTGGCCTTGCGCTCGAGGATGTGGGCCTGGAGCCGATCGGTCCACATCGCCATCGCGTCCTCGCCGATCGGCACGCTGTCCACCCGGATGCGCTCGCGGAACGAGATGAGGTGGGGCGACGTATAGAGGCCGACCCGCCAGCCAGCTTGGGCCAGGGCCGATGCGACCAGGGTGGACACGCTCCCTTTCCCGTTGGTCCCGCCGATGTGGATCGAGGGCATGACCTGATGCGGATCACCCAGCGCCTTGAGCAGGGTGCGCGTGGTGGCCAGCCCGAACTTGATGGTCGTGGTCCGGGGGAACAGAAACTGAAGGGCGTCGTCGTAGGTCAGCGGCATCGGGCTCCGGCGCAGCTCGTCGGGATCATTGCTGTATTCACCACGAAGGCACGAAGGCACGAAGGGCACGAAGGTACACGAAGCCCCACCCCCCAACTACTGCTGTTGTTGCTCGTTTCTTGTGCCTTTCGTGTCCTTCGTGCCCTTCGTGCGAACCGGCCGTACCATCCTTCCGCTTCCCGAATGGCCTCAGCAACCCCGCGAGGACCAAACGACGACGCCCCACCCGCGGGCTACCGAGTGGGGCGTACGCTCCGGATGCGGCTCCGCGTCAGCTCAGCTCGGCGTGCTCCACGAGCGGTCGCTGGCCCTGCATGTGCCGCAGCAGCCGGGCCGTCGTGTCCCGGAGCGAGGCCCGGGGGACCACGTCGTCGATCTGCCCGTGCTCGAGCAGAAACTCCGCGGTCTGGAACCCGTCCGGCAGGTCCTGGCCGATGGTCTGCTTGATGACGCGCTGGCCCGCGAACCCGATCAGCGCTCCCGGCTCCGCCAGGATGACGTCGCCCTGCATCGCGTAGGAGGCCGACACGCCGCCCGTGGTCGGGTCCGTGAGAATCGAGATGTAGGGGATGGCATCACGGTTGAGGAGGGCGATCGCGGCCGAGGTCTTGGCCATCTGCATGAGGGAGAGCACGCCTTCCTGCATTCGCGCGCCGCCCGACGCGGAGACGAGAACCAGCGGGATCTTCTTTTCGTGCGATCGCCGCGTCAGCCGCGCGATCTTTTCGCCCACCACCGAACCCATCGAGCCGCCCATGAAGGCGAAGTTCATGACCCCGAGGTTCAACGGCAACCCGTCGACCTTGGCGGCGCCGGCATAGATGCCGTCCGCCTGCCCGCCCTTCTTCCTGGCCGACACCAGCCGCTCCGAGTAGTGCTCGAAATGGAGCGGGTCGGCCGAGCGAAGATTGCTCCAGAGCTCGCGCCAGGACCCGGGGTCGGTCAGCAGCTCGATGTACTCCTCCGCGCCGATCCGCCGATGCCGGCCGCACTCGGGACAGACGTTGAGCGCCTTCTCGAACTTCTCCCGCAGATCGATGTGCCCGCAGCCGTCGCACTTTTCCCATGCGTCCGGCGGAATCTCCAGCCGCTCGCGTTGCGACGTCCGAGGCTTGCGTTCCTTCTTAAACCATGCCATCACGGCCATAGGATGTGAGGGTCGTCGGGGTGAAGGAGGCAAGGGGGTTCAAGAATCCATGCAATCTCGACCCTCCCCGCTCCAAAAGCCAGACCCTTGAATCTAACTCATTGTCAGATATCAGGATAGCCTGCCTGTCTGGAATCCCAAGCGACTCGGAACGCCAGCCCCAGACAGAGGGAGCAGATGATGAAGAACGAGCCCCCGTAGGAGAAAAACGGCAGAGGAATGCCGGTGATCGGCATCAGATTCACGGTCATCCCCACGTTTTCGAACACGTGGGTGAAGAACAGCGCCACAATACCGAACGTGACCAGGCTGCTGAAGCTGTCGGTGGCCCGGCGGGCGATGCGCAGCAGCGCGAGGAACAGCGCCAGGAACAGCGAGAGTGCGACCATCACGCCGATGAATCCCAACTCCTCGCCCACCACCGGAAACACGAAGTCGGTGTGCTGTTCGGGCAGGAAGGCGAGCCGCTTCTGCGGCCCCTGGGTGTACCCGGTCCCGAACCAGCCCCCCGATCCGATGGCCACGCGGGACTGGATCGCATGGTAGCCGGCGGCCCGCGGGTCGGCCTCCGGATTGATGAAGGTGAGCAGCCGGTTCTGCTGGTACGGCTCCAGATGGTGCCACAGCGGCAGCGCGATCGTGCCCATCGCCACGTTGAGGGACCAGAACACCACCGAGTCGTAGATGTAGGGCCGCCAGAGGACCAGCAGCGCCGTGAAGGCCACCATCCACGCGCCCCAGGCCCAGTTGTTGAACGCCAGCAGCAGGCTCAGGCCGGGGGACGCAATCATGAGCAGCAGCCTGGGCCGGACGCCCGACCAGAACAGCATCGCGAACGCGATCCCGATGAACACGATGGCGCTGCCCAGATCGGGCTGCTTGAGCACCAGCAGGAACGGCACGCCGACGATGAGCCCCGGCATCATCAGATCGCGCAGGCTGCGGGGGGGCTCGCGCCGGCCCGAGAGGTACCGCGCCAGCATGAGCACGGTCGCCACCTTGGCGAATTCCGAGGGCTGACCGATCTGGTGCCCGCCGACCGACAGCCAGCTGTGGCTGCTCTGCGCGGTGCCCGCCCCGGTGCCTACGGCCAGCACCACGACCAGCAGGAGCAGGGCGAACGCGTAGAGCGCCGGGGCCAGCCACTCGAGCAGCCGCAGCGAGACGTGGAACACCATCCAGCCCGCCACGACCCCGATGACGAACCAGAAGAATTGCCGGTACCACGCGCCGGCCGCGTGGGTGGGGACATCGGTCTGGCCGGCCGAATAGAGGGTCAGCAGGCCGAAGGTCATCAGCGCGAGGCTGACCCACAGGAGCTGGCGGTCGACGACGGAGCTCTTCATGGCCGGCTCGGCGGCACCGCCGCCGCGCTGTCCGAGTCGGCTGGCGCGACCGGCACTTGGTCCTCGCCCACCGGCGGCGCCAGCACGGCCCCGCCGTCCTCGGGAATCGAGATCTGGACCTTGACGGCGGCACCGGACGAATCGGGGCCGAGGATGTACCGGCGCAGGGCGAGGTAAACGTTGCGCACCACCAGCGGATCGTGCAGGCCCACGTTCTCCATGATGCCGCCGACGATGAGCTCGGGCTGCTCCGCAGGCGCCATGGCGATGAACCAGCGGTGATCCAGCCCGTGCGGGTTCTGGGCCGTGCCCGTCTTGCCCGCGATCTGGAGCACCTTCGCGTTCGAGCCCGGGGTCGCGTTGATGATCGCGGAGGCGGTGCCCCGCTCGGCCACGGCGGTCAGCGCCCGGCGAAGACCCAGCAGCTGCGCCTCGGTCAGACCGAACCCGTGCGCCCCGGCTTTCGCGTCCCGGCGGACCACGAACGGCGGCTGCGACTCGCCATTCCCGGCGAGCCCCCCGTAGAACCGGACCATGTTGATCAGTGTCTGGGTGTTCTCTCCCTGCCCGATGGCGAAGTTGAGCGTGGTGGCGGGTGGGCTCCAGTAGCGCGGCCCGTAGAGCTTGTCGAAGTAGGCGGTCGTCGCGGGGTAGATGGGGTTCTGCTCGCTCGGGAGATCGATGCCGCTTCGGTCGCGGAAGCCCATGAGCACGCCGTCGTGGAGGATGGCGTCCAGGCCCAGCCGGAGCCCCAGCTGGTAGAAGTAGACGTCGCAGCTCGCCGCCACCGCCCCGACCAAGTCGAGCGAGCCGTGCCCGTCCTTCTTCCAGCACCGGAAGTAGCGGTTGCCCAGCTGCATGCCGCCCGAGCACGGCAGCGGCATGTGGGTGTCGAAGCCGATGAGCCCGCGCTTGAGGGCCATCGCGGCCACGGCCAGCTTGAACGGCGAGGCCGGCGGATAGCGGCCGATCATCGCCCGATTAAGCAGCGGCTTGGCCGCGTCGCCGTTGAGTGACCGCCACAGGGCGGTGGAAATGCCGCCCACGAAGGCGTTCGGGTCGTAGCTCGGCGCCGAGTACAGGGCCCGGACCTCGCCTCCCGGTGTCAGGGCCACCATCGCGCCGCGGACGCCCGGCGGCCAGATGCTGTCGATATAGCGCTGGAGGTCCAGGTCGATCGTGGTCAGGATGGGATGCCCCGGCGTGGGCGGGAGGGTGGCCGTGCTCGCCTCCTCGCGCACCAGGCGGCCCCGTGCGTTGACCTCGATGTAGCGCACCCCTTCCGCGCCCCGCAGGCTGTCGTCGTACTCCCGCTCGAGACCCGCCTTGCCGACGATGGAGCCGAGGCCCGCGCCGGGAAACCGGTTGGCGCTGAGGTCCGATTCGGTGGCCTCGGACACGTACCCCACCAGGTGGGCCACCGCCTTCCCCGCCGGATACAGCCGCTTGGGCTCCGACTGGATCACCAGCCCCGGCAGCACCGCCCGGTGCTCCTCCAGCCGGGCGATGGTCTCGAAGGTCGCGTCGCCGAACACGACGACGGGCTGGTAGCGCGCCGCGGCGTAGCGGCGAAGGATCTCGGCCGTCTCCGAGGTGTCGAGTGGAACGAAGCGGCCCACCTGGGCCAGGACGGCCAGGAGCGAGTCGCGGCTCGGCGCCAGCAGCTTGACCGAATAGCCGGGCACGTTCTCGGCGATGATGCGGCCGCGCCGGTCGAGAATGGCCCCGCGAGGCGGCGTGAGCGGGATGGGCCGAAGTCGATTGGTCTCGGCCTTGAGCTGGAACTTGTCATGCTGGATGATCTGGGTCCGGAAGAACGCTCCCGACAGGACCAGGAAGGCACCCACCAGCACCCAGCGGGCGATGTCGGCCCGCTCGCGCACGCGGTAGGAATCGAAACCGGTCATCTCACGCGTCCAGGCGGATCGAGAACCACTCGCGGAACGCCAGCAGCACGATCAGCGCGAAGAGTGCCGAGGTGAGCGCCTGGAGCGGGCTGTAGAGCGCAACCTCGGCCAGGAACGAACGATCGCCGCCGCCGCTCGCGGCCAGCACAAGCAGGTCCCGCATCCAGAGTCCTACGGCGATGAACCCGGCATTCACCAGCGCGTTGTCGGCGAAGAACATGGCTCGGGCCCAGGAGGTCAGGTAGCCCACCACCGTGTGGGCCAGCGCTCCGGCGCCGAACTTGGCGGGAGTGAGCGCGTCGGCAGTGACTCCGACGAGAAAGCCGGCGACCGCGGAGGCCCCTGGCCCGCTCCGCATGGCGAAGAGCATGAGGCCCACGAACAGGAAATCGGGACTGATCCGCGGGCCCCAGAGCCGCGGCCGCACGTAGAAGTGCAGCACCACCAGCAGCGCGAGCACGGCGGCGAGCTGCAGTCGGTTGGCGCGGGCCGGAATCATCGCGCCGTGTCCTTCGGCGCCGGGGCGCCGGCGGCCGGCTGCAGCGGCGAGCCCGCGGCTGGTGCCTGTGGCGGCGGCCCCCCCGCAGCGGGTGCCTTGGGCTGAGGGGCGCC
>JBOHSB010000291.1:0-2331 GCA_050733015.1 Gemmatimonadales bacterium
AGGAGGCCTTCGTGGCCTTCGTACCTTCGTGGTGAATGGCCGCACGGTCCAGGCCGTTCGATTACGAGTCTATCTCAGAATTGCGCGTGCCACCCCAGACCCATTCCGCTCGGCCCCGTGATGAACGAGGGCGGCCGCAGGCCGAAGATCCGCCAGCGACCCGACGCCAGCTTGGCCGAGGTGATCCCGACCAGGGCACCGGCGGCCACGTCGCTGAGCCAGTGGCGGTTGTCATTGATCCGCGACCAGCCGACGGCGGTCGCCATCCCGTACAGGCCGACGGTGGCCCAGGGCCGGTGGATATCGTCCGCGAGCGAGGTCGCGAGGGCGAAGGCCACCGCGCTGTGTCCCGACGGGAACGACGCCTGCCCGGAGAACGGGGAAAAGCCGTCGGCGTCGAGGCTTTGCTCGGGCCGGGGGCGGCCGAGGGTGGTCTTGCCGGCCTCGGTCGCGAGGCCCGCGAGCGCCAGTGACAGGGCCAGGCGCCCGCCGCTGCGGGTGATCCCGGGGTGGCCCGTGATGAGGCCGGTCGCCACCAGGCCGGCGGTGACGCTGGCGTAGACCTCCGGCTGCCCGAAGTGGCGCACGACCTTGGCGACGTTGTTCGCGCCGGTCCCATTGTTGTGCATGGCGTACCGTTGGACCGGATGGTCCAGCAGCATCAGAGCGGACACCCCGCCCAGCGCCGCGGCGCCATGATACCACCGGAGGACGTGGTCGGAGGACGCCGGCTGGGCGGCGGGCAGCTCGGGAACGGTGTCGATCGTCTGCCCCGCGGCCAGCCGGGGCGACGCGGCCAGCAAGCCGAGGAACAGGGGCAATGCACGGGTCATTCGCACTCTCGAGCGGGGTGTAGCACGGCCCCCGGGGGGTGGTTACCTTCGGACGACCTCACTCCACGCTTTCAGCACCGAGGATTCGATGAATCGACGCTTGGGACTGTGCCTGGCCGCGCTGGCCCTGGTCTCCTGCCGCAGCTACCAATACGAATCCAAGGTCGCCAGCCAGGACGGGCTGGTGCCGCCGGATCAGTTCGCCCGGTATGGCCACGACCAGGCCGAGGCGATCGCGATCGGACGCGAATTCGGCCGGTCGGGCGCCGATTCGGCCGTGGCCTACGCCAGGTCGCTCGGTGATGTGGCCAACGTGTCCGCCGATAGCCTGGGCTACCGGCTGACCGTGTTGTTCAAGAGCGGCTGGCGCACCGGGATCGCGCCGATCCACGACGGCAAGCGCGCCGACGAGACCACTGGCCTTAGTAAGACGCCCGCCAAACCGTAGCGGATCCAAAGTATACCAGGATCGAATATACCGGACCGAACGTGGCGACCGTCCCCTCCTGCTGCCAGGTCACCACGACTTTCCCCGATGAAACGGCCGCCCGGCGTGTGGCGGCGATCCTGGTGGAGGAGCGCTGGGCTGCTTGCGCCCAGGTAGCGGGTCCCATCGAGAGCACGTACCGCTGGGAGGGGAAGGTCGAGCGCGGGGTAGAGTGGTACTGCCACTGCAAGACCACGCTGGCCCGGGCGCCGGGCCTCCGTGCCCGCCTGCGGGAAGTCCATCCCTACGACACGCCCGAGATCATCGTCCTGCCGATCGTCGACGGCGACCCCGCCTACCTGCGCTGGATCGAGGCCTCCGTTACCCGCGAGGGGTGACCGTTGCGCCCGCCGGCGCGGCCGAGCAGGTCCGCGATCTCCTCCAACGACAGCACCCAGCCGGCGCCGCCCCTCAGGATCGCCGCGCGGGGCATGCCGTACACCACGCAGCTCGCCTCGCTTTCCGCGATGGTCACGCCGCCGCCGGCGCGGATCGTCGCCATGCCGTCCGCGCCGTCCTCCCCCATGCCCGTGAGCAGGATGCCGAGCACCTTGCCGGGCCGGGATCGCGCGGCGCTCCGCATCGTGACGTCTACGCTCGGGATGTGCTTGGCGTCGCTCGGCTCGGGCGTGAGCACCACCGCGAGATTGGGCGACACGCGGAGGTGCGAGCCCGCCGGCGCGATCACCGCGCTGCCGGGGACCAGCCGCACGCCGTCTTCCGCCTCCGCCACCCGGACCCGGCTCAGGGAGGCAAGTCGCTGGGCGAACGGCCGGGTGAAGCCGACCGGCATGTGCTGCACCACGACCACCGGCAGCGGGAACACCGCCGGCAGCGCCTGCAGGATGCGCTGCACGGCTGCCGGACCCCCGGTCGAGGCGCCGATCACGCAGAGCTCGCAGCCGCCCAGGTCGGGCGCGACGGGCTCCGCGGGGGCCGGCGGGCCGTTCGACCGGCCGGTCGACGGAGGGCCGGGCGCCACGGCCTTCATCCGGTCCACGACTTCCCGCC
>JBOHSB010000292.1:0-1870 GCA_050733015.1 Gemmatimonadales bacterium
AAAACGACAAGGGCCTGTCGCATCTGGTGGCCGGCCGGGGAACCGAAGCCACCCTTGACCACCCCTGGCACCGCTCCCACGATCCGCCCCGATACCAGTGCGAGGACCACGGGGATCAGCGGGCCGGCCAGCGACATCACCAGCCAGGGGGCGGTCAGCGACCGGCTGAGGCGCCAGAACCGCCGCACCGCGGCGACCATGGCCCAGCCTCGACGTGGCTCACGACCAGGACCCTCCGCCGTCACCCGCTCAGCCTGTCAGCTCGGCCGACCACCCTTCGACGAATTTGCCGGCTTCGGTGGACGAGCCGAGCCCGTGTGCAACGGAGATTTGGCCGTCCCAATCGGGCAGTCCGCGGTGCGTCTCGTCCCGTCGTCGTCCACGAGGCGGCGTCCGGCTGTTGGCGGGCGGGATCCGGGATGGACCGCGGAAGACCTCGCGGGTGGGTCCGGAACGCCACCTCGCTGGCTCCGGGTTGAGTGCCGCCATTGATTGACAGGCGGCGCGCTCGTCACGCGACGGAGGATGCCGACGGCTGCACAATCACTTTCTCGGAAGCGCTGCACTGGTGCTATTCGCTTCCATCAGGGAACGGTGGCCCGACTCGTTTTGAGTTCGCAGCCGTCAGCTCACGGGCAGCTGGACGGGAGCCCAGTCATGCCCGCTGTCGTCGCTGGTAAGCAGACCCGGGAGCCCCTACTGGCCGAGGCGGAGTCGACGACGGCCCACCCCTCATCGAAGCTGGAGAAGCTGATGCCGAGGACCTCTCCCGCGGGAAGGTCAGTAGGCACCTCCTGCCAGGAGCGGCCGGCGTCAGCGCTCGACCACAGCCTGTGGGCCAGCGAGAGGTGCCAGTGGTCTGGGTCATATGCGGCCAGGCTCAAGGGCGGCCCCGTGTTGCTGAAGATGGCCTGCTCGGGCGCTCGGCGGGAAAGCCAGCTGCGGCCGCCGTCGCTGGTGATGTCGAATACGCCGTCGCCCATCAACCGGTGCGTACCAAGGGTCCAGCGGGATCCGTGCGGCGCTCGGCCATTCGAGCCCGGGCCAGCCTAGGAGGCGGCGGAGTGTCCCCAGGCCGGCAGCGCCACACGCAGCTTGTCGTACTGACCCACCTCGATGCTCAACAGCGAGCCGTCCGTGAAGGTGAGGTCGATGCCAGCGGTATTCACCTTCGCGGGGAGTTTCGTCAACTCAATCACGCTTAGGCTACGCACGGCAATATGTGCGAAGTCAGCTGGTAGCGGGTCGCTGGTGATGAGGTGCATGTCATCATTCACTATGAGCATTCGCCCGCTGAGGAACCCCGTGACCCTGGCGGCGCGCAGGAGAGCAGATTGGGCAGTCCGGAACCGGGGTTGATTGAGCTGTCGGACGGCGATGCTGAACCTGGAAGTGAAGAGAGTTCCCGGTGGGCCGCTGGCCATCGCTGCCTTGTCGCGGCGCCCAAGAGTCCACATGAGCACCGGAAGGGCAGCGACCATCGCCACGCTCATGCAGCCGGCGACCGCCCAGAGATGATCGACAACTCCGAGCTGGAGCATATTTGCGACCGCCATGAGCAGCAGTGGGATCGCCGTGGCGGCTCGTCGCGCCCGCCAGCGCCCAGAGGCAGTGGATGAGGTGTCGTCCAGGATGACCTGGGGGAAGCCCTGCTCGGGGCCTGAGGCTGGCGCGGTGAACGCGCGCGGCCGCTCTGTGTGACCGGATGACGAGCCTCCGACCTCAACGCCCTCGATCACTGCCATCTCCTCCGTCCGCATCTAGTGTCGGCCCCTTCGGATGGCCTCTTGAGTCCCGGCGGCAGTCCTTTTCAACGATCCCGCCATTTACGGCTTCTAGGACCGCTGCAGCAAGGGCCGGGCTGTGGACG
>JBOHSB010000293.1:0-4234 GCA_050733015.1 Gemmatimonadales bacterium
GCCCTCGACCCCACGCCCGACCCCGCCGCGGCGGCCGGTGGCGCGGCGGCCGGACGACGAGGACGACGGCGGTGGGGAGAAGCGGCCGGTGTTCCGGCGCCCGCGAGGGCGCTGACCCAAGTCCCGACGGCTCAGCGAGGCGGCAGATGTCTCACATCAATGACTGCGTACCCGGACATCAGGCGAAGATCCTGCGCTCCGGTGTGGCGCGGGTGGTGGGGAAGACGGGGACGATCGTGGAGGTGTCGCGGATCAAGCGGCCGCCGAGCGGGGCGCTCAAGGATGCGGTGACGGTGGACGTGCCCGGCCACGGCGAAGTCGTCGTCGGGCCCGGCGATCTCGAGGTCGGGCAGTAGCGGGCGTCAGAACTCCCGCTTCTTCATCTCCTTGAAGAGGCGGCGCGTCTCCGCGTCCTCCTCCGCAGCCTTCTGGCGCAACGTCGGATCGAACTGCACCGCGCGCTCGCTCTTGGGCGGAACGATCTTGGCGGCGTTCTTCTTGGCCAGGGCGGCGAGCCGCTGGTCCTCGCGCTTGGACATCGGTGACTCCTCCTCGGTGCCGGCACTCGACCCCCGAAAAGTAGCCGACCAAGGCATCAACGAGAAACGGGCCAGCCGTAGATGGTTGACCCGTCTAGGCTCCCGAGCAGGGACTCGAACCCCCGACCCGGTGATGAACCGCATTGATCACAATGCGTTATGTGCCCCCGGCCTGCAGGCGCGAGTCGGAATGAGGCTGACATGAGGTGAGCGTGAGAGGGAAGTGAGCCCGGCCTCTTAGTGTAGGGCCCAGAGTCGCCCCACTGTCAAGGCGGCTCGCAGGCCCAACCCTCATCTGTTCGGAGGTCACCATGCGGCTCAGCCTTTCTCGACTCATGGGAGCCATTTCCCCGCTCCCGATACTCATCGCGTGCGCGTCCGGCGGCGCCACAGCCCGCGATGCGAACGTGATCACCGCTCCGGAGCTCAGCCGTAGCCGGGCCACGAATGCCTACGACGCGATCCGTCGCATCCGCCCCGAATTGCTCCGCATCAGGGATCCCGGCTCCGTGGTGTACTTCAGGGCCAATCGGCCAGCGGTAGCAGTGGACAACGTCATCGTCGGGGGGATCGAGGTGCTGCAAGCCATGCCTCTCGACACAGTCGCCCGGATCGAATACGTCAACTCTTGGAAGGCCGCGAAGAAGTACGGATCTACCTTCGGGAATGGAGTCATGCTCATCGAGACCCGGTCCGTTTCCGAGGCCGAACTCCCCGATCGCGAGAGCGCGTCCCGATGAGACCGGGCAGCCAGCAAAGCCATGCGGCAACGAGCGCGATTCACTCGTTGCCGCATGGGTTCTACGTGTGGTGCTTCTCAAGAACTCCCGAGGAGGGACTCGAACCCCCGACCCGGTGATTAACAGTCACCTGCTCTACCAACTGAGCTACTCGGGAAAGTTGATGTCGCGCGGCGTAGAATCTCGCCGGCTGCCAATCGAGGGTCAAGGCGCCGGCGTGGTAGCGGTTCCTACCGGCGACCATGCTGCAGGACACGGTTCCGGCACGCCTGTGCTTTAGCAGATCGCCAATTCCGAAATGCAAGGAGTTGCATTGGAGCGCCATTTGTGAGCGTTCACTTTTACGCGCGAGACGCCGTGCCCAGCACACTTTACCATACCAAGCCGCTCCAGCCACGTAAGTTAAGTAATTGTTGAAAACGATGTTACATGACTCTGGCTACCCTTTTGCTATTCCCATCTTAGGTTGTCTCCATGTCGCTACACCCTTTGAACGGGCACTCCCCAGCCCGCCAGCGCCTGGCCGAAGCGGTCCGAAGCGACCGGCTTCCACAGGTGATGGTGATCTCGGGACCCGCCGGGGTGGGAAAACAGCGCTTGGCGCTCTGGCTTGGCCAGCTGGTCCTATGCACCGAGAAGGGACCGGAGCCCTGCGGCCGCTGCCGGCCGTGCCGCCTGGTCGAGAACCTGGGGCACCCGGACCTCCACTGGCTGGTCCCGATCCCCCGCCCCAAGGCGGGCGACCCGGACAAGGCGGTGGACGATGCGGCGCAGGCGATCGCCGAGGTCATGGACGAGCGGCGGACCAAGCCGCTCTACGGGGCGCCGGACGGGATGGCCAGCCACTCCATGGCCTCGGTCCGGCTGCTGCAGCGGCAGGCGGCACTCACGTCGGTGGAAGGCGGTCGCCGGGTGTTCATCATCGGCGACGCGGACCGGCTGGTGCCGCAGGAGTCGAGTCAGGAGGCCGCCAACGCACTCCTCAAGCTGCTGGAGGAGCCGCCGGCCGGGAGCCTGTTTCTGCTGACGACGGTCGATGCGCGGCGCCTGCTGCCGACCATTCGGTCGCGCGCGGTAGCGGTGAGGCTGAACCGGCTGTCCGATGATGAAGTGCGGGGCTTCCTTGAGCGGGAGCTGGACGCGCAGACGGCCGGAACGCTCGACGACCGGGTGACCCTGGCAGGCGGATCGATCGGCACCGCCCTGGCTGCCGGCGACGAAGCCGGGAAGGCTTACCGCGCGGCGGGCCAGCTGCTGGAGGCGGTGATGGCCGGATCGGCCGAGCGCTTTGAGCGCGCGCTCAGGCAGGCGCCGTACAGCGCCCGCGGGGACTTCACGGCCATGCTGGACGCGCTGGCCGAGACATTGGGCGAGGCGGCGCGAGGCGGCCTGGGCCAGGCGCCGCGGCGGCCGGTGCCGGCGGCGCTCAGGCGGACCGATCCCGGGGCGCTACTCCAGGCCATCGAGCGGGTCGCCGAGGCCCGCGAGGCGGCCTACGGCAACGTGAACCCGCAGATCCTTCTCGCCGTATTGGGCGAGGAGCTGGCGGAGGTCCTGTGAAGCTGAGCCATCTCGACGAGGCCAGCCGGGCGCGCATGGTGGATGTGGGCGGCAAGCCCGAATCCGAGCGCACGGCGACCGCGGAAGGGATGGTCAGGATGTCCCGCGAGGCCTACGAGCAGGTGGCGGCCCACGCGGTGGCCAAAGGCGATGTCCTGGCAGTAGCGGAAGTTGCCGGTGTGATGGCGGCTAAGCGGACCGGCGAGCTCATTCCGTTGTGCCATCCGCTCGGGCTGGATTTGGTGACGGTCGAGGCGCGTCTGCTGCCCGATCTGCCGGGCGTGGGGGTGATGGCCACGGCGAAGGTGACGGGCCGCACCGGGGTGGATATGGAGGCGCTCACAGCCGTCAGTGTGGCGTGCCTGACAATTTATGACATGGTCAAGGCAGTCGATCGACAGATGGTCATCGAAGGGGTTCGGCTTCTGAGCAAGACCGGGGGCACCCGGGGAGACTGGCGCCGCTCCGATCCTTAGGACCTGGAGGACGCGGCCTTCTCGTACAGGAGGTTGGCCTATGAAACGACCGACCGACAAATACAACGATCCCGGCCCGCGGACCGTCCGCACCCTGCTGGTGCGCGGCAGCCTGCTGCTGGTCACCGCGGCCGTGGTCGGCTCCCTGGCAGGCTGGACCAAGCGGGTCCGTGCCACCGACGACGTCATCAAGGCGCCGGACGCGACGGTCATCGTCGCCCGCCGCATCGGAGGCCTGGCAGACCAGTTGGCCGCGGCCAACGGCGAGCGCGACCTGCTCAAGCTCCAGCTCGACCGCGCGAACGCCATCATGGCCAGCTCGACCAAGTATCAGATCCCGTCGGATCTGGCGGCGTCGATCTATGACATCGCGCTGAGCGAAGGCATCGACCCGGCGCTGGGCTTTCAGCTGGTGAAGATCGAAAGTCGGTTCCGCGCGAACGCCCGGAGCTCGATGGGCGCCGTCGGGTACAGCCAGGTGCAGGTGGCCACCGCCCGGTTCTACCAGCCCGGCGTGACCGAGCGGGAGCTGCTGACCAACCGTGACCTCAACCTGCGGATCGGGTTCCGGTTCCTCAACGATCTGCTGACCAAGTTCGACCGCGACAACCACCTGGCACTGCTGGCCTACAACCGCGGGCCGGCCAAGGTCGAGAGTATTCTCGCGCGAGGTGGCGATCCGACCAATGGCTATTCGGACGCGGTGCTCGACGGGTACAAGGCGCCGCGGGCGTCGGGCCAGGGCTGGCGGTAGGGCTGGAGTCCGGCGGCCGGAGGCCGGAGGCCGGACTCCGGAGCCCGAGTCACCCTGAACGAAGTGAAGGGGGCATGCGTAGACGCATGCCCCCTTCGCTTTGCTCAGGGTGACTCTTGCTTGAGGCTCCCCCCGCTGCTTAGGCTCCCCCCGCCTCGGACACTC
>JBOHSB010000294.1:0-3803 GCA_050733015.1 Gemmatimonadales bacterium
GGGCACCTGACCGACAACTACGGCCGGGTCATCGACTTCAAGAACACCGTCGTGATCATGACCTCCAACGTCGGCGCGCGGGACATCATGAAGGGCAAGAGTCTCGGCTTCCACGGCGGGGACGAGCGGGGCACGTTCGAGAAGATGCAGGAAACGGTCAAGGACGAGATGAACAAGGTGTTCAATCCCGAATTCCTGAACCGGCTGGACGACGTGATCGTGTTCCACCCGCTGGCCAAGGAGCACATCGCCCTGATTGTCACGATCCTGCTCAAGGAAGTGCAGCGGCGCCTCGGCGACGAGGTCAAGCTCACGCCGGCCGCGACGGACTTCCTGGTCGAGCACGGCTACGACCAGAGCTACGGCGCCCGGCCGCTCAAGCGGTCCATCCAGCGGTACATCGAGGATCCGCTCAGCGAGAGGATCCTCATGGGCGACTTCGGACGGGGCGACGAGATCGAGGTGGACGTTGCGCCCGACGGTGAGCGGCTGGCCTTTCGGGCGCTGACCGGCACCCAGGCCTGAGCACCGCTCTGCGCCGGCTCTTTGGAGCCGGCGCGCCCACCTCCGACCGAGTGCGGATGCAGCGTTCTCTCTCCATGGCCGCCGCCGTGGCCCTCGTGCTGGGGGTTCCGGCGGCGCTGCTGGCCCAGGACCAACAGCCGCCCACCATCGACAGCATCGCCGTCGTGGGGAATGGGCGGCTCACTGCGTCCCAGATTGTCGGGACGTCCGGCCTGGTCGCCAAGCAACCCGTCAACTACCGTGACATCCAGCGCGCCATCACCGCGCTGTTCCGCACCGGCCAGTTCGACGACGTCCTCGTCGAGCAGGAGCCGCTGCGCGACGGCCTGCTGCTCAGGCTCCGGGTCAAGGAGCGCCCCATCCTCGAGAAGTGGGCCATCCGTGGCGTCACCAAGCTCTCCGAGGGCGAGGTCAAGGGCCGGGTCAAGCTCACCGAGGGGCGCCCTCTCGACCGGAACGCCGTCGAAGGCAGCCGCGCCTCGATCGATTCGCTCTACAAGCACGAGGGCTACTACAACGCGCAGGTGAAGGTGCTCGAGCTGCCCCAGAACGACAGCCGCCTGCGCCTCGTGTTCGACGTGGACGAGGGCCAGCGCGTGGCCATCAGCCAGGTGGCCATCGAGGGCAACGACCATTTCTCGGACAAGCAGGTGGTCAAGCACATGGCCACCCGGCCCGAGGGTTTCTGGTGGTTCCAGAAGGGCGAGTACGACGAGCGGAAGGTGGACCAGGACGTGCGCGAGCGGCTGCCGCACTGGTACGCCGATAACGGCTACGTGGACATGCAGGTGACCCGCGACTCGCTGGTGGCCGACTCGGCGGGCGGGAAGGCCGTGCTGCATCTGACGGTCAACGAGGGCCAGCCGTACCAGGTGGGCAACTTCGACATCGACGGCAGCCGGCGCTTCTCGACCGAGGAGCTCCAGGCCCTCTATCCCTTCGGCCCGGTCGGGCCGGCCGGCGAGCCCAAGGGGCCGACCCAGGCGTTCAACCGCTCCGCCTGGGATGCGGCCACCGAGAAGGTGCAGAACCTCTACGCGAACAACGGCTACATCTACGCCCAGATCGAGCCCAGCGAGATCCGGCGCACCGGGCCGGACGGCAAACCGGTGGTGGACCTGCGCTGGACCATCCGCGAGGGCTCGCCGGCCACGATCAACAAGGTCGAGATCGTGGGCAACGACGTCACTCACGAGCGCGTGATCCGGGAAGCGATCGTCATGCTGCCGGGCGATCTCTTCAGCCGCGAGCGGCTCATCCGCTCGTACCAGAACGTCTCCAACCTCGGGTTCTTCCAGCAGCCGCTGCCGAGTCCGGACGTGAAGCCGGCCGCGAACGGCGTGGACGTGGACCTCATCTTCCGGGTGGAGGAGCGCCGCACCGGGAACATCAATTTCGGCGCCTCGCTGGGGCAGGGCACCGGCGTGGGCGGCTTCCTCGGGCTCGAGGAGCCCAACCTGTTCGGCCGGGGCAAGCGGGGCAAGCTGCAGTGGCAGTTCGGGAAGAACATCAACGACTTCACCCTGAGCTACACCGACCCGGCCATTCGGGAGAGCCGCGTCTCCGGTACGGTGTCGCTGTTCGATTCGCGCGCCCGGTATACCATCGGCGACCTGGGCCGGCGCAAGCAGACCGGCGGCAGCGTCCAGTTCGGATTCCCCTTCCTGGGCTCGCGCTACACCCGGTTCTTCACCTCGTACTCGTACCAGCGAGTCCGCTACACCGAAGGGTCGGCCGACCTGCGGGCCCGGTTCAGCTGCAGCGCCTGCAGCCGGTCCACCCTCGGCGCCAGCATCCTGCGCGACACCCGGATCGGCCTGCCGTTCGCGACCGGCGGATCGCTCACCAACGTGAGCGGCGAGCTCAACGGCGGGTTCCTGGGGGGGACGGGGGATTACCGGAAAGTGGACTTGGAGGGCCGCTGGTA
The DNA here is from genome assembly GCA_050733015.1 of Gemmatimonadales bacterium. GTDB lineage: Bacteria > Gemmatimonadota > Gemmatimonadetes > Gemmatimonadales > GWC2-71-9 > CAVVWJ01. Next base: position 2,453 of record JBOHSB010000294.1, read on the forward strand.
CGCTCCCCTGGGCACCATGGGCGGCGGAGGCCAGCTCGGCGCGGGGGTACAGTTCGTGCTAGGCCTCACGGCCAAGTCGGGGTTCATCTTCGGAGACGCCGGGCCGTTCTTCACCGAGCTGTACTCGCTCGGCGGGGTCCAGTACGGCATCCCGCTGCGCGGGTACGACGAGTTCTCCATCACGCCCAACGGATTCGATCCGTCGGCCAGCGGCAGCCAGGCGAGTCCGGACGCGTTCGGTAAGTCGTACGCGGCATTCACCGTCGAGGCGGGCGCGCGGGTGAGTCAGTCCCTGTACGTCGACGCCTTCTTCGACGCGGGCAACGTCTACCGGAGCGCGCGCCAGTGGGATCCCACGCGGCTGTTCCGCGGGGCGGGGTTCGGCGCCGCCGTGATCTCGCCGCTCGGGCCGATCGGGATCGACCTCGGGTACGGCTTCGACAAGGTGGACGGGAACGGCCGTCCCGCGCCGGGCTGGCAGCTGCATTTCAAGCTTGGCAATTTCTTCTAGCGAGTCACCTTTCATCGGGAGCAACGCATGAAGCTGTCCTTCGTGGGGACCTGGGCCACCCTTCTCGCCTGGGTCTGCGCCGCGCCGGTCGCGGCGCAGCAGGCGGGAGCGGGGAAGCTCGCCTACGTCAATACCCAGACGATCCTCAAGTCGACGCCGGGGTACGCGCAGGCCGAGTCCACGTTCACCAAGGAGCTCCAGACCTATCGCGGGGAGGTCCAGAAGCTCCAGTCCAGCCTGGACTCCGCGGCGTCGGACTTCGAGCAGCAGAGCGTCATGCTGAGCCCGACCCAGCGGGCCGCCAAGCGGAAGGATCTCGAGGGGCAGCAGCAGAAGCTCGAGCAGCGCACGCAGGAGCTGCAACAGCGCGCCGCCACCCGGGAGCGGGAGCTGCTCGACCCGATCCAGTCCAAGGTCAACAGCGTCATCGAGGGCATGCGGGCCTCCGGCAACTACGCCATGATCTTCGACGTGAGCGCGCCCAACAGCGGCATCGTCACGGCCGACAAGTCACTGGATCTCACGGATAAGGTCATCCTGCAGCTCAAGTCGGGCAGCTGAGCTCGTGACCTCAGCCGGCCTCACCGCGCAGGCGGTCGCTGACCTCGTCGGCGGCCGCCTGCTTGGTGATGGGACCGTGGTGCTGCGCACCATTCGGGCGCTCGACAGCGCGGGGCCCGAGGCCATCTCGCTCGCCGTCTCGCCCAAGTACGCCGAGCAGCTGCGCGAATGCCGGGCGGGTCTCGTGCTCGTGCCGGCCGAGCTGGCGGACCTGGCCGGCGGTCCGCGCACCCGCGTCGTGGTGCCGGACCCGTACGCCGCGATGGTGCGGGTCATGGG
>JBOHSB010000295.1:0-3618 GCA_050733015.1 Gemmatimonadales bacterium
GCATCGGGAGAAGCGGGGCAAACAGACGGCGATTATCTGGGAATGCGACGACCCCGCGCAATCGCGCCATATCACTTACGAGGAATTGCACCGTGAAGTCTGCCGCTTCGCCAATGTACTGAAAGCGAACGGCGCCAAGAAGGGCGACCGCATCACCATCTATCTGCCGATGATCGTCGAAGCCACCGTCGCCATGCTGGCGTGCGCCCGCATCGGCGCGATCCACTCGGTGGTGTTCGGTGGGTTCGCGTCGCACGAGCTGGCCAGCCGGATCACCGACGCCCGGCCCAAGGCGATCCTGAGCGCGTCGTGCGGCATCGAGGTCGGCCGGGTGGTGCCGTACAAGCCGTTGCTCGACCGCGCGATCGAGCTGACCGACGCCAAGCCAGAGTGCTGCATCGTGCTCCAGCGTCCCCAGGCGGAGGCCACGCTGGTGCCCGGCCGGGACCACGACTGGCGCGAGCTCGCGGCCGGCGCCCGGCCGGTGGATTGCGTCCCGCTCCTCGCCACCGATCCGCTGTACATCATCTACACCTCCGGCACGACGGGGAAACCGAAAGGCATCGTGCGCGACAACGGCGGCCACCTGGTCGCGCTCACCTGGAGCATGCGCAACATCTACGGCGTCGAGCCGGGCGAGGTGTACTGGGCCGCGTCGGACCTGGGGTGGACCGTCGGCCACTCGTACATCGTGTACGGCCCGCTGTTCCACGGCAACACGACGGTGCTGTACGAGGGGAAGCCGGTCGGCACGCCGGACGCGGGCGCGTTCTGGCGGGTCATCGCGCAGCACGGGGTCCGGGCCTTCTTCACGGCGCCGACCGCGTTCCGGGCCATCAAGCGCGACGATCCCGAGGGCGAGCACATCCGCCGCTACGATCTCTCGAAGTTCCGCACCCTGTTCCTGGCCGGCGAGCGCTGCGACCCGCCGACGCTCGAGTGGGCCGAGCGGCAGCTCGGCGTCCCGGTGATCGACCACTGGTGGCAGACCGAGACGGGTTGGCCGGTCGGCTGCAATTGCGTCGGGTTGGGGCTGCTCCCGGTCAAGCCGGGTTCGTGCTCGGTGGCGGTGCCGGGCTGGGACGTGCAGGTGCTCACCGACGAGGGGAGGGAGGCGGGCCCGGGCGAGTCGGGCAACGTCGTCATGAAGCTCCCGCTCCCGCCGGGCGCCACCCCGACGCTCTGGAACAACGACCAGGGCTTCCGGGACACCTACCTCACCGCCTATCCCGGCTATTACCTCACGGCCGACGCGGGCTTCAAGGACGAGGAGGGCTATCTCTGGATCATGAGCCGCACCGACGACGTGATCAACGTCGCGGGCCACCGGCTCAGTACCGGCCAGATGGAGGAGGTGCTGGCGGCGCACCCGGACATCGCGGAGTGCGCGGTGGTGGGCGTCAACGACGCGCTCAAGGGCGAGGTGCCGCTCGGCCTGGTGGTGCTCAAGGCCGGCGCCGAGCGGGATCGGGCCCAGTTGGTGGCGGAGCTGGTCGAGCTGGTGCGGCAGCGGATCGGACCGGTGGCGTCCTTCAAGACCGCGACGACCGTCAAGCGCCTGCCGAAGACCCGCTCGGGCAAGATCGTGCGCGGGACGATCAAGAAGATCGCGGATGGCCTGCCGTACACCGTCCCACCGACGATCGATGACCCGGCGACCCTCGAGGAGATCTCGGCCGAGCTGGCGGCGATCGGCTACCCGCGGGGGTGAGCCGCGTGAACCCCGCGCCGCGAGCACCTCGGAAGGCGGCCACGCGCCGGCACCTGCAGTGATGGCCGCTCGCCGGACCGTTACTTGCGGACGCGCTGCTTCAGCTCCTCGGTCCAGTGCTGCACCACGATCAGCTCGTTCCGCTCGCTCGGCGTCGTCTCCCGCAGGAACACGAACCGCTTGTCGTCCGCGCTCACGTCGAACGGCTGCGTCGAGTTCCCCGGTGCGTACGCGGCGGTCGAGAACAGCGGCCGGGGCTGGTCGAACGCGAAGGTCGCCCCCGGCTTCACCGCGACGCTCATGAGGCGGTTGCCCGCCGGGCTCAGATAGAACAGCTCTCGTCCGCTGTGCGACCAGACCGGGTCCCGGCCGTCGGTGGTCGAGATCTGCCACTTGGCCGACCCGACGTCGGGGAAGGGCCGCACGTACACCTGCGGGGTGCCCGACTCGTTGGTGACGTACGCCATCCATCGCCCGTCGGGCGAGACCGTCGGCTCGATCTCGGTCGCCGGCCCGGTCACGAGCGGCACCAGGGTCGAGTCGCCCGCGCGGACGCCGTAGATGTCGCCCGCCCCCGCCTCCAGGAACGACCGCCGCACCAGGAGCCACCGGCTGTCGCGGGTCTCGAGCGCCTGGGCGAAGTTGAACGTTGACCGTACCAGTGTCTGGGTGGTTCCGGTGCCGTCGGCCCGGCGCCGAGTGGGCGCGCCGCCGTTGGGGCCGGCGTTGCCGATGTAGATCACCGAGCGGCCGTCGGCGGTCCAGGTCGGACGCAGGCTGGCCGTGTCCCCGAAGGTGAGCCGCGAGAAGGGGCCCGACGGGATCTGCTTGATCCAGATCGAGCTGGTGCCGTTCACCTGCATGTCCACGGCCAGCGCGCGCCCATCGGGCGAGAGCGTGGCCGTGGCGATGGTCCCCTGGGGATCCCAGGTCGAGTCCACCGTGCTCTCCAGGCCCTCGCGCGTCACCCACACTGGCCGCCGGGTCCGCGCCACGCCGCCCGTGGTATAGACCAGCGTGCCGGTGCTCGACAGCTGGACGGTGGCCGCGAAGCCGCCGACCTCGATACCGATCCCCTCGAGCAGGCCGACCGGCGGCCCGGTCACCGCGAGCTTACCGGGGTTGAACGGGATCCCGATCAGCTTCCCCTCCGAGGTCAGCACCAGCAGGTGCCCGGTGGGCGAGTACCGGGCGAGCACGCCCCGCGTGAGGACGTGCGGCTCCCCGTGCGGGAGCGCCATGGCGACGATGGTGAAATCGGTCACCGCCTGGTTCGCCCGCCGGGTGCGGAACAGCAGGCCCTTGGCACCGGGCAGCACCACCGGGAACTCCGCGCCCACCTCCTTGTGGGCCTGGATACTGTAGACCGGCTCGAGCAGCCCGCCGGTGGCGCGGATCCGCGAGATCCCCGAATCCGACTCGACGTAGATATAGCCGTCGGACCCCCAGTCGCCGCCGCTGGAGTTGACGCTGTCCGACACGGTCTGCGTCGGGCCGCCGTCGAGCGGGGCGACTCGGAGCTTGATGCCCGAGACCAGGTACCCGACCGCGTGCCCGTCGGGTGAGAAGAACGGCGAGCCCGCGCCTTCCGTCCCCGAGATGGGCGTCGCGTTGAGCTGGTCGTGCTCCCGGAGCCAGAGCTGGCCGCCATTCGGGCCGGGTCCGACGTAGACCATGCGGAGCCCGTCGGGTGAGATCGCGACCCGGTTCCCCGAGATGGTGACGGGCGTGAGCGCCTGCGCCGGCGGGAAGTAGATGCTGAATCGGTTGACGGTCGGGGCCGGCGACCGAAGCCATCCCCACGCCGCTAAGCCCGCCGCCGCCACCAGCGCGGCCACCAGCCCGATCTTCACCGGGTCCAGCCGCGTCCTCCCGGCCGGCGCGGCGCCGGCCGTCGCGGCCGTCAC
>JBOHSB010000296.1:0-5035 GCA_050733015.1 Gemmatimonadales bacterium
CCCCGCCGAAACGTTGCGCGAGACGCTTTCGCGGGCGCTTGTCGACTCTCCGCCGCCGACCCGCGACGGCAGTGCGATTCGTCAGGGCTATGACGCCGAGCTCGACGGCATCATCGAGGGATCCCGCGCCGCCCGCGAGTGGATCGCCGGCCTCGAGACGATCGAGCGGAGTCGCACTGGCATCCGCTCGCTCAAGGTCGGCTTCAACAAGGTCTTCGGCTACTACCTGGAGATCACCAACGCGCACTCGGCCAAGGTGCCGGCCGACTACGAGCGGCGGCAGACGCTGGCGTCCGCCGAGCGCTACGTCACGCCCGAGCTCAAGGAATACGAATCCCGGGTGCTCGGCGCGGAGGAGCGGATGGCCATCCGGGAGGCCGAGCTGTTCGGCGCGCTACGCGCGGCGGTGGGACAGGCCATCACCAGGGTCCAGCGGACGGCGCGCGTGTTGGCCCGGCTCGACGTCTGGACCGCGCTCGCCGAGCGCGCGGTCACCGGTCGCTACGTTCGGCCCGAGGTGCACGACGGGTACGACCTGGTGCTGCGCGAGAGCCGCCACCCGGTCATCGAGCGGCTCATGGCGCGCGAGACGTTCATCCCCAACGACGCCCGCTTCACCGAGGCGGAGCGGGTGGCCCTGGTGACCGGACCCAACATGGCCGGCAAGTCCACCATCCTGCGGCAGATCGGCCTGTGCGTGGTGCTGGCCCAGATGGGCTCGTTCGTCCCGGCGGCGGAGGCCTCGATCGGGACGGTAGACCGCCTGTTCACACGGGTGGGCGCGAGCGACAACCTCGCGCGCGGCCAATCCACCTTCATGGTAGAGATGAGCGAGACCAGCGCCATCCTCCACAACGCGGGTCGGAGGAGCCTGGTCCTGCTCGACGAGATCGGCCGAGGCACCTCCACCTACGACGGCGTGGCCATCGCATGGGCGGTCACGGAACACCTGCACGACCGCATCGGCTGCAAGACCATGTTCGCCACCCACTACCACGAGCTGATGCAGTTGCCCGAACGGCTGCAGCACGCCCGGAACTACAACGTCGCGGTGCGCGAGACCGATGATACGGTCGTGTTCCTCCACCGGCTGGAGCCGGGCGGGACGGACCGCTCCTACGGCATCCACGTCGCCCAGCTCGCCGGACTGCCGGATGGCGTGGTGCGGCGCGCGCGCGAGATCCTCGGCACGCTGGAGGGCGAGCACCGGATGGTGCCGGGCGCGTCCGAGGCGCCCCGCGACCCCGGCCAGCTCGCGCTGTTCGCCGATGCGCCGCCGCCCGCGCCCGACCCCATGGTCGAGGAGCTGCGCCTGATGGACGTCAACGCGCTCACCCCGCTCGAGGCGCTCAACCGCCTCGCCGAGTTCAAGCGGCGCGCCGAGGACCGGCGGTGAGCCGGCGATCGCGGCCGGCGGCTGTAGCCGGCCTCGCGCTGAGCCTCGCCCTGGCCTGCGGGCGCGACGACGACGGATCCTTCCGCATCTCGACCAGCACGCCGGTCTCCACGCCCAGCGATGCCGACCAGCCGCCTGTCGCGATCAATCCGGTGAGCCCGGTCGAGTACCCGGTGCCGCTGCAGGAGCAGGGGATCGAGGGACGCGTGCTGCTCCGGCTGTACGCCGATTCGCTGGGCGCCCTGGTGCCCGACTCGACCCGGGTCTCCGAGTCGAGCGGTTATCCGGCGCTCGACTCCGCGGCGGTCCGGGGCGCGGCCGGCCTGCGTTTCTCTCCGGCGCTCCGACACGGCCGGCCCGTGGCCGGTCTGTTCCTGCAGCCGATTCATTTCCGGAACCCCCGGTCGCAGAGCGCGCCATGACCCCTCCGCACCTCCGCCCCTACGACTCGGTCCTCGAGACGATCGGCTGGACGCCGCTCATTCGCCTGGGCCGCATCGGCGCCGGCATGCGCACGCCGATCTACGGCAAGGCCGAGTACGTCAACCCGGGCGGCTCGGTGAAGGACCGGATCGGCCTCGCGATCATCGAGGACGCCGAACGCCGGGGCGAGCTCCGCCCCGGCGGCACGATCGTCGAGGGCACCAGTGGCAACACCGGGGTGGGGCTCGCGATCGCGGCGGCGCTCCGCGGCTACCGCTGCATCTTCACGATGCCCGACAAGATGTCCATGGAGAAAGTCCGGCTGCTCAAGGCGTACGGGGCCGAGGTGGTGGTCACGCCGACCGCGGTGCCGCCGGACCATCCCGAGCACTACGTGATGAAGGCCAAGCAGATCGTGCACGACACCCCCAACGCCATCCTGGCCAACCAGTTCTACAACCAGGTGAATCCCGAGGCGCACTACGCGACCACGGGACCGGAGATCTGGCACCAGACCGAGGGACGGGTGACCCACTTCGTCGCCGGCGCGGGGACCGGGGGGACCGTGAGCGGGGCCGGAAAGTACCTCAAGGAGCAGAACCCCAAGGTCCGCGTGATCGCCGGCGACCCGGTGGGATCGCTCTACACCAACTACCATCGCACCCGGACCATGGGTGACGGCCACCCGTACAAGGTCGAGGGCATCGGCGGCGACAAGATCCCCACCACCGTCTGGTTCGACTGGGTCGACGAGTTCCGGCAGGTGTCGGACAAGGCGTCGTTCCTCATGGCCCGCCGGCTCGCGCGGGAGGAGGGGATCCTGCTCGGCGGGTCGTCGGGGCTCAACGTGGCGATCGCGCTCGACCTCGCCCGCGAGCTGTCCGATCCGGACGCCCTCATCGTCACGATCCTGTGCGACACCGGCGAGCGGTACCTGTCCAAGCAGTTCAACGACGCCTGGATGCAGGAAAACCAGATGCTGGACACGCCGCGCAGCACGGTCCGGGACCTGTTGGAGCGCCGGCCGGCCGGTGCCCCTCCGGTGGTGAGCGTGGCGCCGGCGGCCGCCGTCCGCCAGGCGCTCAACCTGATGGCGACCTGGAGCGTGAGCCAGATCCCCGTGTTGGAAAACGGCCAGTCGGTGGGAGGGCTGATCGAGGGCACGCTCATGGCTCGCGCCCTGGCACAGCCGGCGCTGCTGGAGCGGCCCGTGAGCGAGGTCATGGACCCGCCGTTCCCGGAGGTGGAGGCGGGGACGGCGGTCGACCGTGTCGGTGCGATGCTCACGCGCGAGAGCCCCGCGGCCCTCGTGCGGCGCGACGGCAAGCTGGTGGGAATCGTGAGCCGCTACGACGTGCTGCAGCAGCTGATCGGAGGACGGTAGGACGGAAAGACGGACCCTCGGAGGGTCGCTGGGCGGGTCGGAGATCGCAACCCAGTGCCGGCGAGCCGAGATGCGCGGGCGGAGGCGGGGGTGGCGCTCGCAGAGGGAGCGTCAGGCCGGGGGAGCTTGTCCGAGATGTGCGCCCAAGGGCGGCCTGCAGCGACCGGCGCGAGCGCCGCCCCCGCCGAAGCCGCGGAATCCGAACTCCGCTACAGCCACCAAAACTCGGAAGGGCTCATGCGCGTAACGGTACTGACCGGGGGCACCTCCGCCGAGCGCGACGTCGCCATCGCCTCGGCGGTGCAGATCATCGCGGCGCTCCGTTCGCGCGGCCACGATGTCGCGGTCGTGGACACGGCCCGCGGCTACATCCCCGAGGCCGACGAGCGCTCCCTGCTGTCCGGCTCGGTCGGTACGGTGCCTCCGTCCAGCGACCAGCTCCAGGGCCTGGAGCAAGGATTGCTTCTGTCCGGGCTCGCCAACCTCCGGGTGGTGCGAGATGCCGAGGTGCTGTTTCTGGCACTCCACGGGGGCCGGGGTGAGGACGGAACCCTGCAGACCCTGCTGGAGATGGTGGGGGTTCCCTACACCGGCAGCGGGCGGCTGGGGAGTGCCATGGCCATGGACAAGGATGTGTCGAAGCGCCTCTTCCGCATGGCCGGAGTCCCCACCGCCGACTGGGTCATGGCCCCGGCCAACCGGGACCGGGTCGCCAAGGAGTTCGGGTGGCCGGTGGTGGTCAAGCCGTCCAAACAGGGCTCTACGGTCGGCTTGACCGTGGTCAAGCGGGCGGAGGACTACCAGGAGGCGGTCACGCTGGCGAGGCGCTATGACGACGAGGTCATGATCGAGCGGTTCGTCCCCGGCCGCGAGCTGACGGTCGGGATCCTGGAGGGTAAGCCCTTGGCCGTGGGGGAGATCATCCCGCGGCACGAGATTTTCGACTACGAATGCAAGTACACTCCTGGCATGTCACAGGAGCTCTTCCCAGCCGACCTGGCCCCCGCCGCCGAGGCGGAGTGCGGGCGTCTGGCGCTCCTGGCTCATGAGGCGCTCAAGCTCGGGGGCTACTCGCGGGTCGATTTTCGCTTGACACCGGCCGGAGAACTCTTCTGTTTAGAGGTAAATACCCTACCGGGCATGACGGCGACCAGCCTGCTCCCCCAGTCTGCTCGTGCGGTAGGGATCGAGTTCCCGGACCTGTGCGAACGGATCTGTCGAACCGCCCGACTCGGCCGCCTCAAGGAACCGTTCTAGCCGTCGCGGGGTCTCAGCGTAGAAGGCGTGGTTCGATGAATCTGTCTCCCTCCAACCGACTGACCCCCTGGGTGGGGCGCCTCATCATCGCGAACGCGGTGGTGCTGCTCCTGCTTTTGACGGTGTTCACGTCTTCGACGCTCCAGGGTGCCCTCCGATTCGCTCCGGGCGAGGCGCTGCACCGGCCCTGGACCTTCGTCACCTACATGTTCGTCCACGCGGGGCTGCTGCACCTGCTGGTCAACATGCTGATGCTGTTCGTGTTCGGTCCGCCGGTCGAGCATCGCCTCGGCGGACGGGCCTTCATCCTCTACTATCTCTATTGCGGCATCGGCGCCGCGGTGCTGTGCCTCATCCTGTCCGGTTTCATGGCCTCGGCCGCGGCGCCGGTGGTGGGCGCCTCCGGCGCGGTGCTGGGCGTGGCCGTCGCGTTCGCGATGCTCTGGCCCGATGCCGAGCTGCTGGTGTTCCCGCTTCCCATGCCGGTAAAGGCTCGGACCTTCATCCTGGTGATGGTCGGCCTCGAGGTCGTGCTGTCGCAGATCGCGCCGAACGACGGGGTCGCGCACCTCGCC
>JBOHSB010000297.1:0-1628 GCA_050733015.1 Gemmatimonadales bacterium
ACCCGGGTGGCGATCCTGCCCGTGCTGGCGCTCACGCTGCCCGATCCCCCCGCGATGGGGCCGCTGGTGCTCGGCTCGTTCGCGCTGCTGTACAGTCAGTTGATCTTGCCGACGCCGTCGGGCGCGGGGGCTGTGGAGCTGGGATTTCTGGGTGGCGCCGCGGGCGACCTGGGCGCCGGTGAAGGCGGGTTGTTGCTGGCCTGGCGGATCTATACCAATGGCATCGGCGTGCTGCTTGGCGTGGCACTCGCGGCCAGGATCTACGGGTGGGCCGCGCTCCGGCAGCTAGCGGGGCGGTGGAGCGATCCCGACAAGTAGGACGGTAGGTTCCAGCGCCTCCGCTACGCCGTGCGGCACGTGCGCCGGTGCCCAGACGACGGTGCCCGGTCCTGCCTCCTCGGTCTCGACTCCAACGGTCATCAGGGCGCGCCCACTCACTACGTAGTAGAACTTGTCGGCCCCGGCGTGCACGTGGACGGGCTGGGTCTGCCCCTTCTCGAAGCGATTGATGCCGACGAAGAGCTGCCGCCCGGAGAAGAGATCGGCCTTGACCGAGGCGCTCCCCCCGAGGCCCGGTGCCGTGTCGACCGTCTTGAAGAACTGACTCATCGTGTGTCGGCCTCCCCGGGTGCCGTGTTATCATTCCCGCCTATGACGACCACCACTCGAATCGAGCGCGATCCGCTCGGCGAAAAGGCCGTTCCGGCCTCGGCGCTCTATGGCATCCAGACACTGCGCGCGGCTGAGAATTTCCCCATTTCCGGCCTGCGGCCGCTGCCCGCCTTCGTGGATGCGGTCGTCTGGATCAAGCGCTCCGCCGCGCTGACGCACAAGCAGACGGGGCGACTCGAAGGCCGGCTGGCCGATGCGATCGTGCAGGCGGCTGACGAAATCCTCGGCGGCCAGCACCGCGATCAGTTCATCGTGGATGTATATCAGGCGGGCGCGGGGACCAGCCACAACATGAACTGTAACGAGGTTCTCGCCAACCGCGCCAACGAAATTCTGGGCGCGGCACGAGGCGCCTACGCGCCGGTGCATCCGAACGATCACGTGAATATGGCGCAGAGCACCAACGACGTCATTCCCACCGCCATGCGCCTGGCCACGCTCGCGGTTCTTCCCCACACGGTCTTCGCGCTCGACCGGCTCGCCGAATCGCTGCTCGCCAAGGGCAAGGAGTTCGACGCGATCATCAAGTCGGGCCGTACCCACCTGCAGGATGCCACGCCGATTCGTCTGGGCCAGGAGTTCGCCGCCTACGGCCACACGGTGCAACGGCACCGGCAGAAGCTGGCCCAGGCCGCGGACTGGCTGCGCGACATGGGCATCGGCGGCACCGCGGTGGGCACCGGCATCAACGCCGAGATCGAGTACCCGGCCATGATGGTGAAGTACCTTCGCGACGTCTCGCGGCTCGATCTGCGAGTCGGCACCGATCGGGTGCAGCTCATGCAGTCGATGGGCGACATCGCCACGTTCAGCGGGGCGTTTCGCGCGTACGTGCTCGACCTCAACAAGATCGCCAACGATATCCGGCTGCTCGCCTCCGGCCCACGTACCGGCCTCGCGGAAATCGCCCTTCCGGCGGTGCAGCCCGGGTCGAGCATCATGCCGGGCAAGGTGAA
>JBOHSB010000298.1:0-2095 GCA_050733015.1 Gemmatimonadales bacterium
CCGCTCTGCTGCGAGGTGTCGTGTCGGTGCCCGCCGTGAAGGACGTCGTCTCGGGCTACGCCGCGATCCGGCTGGTGGCGCTGCGCAACGCAATCCGGAGCCAGGCCGGACCCCTGCTCCACACCGACGGGTGGGCCGCGAACGCGGAGCTGTTCTGGCGCACCGCCCGTTACGCGCGACGGGTCGAGACGGTGTCCTCGGTCGAGCGTCACGACCTGCGGAGCCGTCCCAGTCGGGTGCGGCCGTGGGAGGCCGCCACCAGTCTCTGGTCCGCCCGGCGGGTGCTGCGCGCCGCGCCGGTGCCGCCCGCCCCGCCTGAAGCCTCGGCGCGACGCGAGGCCGAGCCACAGACGGTGTCGTCATGACGTCGCTGCTGCTGGCTCTCGCCCTGCTCCAGGCGCCCCCGGCCCCATCGGCTGACCCGGCGCCGGCGTACCCGTGGGCCGTCGGCGAGAAGCTCACCTACAGCGCCAAGCTGGGCCTGCTCACGCTCGGCTCGGGCACGCTCGAGGTCGCCGGCGTCGATACCGTGCGCGGGATGGAGTCCTTCCGGTTCCGGTTCCGGCTGCAGGGCAAGACCATCGTGTACTCGATGGACGACGTGCTCGAGTCGTTCGTGGGGACCCGGGACATGGTCTCGCGCCGATTCGTGCAGGATTTCGTGGAGAACGGCAAGCCCATCAAACGGCGCTACGAGATCGTGGCCGACTCGGGCTACTTCCGCGAGGAGGGCAAGGCCGGCACCCAGCCGGCCCCGACCGATGCCCTCGACGATGCCGCGTTCTTCTACTTCGTCCGGGTGGCCGATCTCAAGGTGGGCAAGACCTACCAGTTCGACCGCTATTTCCGGAAGGAGAAGAACCCGGTGACCATCGAGGTCACCAAGCGCGAGAAGATGGAACTGCCCGACGGGCGCGAGGTGGACTGCCTGGTGCTGCATCCCGTGATCGACACCAAGGGCATGTTCTCCAAGCGGTCCGACACCCGCATCTGGCTGACGGACGACGAGCGGCGGCTGCCGGTCCAGATCCGCAGCAAGTTTCCGTTCGGCACCATCACCCTCCGCATGAAGGAGATGGTGCTGCCACCCACGACGGCCGCCGCGGGCCGCAAGGCGTGAGCTACCGCGAGGCCGACCTTCACCGGCTCACGACCGTCCCCGTGGCCGGGCGCCGGAACAAAGTCGATCCCTCACTGCTGGCCTCTCCGCCGGGCCCCGACCGTTCGTTCGCCGCGTTTCTCGACAGCCTGCCCGACGTCCTCGCCGCCCGCGATCTGCGCGCGGTCATTGCCGGGTTGGCCGCCGCGGCCCGAGCGCGACGCGGCGTCGTGCTCCTGGTCGGCGGGCACGTCATCAAAGTCGGGCTCGGACCCCTGATCCGGACCCTCCTGGCCAGGCGCGTGGTGACGCATTTGGCCCTCAACGGCGCCGCCGCCATCCACGACTTCGAGCTCGCCGCGTTCGGCGGCACGAGCGAGGACGTCGAGAGCGGGCTGGCCGACGGGAGCTTCGGGATGGCGGAGGAGACCGGGGCCGAGATGAACGCGGCGGTGGTCGCGGCGGCGGCCGCCGGCCAGGGAATGGGCGAGGGCCTGGTCCGGACGCTCGCGCGACGGAAGGACCTGCCGGGCCGCGAGGCGTCGGTGCTCCTGGCCGCGCACGAGCTCGACGTTCCGGTGACGGTCCATGCGGCCATCGGCGCCGAGATCATCCACCAGCACCCCGCCGCCGACGGTGCCGCCATCGGCGCCACCAGCCACCGCGACTTCCGCCGCCTGGCCGGATCGCTGCCCGCGCTGGACCAGGGCGGGGCCGTGCTCAACCTGGGCAGCGCGGTGGTGCTGCCCGAGGTCTTCCTCAAAGCGCTTACCATCGCGCGGAACCTCGAGCACGGCCGGCCCACTCACTTCCTTGCCGCCGATTTCGACATGCAGCGCCACTACCGGCCGCGCGTCAACGTGGTGCAGCGGCCGACTCGCGCCGGCGGAGCCGGTTACCTGCTCACCGGCCACCACGAGCTGCTGCTGCCGCTATTGGTGTGGGGAGTGGTCGAGGCGCTGGGCGACGGGTAGGCCGCGCGGCCCAAGCCGTCAT
>JBOHSB010000299.1:0-2751 GCA_050733015.1 Gemmatimonadales bacterium
AGAGCCGCGAGAGCCGGACTCAGCATTCGGGCCGGCCTCGTCCGGGGCGGGCTGCGGGGAGCATCCGCGGCGCGGCCGACGCCGGGGTCATGAGGGTCGGGACGGCGGCGATGTTGCCCGGCACTGCGTGTCGAGACCGGGCCCTCAGGCTCGGGCCAGCGCCGCCGCGTCCGATCGGGGCGCGGTCGAGCCGGCGAGCCGGAAAAAATTGACCAGGATGGTACGCCCATCGGGATGCAGCTCGGAGTAGCGCTCGGGATGGAACTGGACGCCGTACAGCGGACGGCGCACGTGCCGGATCGCCTGGACTGCGCAGGCGTCCGAGCCGGCGAGGCCCACGAAGCCGGCGGGCACGGCCTTGAGCTCCCAGAAGTGCCGCTGCTCCACCACGACGGTCTCGCCGAGCCCGTCAAACAGGGGGTCGTGGCCCGAGATGCGGACGCGGGACGGGCCCCACTCCTTTCGCATGCCAGGCGCGACATCGGGCTTGGGATCGACCTCTCCGGCGGCGAGTGCGCCCATCGGCGCGGAAGTTTCGCCGAACGCAAGGCCGATGAGCTGATGGCCGCCGCAGAGTCCCAGGATCGGCCAGGGGGTCTCCCGGATGATTTCGAGCAACGGGGCCAGGTCACGCCGGTCGTAGTGGTCGATGAGGGTGGAGTGCCCGCTCACCACGACCGCGCGCACCGCGAGTCGGTCGAGGAGGGCGCGCTCCACCTGCGTGTAATGTATGAGCACGCACGGCGCGCCGCTCAGACGCTCGAAGCGCGCCTTGAAGGTCAGGAGGTCCGCCTTGCGCTGGGTTGCTCCAGGGCCTTCCGACAGCCTGGAAGGTCCCCGCTCCGGATGCTCGAGATCGACGTAGCAGATCATCTGGCTCCCGCCCGGGTGTCCCACCATCCCCCGGAACCCCCGGGGGTGTCAAGCGCCGGCGTCGTCGTGGCCGGCCGCGCTGGGGTGGGTCTGTCGCTGTCCAGTAGAAATGTCCGCCTAACTGCGCAGTGAAAATGTCCGCCCTACGGGGTGCGGGTGAGCGGGTCTTGGGCGTGTGGGGCGCGCGGCTGGCGTGCGCGTTCCCGGCGGGAGAAGGGGCGCCGCCAGGGATGCGGGCGAGCTGGGTGGCGCAGGTGTTGCGCCAAGGCGGTGAGCGCCGCGATCGGCGAGGATCGCCCGTTTTGGCCAAGGGGGAGATGGCGACCCCCCTCGTCGGACGCGCTCCTGGAGGCGCGGAGGCGTTGGGCGCGACGGGGGACGAGGACAAATGTGGCCTCCGGGGCCGGCGCGGTGGCGAGGCGGGTGCCCTGATAGTCGACGAGCACGCGACCGTCGAGGCACTCGCGGAGTTCGACGCGGCACCCGGCGTAGGCGCGGCCGTGGGGGCCGCGGGGAATCTGGACGAGGCGAGCCCCGAGCCGCACGGTGTTATCGCGGGCGACGCAGCGGGTATAGCGGCAGGCCAGGCGGTCGGCGAGATCCCGGGGCGGGCGGCGCCACGCGGCCACCGCCTCCGCGGGCGGCTGGGCGAAGCGGCGGTTATGGTCGGCGAGATAGGTCGGCAGGAAGGCTTCGGCGGCCGCGACGGTGGTGATCCCGCGCAGCCGGAGCTCGACCACGAGCCGGTCCTGCAGGGTGTCCCAGAGCCGTTCAATGCGGCCCTTGGCCTGGGGCGAGTGGGCGGCGATGTAGCCGATCGCGAGGTCCCGGAGGATCGCGCCGAAGTGCGTCGGATGCTGCGCGCCCTGGAGTTCCTCCTCCAGCGTCCAGTGCGTGTCGTTGCGGACGAAGACGCCGAGCCGGTCGCCGTACAACGTGACGGGCAGGCCGTGGCCGTGGGCGAGCTGGCCGAGCAGGGTGAGATAGCCGTGCAGGTCCTCCGCGGGCCGGAAGTGCAGGGCCACGACCGTGCTCGTCGCATCGTCGATGGCGCCCAGGAGCAGCCAGGGCGTCCCGGTGCCGAGCCAGTCGAACGGGCTGCCGTCGATGAGGACGAGGCTGCCCATGGTCGGCCGGCGGGGACGGCGGGCGCGGTGCTGGCGGGGCCGGCGCCCGCGCTTGGGGGGCACCCCCAGGGCCCGGCGCAGTCGGCGGACGGTGTCGCGGCCGACCTCGAGGCCCTCGACCTCGCGCAGCTTCTCGGTGCAGTGGCAGTCATTGAAGTCGCGGTACGTGGTCTGGATCAGCGCCAGGACGCGAGCCCGACGCTGGACATCCAGCGCCCGCGGCGAGGGGCGGCCCCGGAGGCGATGGACCAACCCTCGGATGCCCTCGGCCCGATAGCGCGCCTTGAGGCGCCGGAACTGCCGCGGCGTCATCTTCAGGGCCCGCGCTCCCTCGGCCGTCGTGATCGTCCCGGCCCCGGCCAACCGCATCAGGCCCGGCCGCCGGGCCTCCTTGCGACTCATCGTGACGGTCTCCCATGTCTCCATGGGAGGACATTTCCACAGCGCAGTTAGGGGAGGACATTTCTATAGCGCATCGAGAAGGTGATTCCGAATCCTTGACAGCTTTCGAGAGCGGGTAGTAGGCTGGCGGCGCCTGCAACCTTCCATCGCGAAAGGCAGCCATGCGCAAGGCGAAGATCATCGGAACGGGTATGGCAGTGCCCGACTGCGTGGTCGATAACCACCTGCTCGCGCGCTGCTTCACCACCTCCGACGAGTGGATCACTCAGCGCAGCGGTATCAAGGAGCGCCGGGTGGTGCCGAGCACGTATCGCCTCCTCCTGAGGCTCGCCGAGGCTCCCGACAAGGC
>JBOHSB010000300.1:0-14426 GCA_050733015.1 Gemmatimonadales bacterium
AGTCATCCTGAGCGAAGCGAAGGAGCGATTGGCCGACCCATGGCTCCTTCGCTTCGCTCAGGATGACTCATCGAGCTCACGATGACTCACGCGCGCCGACCGGCACCTCGGCGACGATCTCGACGTCGCGCTCGAGCAGCTTGGCCAGCACGTCCGCCTTGCGGGAGCCGCCCCAGCGCTCGAGATCGAGGTCGGCGCCCTTGAGCCGGGGCGCGATCCGCACGATCAGGGCATCGGAGGTGAGCTCGGTGGCCACGGTCTCGACGGCGGCGGTATGGCCGCGGTCGAGCCCATCGGCCAAGCGCAGCAGCGCGCTCAGCCGGCGCACCACGGCCTGGTCGGCCGGCGGCAGCGCGGCGAACTCCGGGTGCTTCTTTCGCGGGCCGGTGCGGCGGTGGTACCGGCTGATGAGTGCCACCAGCCCGCGCTCGCGCGGCGGCAGGCCCAGCCGGTCCGCGTGCATGATGAGCTGATAGCTGTGCTTGTGGTGCTTGCGGTAGCTCACCAGCTGGCCGACGTCGTGCAACAGGCCGGCGGCCTCGAGCAGGATCCGATCCTCGGGCTCGCAGCCGAGCTCGGCGCCGACCTGGTCGAACAGCTGGAGCGCGAGATAGCGAACGTGCTCGACGTGGCGCCGGTCGCTCTGGCAGCGCTCGGCGAACTCGCGAAACAGGCGTAGCGGGTCGGGGGCCGCGATCTGCTTGGCGCCGGTCATGTCCAGCAGCAGCCCCTCGCGGAGCCCGAAGGCGCTCACCGTGAGCGAGCGGGAGCGCACCCAGTCGAGCAGCTCGGCCGTCACGGCGAGCCCGGCCAGGATGATGTCGGCGCGCTCCGGGTTCAAGCCCGGCACCTGGCGCCGCTGCTCGGGGGTGCGGCTCACCAGCCAGTCGATGAGCTGCTCGATCTCGGCGGCGGTGACGCCGACGCCGTGGACGGTGTCGCCCGCGGGCTGACCCCGGCGGGCCTGCACCATGCGGCCGAGGCTGGTGAACGTGCCGCCCGAGCCGATGACCGTGGCCGCGGCCCAGGCCCGACCCGAGAGGCCGCGCTTGAGCTGCTTCCGGATGTGGACCCGGAGGGCGTCGATCTCCTTGTGGGTGGCGCGGTCGGCCGGGAGGTGCAGCTCCGTGAGCCGGACGGCGCCGAGCGGGAGCGACACGGTGAGCTCGACCAGCCCGTCCACCGCGCCGATGAGCTCGAGGCTGCCGCCGCCGATATCGGCCACGAGGGTGCGCTCGCCGGCCAGGCGGAAGTGATGCGCCACCGACCTATAGGAAAGCGCGGCTTCGGTCTCCGCGTCGATGATCTTGAGCGGGATGTCGAGCTCCTGCCGCACCCGCCGCACGAACCAGGGCCCGTTCTCGGCCTCGCGCACCGCCGCGGTGGCCACCGCCGCGATCCGCTTGACCCCGCGGCGCTGGCAGACCTCCCGCATGCGGCCCAGGGTCTCCATGGCGCGCTCGATGGCCTTCTCGTCGAGGGTGCCCGTCGCCGCGAGGCCCGCCGCGAGGCGAGGCTGGTCTTTCATCTCGTCGATAATGGAAAGGCCGGAGGCCGGGTCGTACTCCGCCACCAGCAGGCGGACCGAGTTGGAGCCGACGTCGATGGCCGCGATGCGGTCGCGGGAGGCCGGCGCGTCCTGCGCCGCAGCGGGCTTGCTGGCCGGGCGGGCGATCACGCGCCCGTGGCCGCCGGATGCACGCCGGACGACCGCGCCTCGCCCCGGTCCTCGGCGTGGTGCTTGATGGACTTGCCCTCGACCAGGAAGACCACGTCCTCGCCGATGTTGGTGGCCAGATCGGCCACGCGCTCCATGTTCCGGCTCACCAGGAACAGCTCCATGCCGGCGCCGATCATGTGCGGGTCCTCCATCATGTGCGTCAGCAGGATGCGGAACACCGAGCGGTGCAGGGCGTCCACCTTGTCGTCCCGCAAGCAGACCTCGCGGCCTGCGGCGGCATCCCCCCGGATGAACGCCTCCAGGGCGTCCGACAGCATGTCCCGGGCCAGCCGGGCCATTTCGATGATCTCGGGCTCCGGGGTGATGGGCCGGGCCTGGGACAGCCGCTCCGCGCTCTGGGCGATGTTGACCGCGTGGTCGCCCACCCGCTCGAGGTCGTTGGCGATCTTGAGCGCCGAGGTGAGCATCCGGAGGTCGCGCGCCATCGGCTGCTGGAGGGCGAGGAGGTTGATGCACTGCTCCTCGATCTCGACCTCCATGCTGTCGATGACCCGGTCGCCGGCGATGACGCGGCGCGCCTTCTCCTCGTCGCGCTCGAGCAGGGCCTCGACCGCGAGACCGAGCGCCGCCTCCGCCTCGCCCGACATCGTGAGCAGGCGCACCTTCACGTGGCTCAGCTCGTCGTGGAAATGGCGATGGACGTCGACGCTCATCCGAATCTCCCGGTAATGTAGGCCTCGGTGCGCTCGTGCGCCGGCTTGGTGAAGATCCGCTCGGTCTCGCCGAACTCGAGGAGCTCGCCGCGGTCGAAGAAGCCGGTGTAGTCCGAGACGCGCGCTGCCTGCTGCATGTTATGCGTCACGATGACGATGGTATAGTCCTTCTTGAGCTCGAAGATCAGCTCCTCCACCCGCTGGGTCGCGATCGGGTCGAGCGCCGAGCAGGGCTCGTCCATCAGCAGCACCTCGGGCTGGTTGCCCAGCGCGCGGGCGATACAGAGCCGCTGCTGCTGGCCGCCGGAGAGCCCGGCGCCGCTCTGCTCCAGCCGGTCCTTCACCTCGTCCCAGAGCGCCGCCTGGCGCAGGCAGCGCTCCACCACGTCGGGCAGATCGCGGCGCGCGACCAGCCGGTTGAGCGCGGGCCCGTAGGCCACGTTGTCGAACACCGACTTGGGGAACGGGTTGGGCCGCTGGAATACCATGCCGACCTTCTGGCGTAGCGCCACCAGATCGGTGCTGGGGGAGAAGACCGAGGTTCCCTCGACCAGGATGTCGCCCTCGTGGCGGACGCCCGGGATGAGGTCGTTGAGCCGGTTGATGGACCGGAGGAAGGTGGACTTGCCACAGCCCGACGGCCCGATGATGGCCGTCACCGATTTCCGCTCGATGCTGAAGGTCAGGTTGCGGAGGACCTGCCGGCTCCCGTAGGCGAAGCTGAAGCTTCGGACGTCCACGGCCGGCGACCCGCGCTGCTCGGCCTTGGGCGCAGGGGGCCGTGGCGCGAGCGTGGCCCGCGGCGTGGCCACGAAGCCCGGCTGGACGCGCGGGGCGGGGATGGTGGTCATCCGAACCTCCCGGTGATGTAGGCCTCGGTCTGCTCGTTCCGCGGCGCGGTGAAGATCTGACGCGTCGGGCCCGACTCGACCATGGTGCCCAGATAGAAGAACGTGGTGGTGTCCGACACCCGCGCGGCCTGCTGCATGTTGTGGGTCACGATGATGATCGTGAAGTCCCGCTTGAGCTCGAACAAGAGCTCCTCGATCCGCTGGGTGCCTTGGGGGTCGAGCGAGGCGGTCGGCTCGTCCAGCAGGACGACGTCGGGGCTGGGCGCGATGGTCCGCGCGATGCAGAGCCGCTGCTGCTGTCCGCCGGACAGCGCCATGGCGCTGGCCCGCAGCCGGTCCTTCACCTCATCCCACAGCGCGGCCTGGCGGAGCGAGCGCTCGACGATCGCGTCCAGCTCGGCCTTCGGCCGCCGCGCGTGCACCCGGAGGCCCGCGGCCACGTTGTCGTAGATCGACATGGTGGGAAACGGCGTGGGGCGCTGGAACACCATCCCGATGCGCCGGCGGAGCTGCATCGCGTTCACCCGGGGCCCGTAGATGTCGTCGCCGTCGAGCAAGACCCGCCCCGTGATCCAGCCGCTCTCCGACAGCTCGTGCATCCGGTTGAGCGTGCGGAGGAAGGTGGATTTGCCGCAGCCCGACGGGCCGATGAGGGCGTGCACCCGGTTGGCCGTGAAGCTGAGCGAGACGCCCTTCACCGCGGTGAACTTGGCGTACATGGCGGTGAGCTTGTCGGTCTCGACGCGCACGCGAGGCGGCGCGCCGGGCATCGGCGCGCTCTCGGGCGTGGCACGCGGGGGTGCGGCCTGCAGAGCCGGCTCACCCATTGAGGTCGAACCTCTGCCGGATGGCGAGGCGCGCGCCCAGGCTGAGGACGAACACCACGAGGATCAGCACCAGGGCCGCGGCCCACGCGTAGCGGTGCCACTCGTCGTAGGGCCCGGTCGCGTAGGTGAATACGGTCAGGGGCAGCGCCGCCATCGGCTGGTTGAGGCGAAAGCTCAGGTACTGGCTCCCCAGTGCGGTAAACAGGAGCGGCGCCGTCTCGCCGGCGATACGGGCGACCGCCAGCAGGCTGCCGGTGACGATGCCCGGGAGCATGGTGCGCACGATGATGGAGAGACTGGTCCGCCAGCGCGGGTAGCCGAGGGCCAGCGCGGCCTCGCGGAGCGAGTTGGGCACCAGCTTGATCATCTCCTCCGTGGTCCGGAGCACCATCGGGATCATCAGCATGGCGAGCGCGGCGCTGCCGGCCAGGGCAGAGAAGTGCTTCTGGGTCGCCACGATCCAGGCCCAGGCGAAGACGCCGACCACGATGGACGGCGTGCCGTTGAGCACGTCGGCCACGAACCGGGTCACCCAGGTGAGCCGGCTGCCGGGATACTCCGCGCAGTAGATGCCCGCCGCGATGCCGACCGGCAGCCCGATGAGGCTGGCGACTCCGACGATGATCAGGGTGCCCACGATGGCGTGCATCACGCCGCCGCCGCTCTCGCCGGCCGGCGCCGGCATCTTGGTGAAGAAGTCGAGCGACAGGCTGCCGGCGCCCTTGATCAGCAGGTTGGCCAGGATGAAGAACAGCGGGGCCAGGGCGGCGATCACGGCGCCGATCATCAGCC
The DNA here is from genome assembly GCA_050733015.1 of Gemmatimonadales bacterium. Classification (GTDB taxonomy): domain Bacteria; phylum Gemmatimonadota; class Gemmatimonadetes; order Gemmatimonadales; family GWC2-71-9; genus CAVVWJ01. Next base: position 4,865 of record JBOHSB010000300.1, read on the forward strand.
CGACCATCAGGTTGCTGAAGCCCCGGCGGAGCGTGCGCCGATTCATAGAGCCTTGGCCCCAGCCGCGGACCCGCGGGCGACTCGCCAGATGAGCAGCCGAGCGCCGGCGTTCACCAGAACCGTCACCACGAAGAGCAGAAACGCCACGTAGGCCAGCGCCGACAGATGCATGTCGCCGACGGCCTCGGAAAATTCGTTGGCGATCGCGGCGGCCATGGTGTAGCTGGGTGCGAACAGCGAGGCGGCCACCTCGTGGCGGTTGCCGATCAGCATGGTAACGGCCATCGTCTCGCCCAGCGCGCGCCCCAGCCCCAGGATGATGGCGCCGATGATGCCGGACCGGGCGTAGGGAACGACGGTGGTGATTACCGCCTCCCACCGGGTGGCACCCAGCGCCAGCGAGGCTTCCCGCTGGGTGTTGGGCACCGCCATCAGCACCTCCCGGGAGACCGACATGATGTAGGGCATGACCATGATGGCGAGGATGACGCCGGCGGCGAGCATCGACGGGCCGTAGATCGGGCCCTGGAACAGCGGCAGGAAGCCCAACGCGTCCCGCATGAGGGGGAACACGGACTTCCGGAGCAGCGGGATCAGGACGAAGATCCCCCAGAGGCCGTACACCACGCTCGGGATGGCGGCCAGCAGGCTGATCAGGAAGGCCACCGGCTGGCGAATGGCCTTGGGCGCGAACTCGGTCAGGTAGATCGCCACGCCCAGCGAGAGCGGGACGGCGATCACCAGCGCGACGAGCGAGGAGACCAGGGTGCCGAAGATGAGCGGGAAGGCGCCGAACTGCTCCGCGACCGGATCCCACACGCTGGTGGTGACGAAGTCGAGGCCGAACTTCCCGATGGCCAGCCGGGCGCCGTTCCACAGCTCGAGCACCAGGAAGGCCAGCAGCACGGGGATGGTGAGTGCTCCGAGCGTCAGCAGGCCCTTGAAGATGTGATCGCTGTAGGTGCTCCGGTCGAGCGGCACCTTCTCGGGGGCCGCAGCCGGTGGTGCCAGCTCGCGCTCGGAAATGGCGGTCATGCCCGGGATTCTATCCGCCGCCGCCGGGCGGGCCGTCACGTCCGTGTAACGGATCGGTCACGAAGCCCCGAGCCGCTGCCGCACGAGCTCGATCACCTTCACAGGCAGGGGGGCATAGTGGAGGTCGGCAGCCATGCGCTGCGCCTCTGGCTCGAGCATCCAGGCCACGAACCCGCGAATGGCGCGCTGCTTGGCCGACGTCGTGTCCTGCTTGTGGATGAGCAGCCAGGTGAAGGAGGAGATCGGGTACGCCTCGCCCCCGGGCGCGTTGGCGATCGAGACCCGGAAGTCGGTGTCGGGAGCCAGGTCGGTGCCGCCGGCGGCGGCGCTCAGACCCTTGAGCGCCGGGGACACGAACTGGCCCGCCGCGTTCTTGATGTCGGCGGCCGGGAGCCCGTTCGAGAGGGCGTAGATGAGCTCGACGTAGCCGATGGCCCCCTCCGACTGCTTGACCTGCTGCGTCACCCCCTCGTTGCCCTTGCCCCCGAGGCCGACCGGCCAATCCACTGACGTCGCGTGCCCGATCCGGGTCTTCCAGTCGGGTGAGATCTTGGACAGGTAGTCGGTGAAGATGTAGGTCGTGCCGGACCCGTCGGACCGGTGAACGACCAGGATGTCCTCGGGCGGGAGCGCCACGCCCGGATTCAGCGCGCGGAGCCGGGGGTCGTTCCAGCGGGTGATGCGACCCAGAAAAATGTCGGCCAGCGTGGGGCCATCGAACCGGAGCGGCTTCTGGCCGAGTGCGGGCAGGTTGTAGGTGGCGACCACGGCGCCGAGCACGGTGGGGATGTGCAGCACGTCGCCGTGCACGGCGGCGATCTGCTCGTCGGTCATCGGCCCGTCCGTGGCGCCGAAGTCTACGGTCCCCTCGGCGAACTGGCGGATGCCCCCGCCCGATCCGATCGACTGATAGTTGATCCGCACGCCCTTCTCCCGGGCGTAGGCGTCGAACCACTTCGAGTAGATGGGATTGGGGAACGTGGCGCCCGCCCCGGTGATGGTGGCGGTCGCCGAGGGGGCGTTCCCGCCGGTGCCGGCGGACGGAGCGCGCTCGCCGGACGAGCAGGCGAGGGCGGCCAGCACGAGGGCTGAGGGGATCGTCGCGGGCCAGCGCGACGCGGTTCCGAGCACAGGATCTCCCGAATGCGGTGGGGACAAGGTAGCAGCCGGTTCGAGAACGAGACAGCCGGCATCGGGTGATGCCGGCTGCGCCGTGCTCAGAATGACTCACCTCGAAGCCTACTCGCTCGCGATCGCCTTGCCGTTGGCCTTGAGAGAGGGCAGGCGGGCGTCGATCAGCGCGACCACTTCCTTGGGAAGCGACGCGTACTTGAGCTCGCTCGCCATTCCCTGCGCCTCGGGCGAGATCATCCACTTGAGAAAGTCGCGGATGGCCTTGGCCTTGCCCGCGTCGGCCATGTCCGGGTGCACCAGCAGCCAGGTGAAGGACGAGATCGGATACGCCTCCTTGCCGGGCGCGTTGGTGATCGACACCCGGAAATCCGTGCTCTTGTCGAACTTGGCGCTCGCCGCGGCGGCGGTGACCGACGCCAGGGAGGCGTCCACGAACTCACCGGCCGCGTTCTTCACGGTGGCGTAGGCCAGGTCGTTCGACAGCGCGTAGATCAGCTCGACGTAGCCGATCGAGCCCTCGGTCTGCTTGACCTGCTGGGTCACGCCCTCGTTGCCCTTGCCGCCCAGGCCCACCGGCCAGTTGACCGAGGTGGCCTTGCCGACCTTGTCCTTCCAGTCGAGCGACACTTTCGAGAGGTAGTCGCTGAAGATGTAGCTGGTGCCCGAGCCGTCCGAGCGGTGCACCACGATGATGTCGCTGTTGGGGAGCTTCGCGCCGGGGTTGAGCTTGGCGATGGCCTTGTCGTTCCACTTGGTGATGGCGCCCTGGAAAATGCCGGCGATGGTGGGCCCGTCGAGGCGGAGCTTGGTCCCGCCCACCTCGGGGAGGTTGTAGGTCAGCACCACCGCGCCCATGACCGTGGGCACGTGAAGCACGTTGCCCTTCACGGCAGCGATCTGGTCGTCGTTCATCGGCCCGTCGGTGGCGCCGAAGTCCACCGTGCCCTCGGTAAACTGCCGGATGCCGCCGCCGGAGCCGATGGACTGATAATTGATCTGGACGCCGGTCTTCTTGTTGTAGCCGTCGAACCACTTGGTGTAGATCGGATTCGGGAAGGTGGCGCCGGCCCCGGTGAGGCTGGTCTGGGCGGTCGTCGAGCCGGCCGCCACGAGCGTGGCCAGGCCCAGGACGATGCCGCCGCGAAGCATGAGACTGCGCATGGATCTCCTCACGTGTAGAGCTGCTGGTTAGAAGACGAACTGGGCCTGAAACAGCCCCTGGGTCTTGGTCGCGTACACGGCCGGCGCGAGCGGCGCGTCGCCCTCGAACCCGACGTTGTCGATGTCGGCCAGCAGGCGGAGCGCCGGGGTGAGCTGGTACGACACGCCCCCGATGAACCGGGTCTGCTTGTTGTTCGCCACGTCCTTGTTGGGATCGGTCAGGTCCACGCGGCCGATGATCGCGGCGCGGGAGTTCGGGATCTTGAGCACCCCGAAGAAGCTCAGGATCTGGCCGTTGATGTCGGTCAGCTGCGGCGTCGCCGGCGCGGGAGGCGCGTCCTGACGGTCCTTGGTGCGCGCGTACTCGCCGGCGAGCGTGAGCATCTTGGAGCGGTACGAGACCATGCCGAGCCAGCGGTCGCGGATGCCGCCCCCGGTGGGCTTGCCGACCTGGCCGTAGCCGGTGAGGCGGAGACCGCCGACCTTGCTGCCGTCATCGGTGTCCATGACCCGCACAGAGACCCGGCCCATCGCGTCCTTGCGCTGGTCGCCGACGCCGCGGTTGTAGTTCTCGCCGTTGTAGATGCCGACCTGCATGTTGACGAGGTCCTTCTTCCAGTTGCCGTCCACGCCGAGGCCGAAGTCGGAGCTCGAGACATAGCCGCCCCGCTCCAGGGCCATCTGGCCCTGCATGCGGTAGTCCCAGAGGGCCTCTTCCCAGTCGAGCAGCGGCGTGTGAATCTCGCCGAGCTTGAAGGTGAGCGCGCTCCCCTCGGGGGTGAACGCGGCGTAGGCATACTTGAGCCGATAGGCGAGCGAGTTGTCGGCGTTGCGGTAGATGTCGGCGGTGACCCGGGTCAACAGGCCGCTCGGGAACTTGCCGATCACGTTGATGTACGAGCGGGTGATGTCGAAGTTGTTGATGTGGCTGGCGGTGTCCTTGAGCTGATAGAGGTACTGCGCGTAGACCACGCCGCCGACGGTGACGGTCGGCGTGTTCGGTGGCGTGCCCTGGGCGACCGCGTTGCCAGCGCCTGCGACGGAGCCGAGTAGGGCGAAGAGGCCGGCCAGCTTGACAGCGGAACGCATCTGCACCTCGTGGTAGGGTGTCGGTTGCACCGCCCGCGCCGCCGCACACGACGGCGAACCGCATCGGGGCCGCAGAGGTAGGGGAAACCCCGCTCTGCCGCCGCCAAAACAGCCGGTGGCCCGTCACGGACATCCGGCGGGCGTGTAACAGACTGGTAAACCGGCGGCGACGACTGGCCCAACGGGCCTCTCAGGGGCCGCGAACGCGGCGTGACGAGCGATCGCCCGTGCGCCGCGGCCTTCGCCCGCGCGGCGTGACCCGACCGTTGCACGCGCGTGTCCGCGTCGACACCGAGCACCCGTAGCATGCCCCCGTCCGGATCCGACCACGGGGCCCGCCTTCCGCCCCGACCACTCCAGCCACCCGAGTCCCGATGTCGCCACGAGCCTTCGTCGCCCGCTGGTCCGTGCTGCTCGCGCTCGCCGCCGCGAGCCCGCTGTCCGCGCAGGGCACCGGGAGGATCATCGGCCGAGTGGTGGACGCCGAGCAGGGCGCCCCCGTCGCCGGCGCGCAGGTCGAGGTGGTGGACGCGCCAACCCTCGGCCTGGTAGTGCTCGAGGCCATGGCCAGCGGCCTGCCGGTCATCGCGGCCCCGGCCGGCGGCGTGCAGGACCACCTCCGCGACGCGGTGAATGGGCTCACCTACGAGGCCGGCGACCCGGCGGCCATGGCTCGCGCCATGGTGCTGCTGGCGGGTGAGTACGAGCTGACCCGCCGCCTGGCCCGTGCGGCCCGGCGCACGGCCGAGTCGCTGAGCTGGGAGCGGGAGCTGGACCGGCTCGACACGAGCTACCGTGAGATCTGCGAGCGCGGCGTCGCCGGGCCGGCACGCGGAGCCCCGGCCCGCGAGGTGTGCCCCGCGTAGCGGCCCCTGGACAGGCACCGGGGGCCTGGCGATCATCCCCTCGCGATGACGCCGCTCTCTCTCACCACCACGCAGTTCACCCTCGTCGTCGGTTTCGGCTCCCTGCTGGCAGGGTTGCTGGGCTCCCTCACCGGTCTCGGCGGGGGCGTCGTGATCGTTCCGATGCTCACCCTGCTCTTCGGCATCGACTTCCGCTACGCGGTCGGGGCGTCGCTCGTGTCCGTGATCGCCACGTCCTCCGGGGCCGCGGCGGCGTATGTGCGCGAGGGATTCACCAACATCCGGATCGGGATGTTCCTGGAGGTGGCCACGACGATCGGGGCCATTCTGGGCGCGGCGCTCGCCGGTCTCATCCCCACCAGCGTCCTGGCCGTGGTTCTTGGGGCGGTGCTGCTCTACTCGGCGGTTCTCGCGGCCCGCTCGCGTCAGGAGCACGTCGTGGCCACGCGCGACCCGCTGGCCGTCCGGCTGCGCCTCGACGGCTCGTACCCTTCCCTCACCGGCGAGCGCGAGTACCACGTCCAGCACGTGCGGCTCGGCTTCGGGCTCATGCTCGGTGCTGGCACGCTTTCGGGCCTGCTGGGGATCGGGTCCGGCGCGCTCAAGGTCCTGGCAATGGATCAGGCCATGTGCCTGCCGTTCAAGGTCTCGACCACTACCAGCAACTTCATGATCGGGGTCACGGCGGCGGCGAGCGCCGGCATCTACCTCGCACGCGGGTACGTCGATCCGGGCATCGCCATGCCGGTGGTGCTCGGGGTGCTGGTCGGATCGACGCTCGGCACTCGGGTGCTCGCGCGCACGGCGTCGGCCCCGCTCCGGGCGCTGTTCGCCGTCGTGATCGGCCTCTTGGCCGTCGAAATGATCATCAACGGCATCAGGGGTCGGGTCTAGCATGGCCGCGCCGACACCGGACCGCTGGAGCGACGACGCCATCGAAGCGACCGTCGGACGGCTGTTGCAGGCAGGCGTAATGGTTGCCGCGGCTCTGGTGCTGGTGGGGGGCCTGCGTTACCTGGTGCACCATGGCGCAGCACCGCCGCCCGGGCGCCTCTTCACGGGCGAGCCGGTCGAGTTCCGGGAGATCGGCGGCATAGTGCGCGGGGCGACGACATTCGGCGGTCGGGCGCTGATCATGTGCGGCCTGCTCGTGCTCATCGCGACGCCAGTCATGCGGGTCGCCGCCTCGCTGGTGGCGTTCCTGCACCAGCGCGACTGGACCTACACTGCGATGACCTCGTTCGTGCTCGCCCTGCTGCTGGCGAGCATGCTGGGGTGGATCGGGTAGGCGCCCCGGGCCGGCTCAGGCGCCCGAATCGGGGAAGACGCAGGTAACCGTCGTCCCGCTGCCGCGCTGGCTCTCGGCCGTCACCCGCCCGCCGTGGGCCTCGACCAGGTGCTTCACGATGGCGAGCCCCAGCCCGGTCCCGCCCTCCTCGCGCGAGCGGGACTGGTCGGCGCGATAGAACCGCTCGAAGATCCGGGGCAGGTGCTCGCGGGTGATCCCCGAGCCGTTGTCGCGAATGCTCACCGCCACGGCTCCATCCAGCCGGCGCGTCATGCAGGTGACCCGGCCGCCCTCGGCGGTGTGGCGGAGCGAGTTGTCCATCAGGTTGGTCAGCACCTGGCGCACAGCGTCGAGATCGGCCTCGACGGTGGTGGCGTCGGGCGCCACGTCCAGGACCAGCTCGATGCGGTGGCTGTCGGCCCGGGCGGCCAGGGCGGTCCAGCTCTCGCGCGCGACCGCCGCGATGTCCACTTCGCTCAATGTGGGATGCCAGCGGCCGGCTTCGATGCGGGCCAGGTCCAGCAGATCGTCCACCAGCCGCTGCATCCGTCGGGCGTTGCTGAGGATGGTGCGCAGGAACCGCTCGGTGGTCTCGGGCTCGGCGCTGTCGCCCAGCAGGGTCTCGGCGTAGCCGGAGATCGACGTGAGCGGCGTCTTGAGCTCGTGCGACACGTTGGCCACGAAGTCGCGGCGCACCGCCTCGAGGCGGCGGACCTCGGTGAGGTCGTGCAGCACCAGCACGGCGCCGCCGGTCGGCAGCGGCCGCGCGTTCATCAGGAAGACCCGGTCGTCCATCTCGAGCTGGCGATCCTGCACGGCCTCTCCCCGCAGCGCCGCATCCACCACCTCCCGCGCGGCCTTCACCCGGAACAGCTCGGGCAGATCGGGCAGCGCCTCTCCCGGGTCGTAGCCCAGCAGCCGCCGGGCGGCCGGATTGGCGGTGACGATCCGGCCCCGGCCGTCGGCGGCCACCACGCCCTCGATCATGGATCCCACCAGCGCGCCCGACTCGGCCTGCTCCCGGCGGAGCTCCTCGAAGCGGTCACCCAGCTGGCGGTGCATCTGCCGCAACGACTGCACCAGCAGGTCCACCTCCGGAATGCCGGAGCGCGGGAAGCGAGGCGGGGCGCCCGCCGCGATGGCCCGGGCCGCCGCGGCGATGTCGGTGAGCGGCCGGGCCACCGAGCGCGCGGCGATGAGCGCGAGCACGGTACCGACGACCAGGGCGAGCAACGCGGCCCCCGCGACCGCGCCCTGAGCCCGGCGGATGACCTCGTCGACCTGGGTGAGGTCGGCCGCCACCCGTACGGCCCCGGGACCGCCCGGCACGGCGACGTACATGAGGAGCCGGCCCACGGTCTCGCTCAGCCGCGTCGCGGCCCCGGACTGCCCGTCGAGCGCCGCGCGCACCTCGGGGCGGCCCGCATGGTTCTCGATGGTGTTGGGAAGGGGACCCGGCGGGAAGTCGCTGTCGGCGCGGACCCGGCCACCGCGGTCCACCAGGGTGATGCGGTGGCCGTTCTGCCGCGAGAGTCGGTGGACCGCCTCGTCCCACCCCAGCGAGTCGTGGGGCAGGGCCTCGCGGATCAGGCGGGCTTCGTTCTCCAGCCCGTTCGCGATATCGCCCTCGAGGTCGCGCCGGAGCGAGCGCTCGGCGCCCCACAACAGGACCAGCACGACGAGGATGAGGATGGCGACGGTGCCGAGCACCAGCCGCGTGGCGAAGCTCACCGCGCGCGGACTCCCCGTTCGGTGCCGCGGAACCGGTAGCCGAAGCCACGCACGGTCTCGATCAGCTTGCCGGCGTCGCCCAGCTTGGTGCGGAGCCGCTGCACGTGCATGTCCACCGTGCGGGTCTGGATGTCGGGCTGCGCCTCCCACACGGTCTCCAGCAGCTGGGGCCGGGTCTGCACCCGGCCGCGCCGCTCGACCAGCGTGAGCAGCAGCTTGTACTCGGTGGCCGTGAGGTTGAGCTCCTGCCCGCCGACGCTGGCCCGGTGGGCCGAGCGGTCGATGGTGATCGGCCCCGCGGCGAGGGTGCTGCCCGCCGTCACCGGCGGCGACGCCAGCCGGCGGAGCAACCCCCGCACCCGCAGCGAGAGCTCCTGGGGCGAGAACGGCTTGGTGAGGTAGTCGTCGGCCCCGAGCGAGAGGCCGCGGATGCGGTCGGTCTCCTCGCGGCGCGCGGTCAGTAGGATGACGCCGACGTCCTTGGTCTCGTCGCGCTTGCGGAGCTCGGTCAGCACGTCGTAGCCGGACACGCCGGGCAGCATGAGATCGAGGATCACGATGTCGGGCCGCTCCTCGCGCGCGGCCTTGAGCGCGTCGGGTCCGGTGTTCGCCGTCGAGACCCGGAACCCGGCCTTGGCGAGATGGTAGGCGACCAGCGCGGTGATGTCCGGCTCGTCGTCGACGACGAGAATGCGGTGCGTCATGAGATCCTCTCCACCCGGGTCTTGGTGTGCGACCGGCTGCGTTCCACCGCGCTGTCCCGCTCGGCGCGCATCGCGGCGTCGTCGTGCACGACGGCGTCGAGGATGGCCGAGAGGAGACGGCCGTGCACGCCGAGATCCCGGCGCAGGCGGTAGAGGACGAACTGGGCGATGGGGGTGTCGCGAACGAGGTCCACCTTGCGCAGCACCTGGAGGTGCCGCGACACGGTCGGCTGGGGGAGATCCAGCACGGCCTGGAGGTCGGAGACGAACAGCGGCGCGGCCGCGAGGCAGTTGAGGATGCGGAGCCGGGTGGGCTCCGCCACGGTGAGCAGGAGCTCGGTGGCCGAGAGAGGCAGGTCCATGTGGCGGAACATATATACGGCACTCCGTATATATGCAAGGGCGGATGGGAAGCCAGGGAGTCATCCTGCTAGGGAGTCATCCTGCTAGGGAGTCATCCTGCTAGGGAGTCATCCTGCTAGGGAGTCATCCTGCTAGGGAGTCATCCTGCCTAGGGAGTCATCCTGAGCGAAGCGAAGGAGCCATACGTCGGC
>JBOHSB010000301.1:0-30660 GCA_050733015.1 Gemmatimonadales bacterium
CACCAAGGGGCGGCCTCTCAGGCCGCCCCTTCTTGCGTCCGTGGGGGGACAGGTCACAGACGCGGTCCGGCATCCGGCGCCACTGTTGGCGGCGCAGGCAGCGCTCATCCCGAGCGCGGCACCGACCCGACCTGACGGAGGCGAAGCCCATGCGAAGCAGACGGTCCAACGCCCACAGCCTTGGCGAGGACCTGATCAAAGGAGCCATTGCCGGCGCCGTCGCCACCTGGGTGATGGGGAAGCTGACCGGTGCGATGTACGAGCGCGAGGACCGGGGTGCCCGGCGCCGCGAGGACGAGGCGAGGAGCGGCAAGACGTCCTACGGGGTGCTCGCCGAGCGGGCGGCCGGCGCCATGGGAACCACCCTGGACGACCGGAGACGCGAGCGCTACGGCTCGGCGGTTCACTGGGCGCTCGGCGTAGGGTCGGGAGCGGTGTACGCAGTGCTCCGCAGGAGATTCGGCAGCCTCGGCCGCGCGGCCGGGGTCGGGTTCGGGACGATGTTCTGGGCTGCGGTGGACGAGGGACTGGTGCCGGCGCTCGGCTTGACGCCCGGGCCGCGTGCCTTCCCGTGGCAGGCCCACGCCCGGGGGCTCGCTGGTCACCTCACGTTCGGCACGGTGACCGACGGAACGCTGCGCCTGCTCGACGCGGTCGCGTGAGGCCGCCGAGCCGGCAGGGAATCAGCCTTTCGACTCTCCGGCGGTGGCCATCGTGGGTATGGCCGGCTGGCTCCGCCCGCCCTCGAGCGCCTCGCGGATGATCCGGCTCTGCTCGGCCGCATGGGCGGCCGGGTATCCCTCGGCCGGGCTGGCCCGTTCCGGACGACCCGCGTAGCTCACCTGGACCCCCGCCGGCGCCAGCTCTTCCAACTTGGGCGCGAGGTAGCTCCACGCGCCCATGTTGCGCGGCTCCTCCTGCACCCACACCAGCTCCTCCAGCCGGGGATAGTGCGCGAGCACATCGCGCGCCTCGGACCACGGGAAGGAGTAGAGCTGCTCCAGCCGCACGACGGCCGGCCGCCGCCCGGCGAGCTTCTCCGCCTCGGTCAGCAGGTCGTAGTACAACTTTCCCGTGCACAGGACCACGCGGGTGACGTCGGCCGCGCGGCTCGAGGTCCAGGGATCGTCCAGCACGGGCTCCCAGCGGCCCTCCGCCAGCTCGTCCAGGCGCGACGCGGCCTGCGGGAGGCGGAGCAGGCTCTTCGGGGTCATGATCACGAGCGGCCGCTGACGCGTGCGGCGGGCCTGGCGGCGCAGCAGGTGGAAGTACTGCGCCGGCGTGGTCGGATTGGCGACGCGGATGTTTCCTTCCGCCGCGAGCTGCAGGAACCGCTCCAGACGGGCACTCGAATGCTCCGGTCCCTGCCCCTCGTAGCCGTGGGGCAGGAGGAGCGTGAGGCGCGTGGTCAGCCCCCACTTGGAGAGCCCGGCGCTGAGGAACTGGTCGACGATCACCTGGGCGCCGTTGATGAAGTCGCCGAACTGCGCCTCCCACAGCACCAGCGCCTCGGAGGCGGCGGCGCTGTAGCCGTACTCGAAGCCCAGGGTGGCCAGCTCGCTCAACGGGCTGTTGTGCAGCTCGAACGGCGCGAGTGCGCCGGGCAGGCGCTGGATAGGCGCCAGCGGCTCGCCGGTGTGCACGTCGTGCAGCACGAGGTGCCGCTGGCTGAAGGTGCCGCGCTCGCTGTCCTGGCCGGTGAGCCGCAGGGGGACGCCCTCCGTCAGCAGCGAGGCGAGCGCCAGCGCCTCCGCGTGCGCCCAGTCGATCCCGCCCTCCGGTCCCATGGCCGCGCGGCGCCGCTCGAGCTGCTTCTTCAGCTTGGGGTGGACCGTGAACCCCTCGGGCCAAGTGAGCAGCTGGTCGTTGAGGGCCACCAGGAACTCGGCAGCGAGCCCGGTTTCCACTTCCACGCCCGCGCCCGACAGCTTGTGGGTCGGCTCGGTCGGCGCGGCGCGGTTGGCCTTGAACCCCTGCTGGATGTCCACCAGGCGCTGATAGGCCTCGGACGCCTGCTGGTCCGCATCGTCCTGGGTCAACACTCCGGCGCCCACGAGCGCGCGGGCGTAGAGCTCGCGCACGCTGGGCAGGGCCTTGATGCGCTCGTACATCAGCGGCTGCGTATACGCCGGCTCGTCGCCCTCGTTGTGGCCATGGCGCCGATAGCCGACCAGGTCGATCAGCATGTCCTGGTGGAACCGGTCGCGATAGGACATCGCCAGCCGTACGGCGCTGAGACAGGCCTCCGGATCGTCGGCGTTCACGTGAATGATCGGGATGTCGAATCCCTTGGCCAGGTCGGACGCGTAGCGCGTCGACCGGGCGTCTTCCATGTCGGTGGTGAAGCCGACCTGGTTGTTGGTGATGAGGTGCAGCGTGCCGCCGGTGCGATAGCCCTTGAGGGCGCCGAGATTGAGCGTCTCGGCCACGACGCCCTGGCCCGCGAACGCGGCGTCGCCGTGGATGATCACCGGCAGCGCGGCCGTGGGATCGTGGTGCGCCTCGCGGCCGCGACGCTGGGTCTGCTTGGCCCGCGCACGGCCATCCACCACCGGCCCAACGAACTCGAGGTGGCTGGGGTTGGGTGACAGGGTGACCGTGATCGCCGTGTTCTTGCCGGTCCGGTACGCGCCCTCCGCGCCGTGGTGATACTTCACGTCGCCGGTGCCGCCCTCGGGTGTGAGCTGGCCGGCCTCGACGTTTCGGCCGCCCTCGAACTCCGCGAAGATCGTCTCGTACGGCCGGTTCACGGTGTGGGCCAGCACGTTGAGCCGCCCCCGGTGGGCCATGCCGAGGACCACGTCGCGCGCGCCGCTCTCCGCCGCATGCTCGATGGTGAGGTCGAGCATCGGCACCAGCATGTCCACGCCCTCGATCGAGAACCGCTTGTGGCCCAGATAGGCCTTGTGCAGGAACTTCTCCAGCGCCTCGACCTGGGTCAGCCGCTGGAGCAGGGCCCGCTGCTCGTCGGGGCTCATGGGCTGGCGATAGGCGCCGCTCTCGATCTTCTCGCGCAGCCAGACGCGCTCCTCGTGGGTCGAGATGTGCTCGATCTCGTAGGCCATCGTCCCGCAGTAGGTGGCCTGGAGATAGGGCAGCGATTCGGCCAGCGTCCGGCCGGGCACCGCGATGCGCAGCACCTTCGAGGGGATGGCCGCCATCACCTCGGGGGTGAGGCCGAGCGGGCCGGGATCGAGGGCGGGATCGCCGATCGGCGCCGTGCCCAGCGGGTCGAGATGCGCCGCCAGGTGGCCGTGCATGCGGAACGCCTTGACCAGCGCCATGGCGGCGGCGACGTGGTACAGCATCTCGGGCGCCACCGGCCCCGCGGCCTCCTGGCCGGGCTGGGCCGCCGGCACCGGCCGGGCGATCTGATAGCCGGCCTCGCCGAGGCCGAGGCTCTCGGCCATGAGCTCGTAGAAGCCCTGGTCGCCCTGCAGCAGGCGGTCCATCGTGGCGAGGAACGCCCCCGACTCCGCGCCCTGAACGACGCGGTGGTCGTAGGTGCTGGTGACCGTCATGACCTTGCTGACGCCGAAGTCGCGAAGCCGCTCCTCGGGCACCGCGGAGAACTCGGCCGGGTAACCGATGGCGCCCACGGCGATGATGCTGCCCTGACCGGCCATGAGCCGGGGCACCGACGCCACCGTGCCCAGGCCACCCGGATTGGTCAACGACATGGTCGCGCCGACGAAGTCGTCGGGCATCAGCCGATTGTTCCGCGCCTTGTCCACCAGCGCTTCGTACGCCGCGTGGAACGCGGCGAAGTCCATCGTGTCGGCCCGCTTGATGACCGGCACCACCAGCCCGCGGCTGCCGTCCTTCCGCTGGACGTCGACCGCGAGGCCGAGCGCGATGCCTTCGGGGGCGATTCGATAGGGTGAGCCGGTTTGGACCGCGAGCGTGTGCCCCATGACGGGATGCTGCTTGGTGGCCTGGACCAGGGCGAACGCGATGAGGTGGGTGAAGGAGATCTTGCCCGGCTTGCCCGCGGACTGGAGGCTCTGGTTGAAGGCCCGTCGCCGCTCCTCGAGCACGCCCACGGGCAACACCCGGAACGTGGTGGCGGTCGGGACCGTCAGGCTCTCGGTCATGTTCGCCACGAGCTTGGCGGCGGGTCCCTTGATGGCCGAAGCTCCGGCCGGAAGCTCGGCGCCGGGAGTCGGCGGGGTAGCCGCCACCGCGGGCGCCGATGGCGCGGGCGGCAGGGCGCTCGTCACGGCCGGACGGGGCTCGGTCAGTGGGCGGGGGGCCGCGGCGCCATTGCCGTCCGGGCGCTCGCCGACGACCCCGCTCTCGAACAGGCGCCGCCACTCGGGCCCGACCGCGGCCGGGTCCCGGAGGAACTCCTCGTACATCGCCTGGGCGAACCCGGCGTTGGCGGTCTCGAACAGGTTGAAGTCCACGACGTCCACCATCCCTGACAAGGCAGCGCGCGAAAGGGGTCGCCGGCATCGGCCGATGACCCTGGGAGTGGAATGCCGGAAGATAACAGTCGGACACGGGCTTGGCAGGACGCCTCGGGCCCGGCGTCCACGTGAATCGGGCCAGAACGTCCCCATCCGATACATGAGCGCCCTACGCAATCCATGTCCGGTCGTCGGCTGGCTCGCGCTCACCCTCGTGGTGGGCCTCGTGGTGGGCTGCGGTGGCGGAGAACGGGCCGCCCCGAACCCGCCCGAGATGGCCATAGCGAAGACCGATACCCTGAGCGGCGACCAGCAGGTCGGCGTGGCTGGCGCCGAGCTGGAGCTGGCCCTGCGGGTGGTCGTGACCCGGGACAGCCTGCCCGCCGCCGGCGTGTCGGTCGTCTGGCGCACATCCGAGGGACGCCTCGCGCCGGACTCGCCGGTCACCGACGCGAACGGCATCAGCACCGCCCGGTGGCGGCTGCAGCAGCTGTTCGCTCAGCAGGTGGCCGCCGCCTCACTCGATTCCGCGGGAGCGCCGGGCGTCACGTTCACCGCGATCGCCACCCCCGATCCCAGGGCTCGGACCACGGTCCTGGTGGGGCCGGACGGCAACCGGTTCGACCCCGCGGAGCTCACGATCGAAGTGGGAGAAACGGTCAACTGGTTCTGGCCGCCCGGCAGCGCCGGGCACAACGTGGTGCCCGACGACGGGGATTCACCGCCCCAGTCGGGTCCGCCGGTGGGCTATCCCAGGTATCACAGCTACCAGTTCACCGCGCCCGGCGTCTACCGCTACCACTGTATCGCGCATGGGGCGGCCAGCGGCGTGGGCATGTCGGGGACGATCACCGTGGTCACGTCTTGCGGAACCTCGTGTAAGGAGTGAAGGTCAGGGCTGGCGACTCATTCGGCTGATCAGGAGAGTGTGCTCATGCGGAATCTGTGGAGACGGGGCTCGGCGCTGGCGGTCACGGCCTTGCTGGCGGGTGGGTGCGGCGGGGGGAATGATCCCAACGTGTCGGCGCCCATCATCGCGAAGGCCGGCACCAAGAGCGGCGACGCCCAGAGCGGGCCCGTGGGCCAGCCGCTGCCCAATGACCTGCGGGTCGAGGTGACCCGCGACGGCGCGCCCGCGTCCGGGGTCACGGTCACCTGGGCCACGAGCAGTGGCGGATCCCTCACGCCCACGAGCGCTCAGACCGACGCCGACGGGGTGAGCACCAGCACCTGGACCCTCGGCAGTACCGGCGGGCAGCAGTCGGCAACCGCCAGCGTCCAGGGCGGCCTCAACTCGACGGTCACCTTCACCGCCACCGCGACCGGCGGGACGCAGGGATCGACGATCCAGGTCATCAGCGCCAACGCGCAGGGCGGCAATCGCTTCGTGCCGGCCAGCCTGATCGTGACCCTGGGCACGACGGTGACCTGGCAGTGGGTGGACCAGGCCGCGGCCCACAACGTGGTGCCGGACGACGGCTCGACGCCGACGACGAGCGGCAACCTGGTCGACGCCCCGCACAGCTACCAGTACACCTTCAACGCGCTGGGGACCTTTCAGTACCACTGCCAGGCCCACGGCTCGAGCGGCATGACCGGCACCATCACAGTGGTGGCCGAGGCCCCCTGAGGCCGCGGCGGGCGGGTGAGCCACTCACCCGCCCGCGAACGCGACATATCTCGCCGCTTCTTCCTCCACCCGCGACTCGTCCCAGCCGCGCTCACGCGCCATCAGCTCCGCCACCCGGCGTGCGGCCGGCACGCCGCGGTCCTGCGCCTCGTAGTAGAGGTGCATCCGCCGCACCAGGACGTCCTCGACGGTCTGTGCCATCTCGCGCCGCACGGCGTGCACCACTTCGGCCTCGACCGCGGGATGTGGCGGGGCCAGCCGGCGAAGCAGCCGGCGCTCGCCGACGCCGAGGTTATAGATGCCGGCGGCCTCGGTCCCGTAGCTCCGCAGCAGATGCTCGACGCTGTCCGGCGCGACCCCGAGCTCGAGGCCGCGCTCCCGGAAGGGCGCCAGGTCCGCCGCCTCGCCCCCCGGCAGGGCTTCCTCATCGGTGCGGACCGCCTCGCCGCGCTGCCGGCCGTCCTTGTAGCGGAGCTCGCGCGCGGCGCGGTCCACGACCTCGGCGGCCATCGCCCGGTACGTGGTGAGCTTGCCACCGACCACCGAGATCATGCCCCCCGATCCGTGCACGATGGCGTGCTCGCGGGGCCGCCGCGATTCCGCCCGCCGCTCCTTGTCGGCCAGGAGCGGCCGGAGGCCGGCCCACGTCGCCCGCACGTCTTCGACGCCGAGCCGGGCGTTGGGGAAGCGTGCGTTGGCCGACCGCAGCAGGTAGACGATGTCGTCGGTCGAGACCGTGAGGGCGTCGGGCGCCTCGGTGGTATCGGTGTCGGTCGTGCCGATGTACGAGAGGTCGTTCCACGGCAGAATGAAGAGCACCCGGCCGTCGATCGGGCTGGTGAAGACGATGCCTTCGCGGTGGTCGAGCCGGCTCCGCTCCACCACGATGTGGATGCCCTTGGTGGGCTGGAGCAGGGGCGACGCGCCCGAGTCCTCCAGCAGCCGCACCCGGTCGGCCCAGGGGCCGCTGGCGTTGACCACCACGCTGGCGCGGAGCGCGGCCTGCGCACCGGTGAGCCGGTCCTCGAGCTGCGCGCCGACCACGCGACCGGCGGTGCGCTCCAGCGTCCGGACCGCGGTATAGTTCGCCACCAGCGCGCCGTGGTGCACCGCCGAGCGGATCGTGGCCAGCGTGAGCCGGGCATCGTCGCACTGGGCGTCGTAAAAGCGCGCCCCACCGAGCAGTCCGCGCTCCCGCAGCATCGGCTCCGCTTCCAGCAGGGCGCGCTTGCCCAGCATGCGGTGCATCCGCACATTGCGGAACAGGGCCAGCGCATCGTACAACAACATGCCGGCCGCCAGCCGCCAGAGCGGGATCCGGTCGCCGCGGTGCAGGGGAAAGATGAAGGGGAGCGGCCAGACCAGGTGGGGCGCGATGCGCAGCAGGATGCGGCGCTCCCGGTTGGCCTCGAGCACCAGCTTGAGATCGCCGGTCTCGAGGTATCTGAGGCCGCCGTGCACCAGCCGGCTGGACCGCGAGCTGGTGCCCGAGCCGAAATCGTGTTGCTCGACGAGCACGGTCCGGAGCCCGCGCATCGCCGCGTCACGCGCCACGCCGGCGCCGGTGATGCCACCGCCGATGACGAGCAGGTCGGCGGGCTGGGAAGTCAGCTGCTCGAGCGTCGACCGTACCGAGGAACGACCGCCGTGAGCCTGCCCCCCGTTCCGCGTCTGGCCCGTCCCAGCACCTGGTTTCTCTGGCACGCTCATCGGTTCCGGTCCGGGATGCGGGTGCTGGACCTGGCCTGCGGCGAAGGCCGCCATAGCGTGGCTGCGGCGATGCTGGGCGCGGAGGTCGTCGCCGTGGACCGGGACGAGGCCCGGCTCGCCACCGCGCGCGAGCTCGCGGAAACGCTCGAGCTCACGCTGGACTGGCGGGTCGCTGATCTCGACGGACCCTGGCCCGAGCTGGGGCGTTTTGATGCGGTTCTGCTGTTCAATTATCTTGACCGTGCACGGATGCCCGAGATCCGCGATCTCGTGGCGCCCCGCGGCCTGCTGATGATGGAATCGTTCCTGACCGGCCAGCGCGAGCTCGGCTGGGGGCCTGCCTCGGAGGACCACCTGCTGCGTCCGGGCGAGCTGGCCCACCTCGCGGCGCCGCTTCGCGTCCTGCACGGACGCGAGGTGCTCGAGCCCATCGATGCCGAGCGCTGGCGAGCGGTCGCGAGCGTGGTGGCCGTTCGCGAGTGAATAGTACCACTGCAACGCGGTGAGCAGAAAGCGGTACGCGGTTAGCGGTAAGCGGTGAGCGGCGTATGCACGCCTGACCGGCTCCCGCGTCTCGACCGCGCGCCGCTGACCCCCTCCCGCTCACCGCTCACCTCTTACCGTCGAGTTACCGTCGAGACCATGCACGACTCCCGGCCCGGGCGGCGGGTGGCCATCGTGGCCGGCCTCCGCACGCCGTTCGCCAAGAGCGGGACCGTCTTCCGCGATGTCTCCGCCACGGCGCTGGCGCGCCATGCCGCGCGCGAGCTGCTGGTCCGCACCGAGCTCGACGGGCGCGAAGTGGACGAGGTGATCTTCGGCCAGGTGGTGCCGTCGGTCCGCGTGCCCAACGTGGCGCGCGAAGTCAGCCTCCTGCCGCAGCTCCTGCCCAGCATCCCCGCGTACTCGCTCAACCGCGCCTGCGCCTCGGCTGCGCAGGCCATTACCAACGCGGCCGACCAGATCGCGCTGGGGCACGCGGACGTGATCCTGGCCGGCGGCGTCGAGTCGCTGTCCGACATCCCGGTGCTCCACACGCGCCGCTTCAGCCAGATCCTGGTCGAGGCCGGCAAGGCAAAGACCATGGGCCGGCGATTGGGCACGCTGGCGCGCACGCGGCCGCGGGACCTGGTGCCCGTCACGCCCGCCGTGGCCGAGCCCTCGACCGGCGAGACGATGGGCCAGTCGGCCGAGAAGATGGCGAAGGAGAACGGCATCACCCGGGAGGCACAGGACCGCTTCGCGCTCCAGAGCCACCGCCGCGCGGCCGCGGCCACGGAGGACGGCCGTCTCCCGGCGGAGATCGCGCCCTGGTTCGGCGGGCCCGGTATGGACGACATCGTGTCCACCGACAACGGCATTCGTCCCGAGACCTCGCTCGACGCGCTGAGCGAGCTCAGGCCGGTATTCGACCGCCGCTACGGCTCGGTGACGGCCGGCAACTCGTCGCCGCTCACCGACGGGGCGGCCGCCGTGCTGCTCATGGCGGAAGACAAGGCGACGGCGCTCGGCTATCGGCCGCTGGCATTTCTCCGGAGCTACGCGGTGGCCGCCGTGGACCCGGCGTGGCAGCTCCTGATGGGCCCGGTGTACGCCGTGCCCCGCGCGCTCGAGCGGGCCGCGCTCGGCTGGACCGATCTCGGGCTGGTCGAGATCCACGAGGCGTTCGCGGCCCAAGTGCTCAGCAACGTGCAGGCCTGGGGGTCGGCTGCGTGGGCCGAGCGGCTCGGGCTCGCCGGCCCGGTGGGGGAGGTGGACTGGGACCGCACCAACGTCGCGGGCGGCTCGATCGCGATCGGCCATCCGTTCGGCGCCACCGGGGCCCGCCTGGTCACGACGCTCGCCCACGAGATGGACCGGCGCGACGTGCAGTTCGGGTTGATCTCGATCTGCGCGCAGGGCGGGATGGGCCACGCGCTGGTCCTGGAGCGCGAGTAGTGTCGGCCTTCACCACGACGGTCGGGAGCGGGATCGCGGTCGTCACGTTCGACATCCCGGGCGAGCCGGTGAACAAGCTGAGCGACGCGGTCAAGGTCGAGTTCGAGGCACTCCTCATCCGCCTGCGCGACGACACCACCATCCGGAGCGCGGTGCTGATCTCGGGCAAGCCCGACAATTTCATCGCCGGCGCCGACATCGAGGAGTTCAGCGCGCTCACCACCGAGAGCGCCGCCGAGCGGCTCAGCTTCGAGGGGCAGGAGATGGTGAGCCGGGTCGAGACCCTGTCGACGCCGGTCGTCGCCGCCATTCACGGCGCGTGTCTGGGCGCCGGCCTCGAGCTGGTCCTCGCCTGCCACTACCGCATCGCCACCGACCACCCCAAGACCCAGCTCGGCCTGCCGGAGGTGCAGCTAGGCCTCATCCCCGGCGCGGGCGGATGCCAGCGGCTCCCGCGGCTCATCGGCGCGCGCGCGGCGCTCGACATGATCCTCACCGGCAAGAGCGAGCGCGGCCCCAAGGCCTTGCGCCTGGGCCTGGTGGATGAGCTGGTGCCACCGAGCATCCTCCGCGCCGCGGCGGTGGCGGCGGCGGACCGGCTGGCGCGCGAGGGCGTGCCCCAGCGGAAGCCGATGGGCGGGATCCAGGGGCTCGCGCTGGACCGCACGGCGGCGGGCCGGCGGCTGGTGTATCGCGCAGCGGAGAAGCAGGTCCTGGCCCGGACCGGCGGCCACTACCCGGCCCCGCTCCGGGCGCTCGATGCCGTGCGCACCGGACTGGAGCAGGGCATCACGGCCGGGCTGGCGGCGGAGCACCGCGCATTCGGCGAGCTGGCCGTGGGCGACGTGTCGCGCAAGCTGGTGCAGGTGTTCTTCGCGACCAACGCCCTCAAGAAAGACGATGGCATCGCGCCGGCCACGGCCATACCCCGGCAGATCCGGCGCCTCGGCATCGTGGGCGCCGGCTTCATGGGCGCGGGCATCGCCGGCACGGCCGTGCTGAACGTCGAGGTCGACACCCGGCTCAGGGATGCCGATCTGCCCCGCGTGGGGAAGGGCCTCAAGGCCGCGACCGGCATCCTCGCCGAGCGCCAGAAGCGGCGCCGGCTGACCCGGCCGCAGTTCGAGCGATTGAGCGCGCTCCTGTCCGGCGGCGCCGACTACCGCGGCTTCGCCCGGGCCGATCTGGTGATCGAGGCGGTGTTCGAGGACCTGGAGACCAAGCGCCGCGTCCTGGCCGAGGTCGAGGCCATTACCCGGCCGGAGGCGATCTTCGCCAGCAACACCTCCACCATCCCCATCCGCGACATCGCGGCGGAGGCCACACGGCCCGGGCGGGTGCTCGGGATGCATTTCTTCTCGCCGGTCGAGAAGATGCCGCTGCTCGAGGTTATTCCCACCGATGCCACCGACCCGGAAGCCGTGGTCACGGCCGTGCGCTTCGGCCGCCGCATGGGGAAGACGGTCATCGTCGTGGCCGATCATCCGGGCTTCTGGGTCAATCGCATCCTGTCGCCTTACCTCAATGAGGCCGCCATCTTGGTCGCCGAAGGGGTGCCCATCGAGCTGATCGACCGCACCATGACCCGGTGGGGCTTCCCGGTCG
This sequence comes from Gemmatimonadales bacterium, assembly GCA_050733015.1. GTDB lineage: Bacteria > Gemmatimonadota > Gemmatimonadetes > Gemmatimonadales > GWC2-71-9 > CAVVWJ01. The sequence goes on from JBOHSB010000301.1 coordinate 11,293, forward strand.
GCCCCGTGGCCCTGCTCGACGAGGTGGGACTGGACGTCGCGCAGAAGGCCAGCGGTGTGATGCAGGCGGCGTTCGGGGACCGGCTGCGCCCGCCCGAGACCCTCGGCCGGCTCATCGGCGACGCGCGTCTGGGACGGAAGAACGGCCGCGGGTTCTACCGGTATCACGACGGCCACAAGGCGGGCGTGGACGATTCGGTCTACGCGCTCCTCGGCGTGCGGCCGGCGGAAGACGCGGATGCGGGCGTGGTGGAGCGGCGCCTGGTGTTCGCCATGCTCAACGAGGCGGCCATGGCGCTGGAGGACGGCGCGGTCCGCACGCCCCGGGACGGCGACATCGGCGCGCTGTTCGGCATCGGCTTCCCGGCCTTCCGGGGTGGGCCGCTGCGCATGATCGACGATCTCACCGCCGCCAAGGTGGTGGACACCCTCAAGGATCTGGAGGACGTCCACGGGTCCCGCTTCTCGCCGGCGGGCAACCTGATCAGCACCATCCTCCACGGCGGCCGGTACTACCCTGCCTGAGCGTGCGGGCCGCCGGCGCATGGTGATGGGCATCCTCGCCCTGGTGGTCGCGCTGTATGCCGGCTTCCTGCTGTTCCTCCGCCTGGTCGAGCCGCGGCTCATCTACGCGCCGGGGCCGTCCACCCACCTTACGCCGCCGCCGCCGGAGCTGGGCCTGTCCCCGGAGCGGGTCGAGTTCCCGAGCACCGACGGGGTACGGCTGGTCGCGTGGATCATACGCCCGCCGACCGACACGGCCGGGCGGTGGCTGCTGATCTGTCACGGCAACGGCGGGAATCTCTCCGAGGCCGGCCGGCCGTTCCACTACGCCGGCCTGCGCGCGCTGGGCCTCAACCTCCTGGCCTTCGATTATCGCGGCTATGGTGAGAGCGGCGGGTCCCCGAGCGAAGACGGGCTGTATCGCGACGCCGACGCCGCGTGGGGCTACCTGACCCACAGCCTGGGCGTCCCGCCCGACCGCATCGTCATCTTCGGCCATTCGCTGGGCTCGGCGGTGGCGGTCGAGCTGGCCACGCGGGTGCCGGCCGCCGGGCTCATTCTCGACGGAGCGCTCTCGTCCGTCACCGAGCGGGCGCAGGAGGCCTACCCGTACGTCCCGGTGCGATGGATCGCGCGGAGCCGCTACGCGTCGATCGACCGGATCGGGCGGCTCACGCTGCCCAAGCTGTTCCTCCACGCGCGAGCGGACGAGGTGATTCCGTTCGCGCACGGTCGCCGCCTGTACCAGGCCGCGCCTCCGCCGAAGGAGTTCGTCGCGCTGGCGGGCGGGCACGCCGACGCGTTCGAGCGGGATTCGGCCGCCTACTTCGGCGCGATCGCCCGGTTCATCGGGGCCCTGCCTTCCGCTCACTGAACGCCCGCCGCTTCACGGCGCCAGGCCACAGTGGCCGCATCGCGTCCTGGGTTCGTTCCTCCGCGCGACATTCCGCCGCTTCGTGTGACACGTGTCACACGCTCACTCATGCGCTGATGCCGCGCGGCTGAACCGCTCGCGACCCCGGTCGTGCAGGTCACGCCGCGAATCCCGCAGGTCGCGACCGAAGCGTTGTATGGCCAGAACGGCGACCTCTATGTTCGACGGGTCGCATCGCGCCGCCGCGTGCGACCCGTGTCTAGCCTCGAGAGTCGTAGCGCCGATCCGGTTCTTTACCGCCACCCCGCTGGTCCGCCGCAAGTCGCGTCACCCTCCTCCGCGCGTGGCCTCGATCCCGATCTCGGCGTCGACAGGAGACATCCATGACCGTTGTCGTTCGCGCGGCGTTGGTCGCCCTGGGCGCCCTCGCCTGCCTGGTCTGCGGCCTCGATCCAGTCGATGGTCTGGGTCCGCAGGAAGAACGCGCCGTCCGCGTGCCGGATCAGGAGCCGCGCGCGCCGCTGCCGTTCGGCGTCGCGCTGGTCGAGCAGGGCCAGGAGCCGCTCCTCGGCGATGCCGCGCCGATCCTGCAGCAGGATGGACCGCGCATGGGCCACCGCCGCCCGGAGCCGCTCCCGGCCGACGGGCTTGAGCAGGTAACCGAGGGCGTGGACGTCGAACGCCTGGAGCGCGCCCTGGGGTCGATCGGACACGTAGACCAGGCCGCCCGGCACATGGCTCCGCAGCCGGGCGCCGAGCGCGAATCCGTCAATATCGGGGAGGGTGACGTCGAGAAAGACGAGGTCGGGTCGCGCCAGGGCAATGACTTCGATCGCCGGGCTCCCGGCGTCGCATTCCGCAACCAGCGCGACGTCAGGCTCGTCCTCGAGGAGCTGCCGGAGGTGCCGCCGGGCGAGACGGTCGGCGTCCACCACGACGCTCCGGAGAGTGCGCCCGCGAGATGGAGGGGGTGAATCGTCCGGGAGGTGGGCCCAGCCTCCGCCGGAAACCCGCCGAGCTGGTGAATCGCCATCGTGGAACATCGACTGCCTCGTCCGCCGCCGCTGCGACTCCTGGTTCTTCGTCAAGATAAGCGCCCGTCCGCCCATCCTGCCACGTGCCTTGTCTTGGCGGGGACGCCCGGTTCCCTTCCAGAGACACGCCGTCAGCCACGAGGCCGAACCACCGTGCCCGACATCGCCACCCGTCTGCGTGAAGCACTCGCCGACCGCTACCTGATCGAGGAGGAGATCGGGCGCGGCGGCGCGGCCACCGTCTACCTGGCGGAGGACCTCAAGCACACCCGCAAGGTGGCCATCAAGGTGCTCCGGCCCGACACGCCGGCCGGCTACGAGCCCCAGCGGTTCCTGCGGGAGATCCGCATTGCCGCCCGGCTGGCGCACCCGCAGATCCTGCCGCTGCACGACTCCGGCGAATGCGAGGGCCTGCTCTACTTCGTAATGCCCTACGCGGGCTGCGAGTCGCTGCGACACCGGCTCGAGCGCGAGGGTCCGCTCCCCGTGGACGTCGCCCTCCGCATCACCCGGGCGGTGGCCGGGGCGCTGGGCTACGCGCACCGGCTCGAGGTCATCCACCGCGATATCAAGCCGGAGAACATCCTGCTGCAGGAAGGCGAGCCGGTCGTGGCCGACTTCGGCGTCGCCACCGCCGTCAGCGCCGCGGGCGGCGAAGGCGCGTACATCACGGACCACGGGTTCGCGGTCGGCACGCCAGCCTACATGAGCCCGGAACAGGCCAGCGCCGAGTCCGGCCTCGACGGCCGGACCGACCAGTACAGCCTCGCCTGCGTGCTGTACGAGATGCTGGCCGGCGAGCCGCCCTTCGCCGGCACCGGTGCACGGGCCACAATGGCGCGCCACGCGATCGAGCCGCCGACGCCGATCCGTGCCCGGAGGCCGAATGTGCCGGTCGCGGTCGAGCGGACCCTCGAGCGCGCGCTGGCCAAGTCACCGGCGGACCGCTTCCGCACCATGGCCGAATTCGTGGCGGCGCTGGAAACGCCCACCCTCGACGTGACCGCGGCGCTGGCGCCGGTGGAGATGGACGCCCGGGCCATCGCGGTCCTCCCGTTCGTGAATGCCAGCGCGGATCCGGAGAACGAGTACTTCAGCGACGGGATGACCGAGGAGCTCCTCACCGCGCTCACCAAGGTCGAGGGGCTGCGAGTGGCCTCGCGCACGTCGGTGTTCGCGCTCAAGGGCGTGCGCGAAGACGTCCGGGCGCTGGGCGCCCGGCTCAACGTCAGCACGGTCCTCGAGGGATCGGTGCGCCGGGCGGGCAACCGGCTCCGGATCACCGCGCAGCTCACCAGCGTGCGCGACGGCCGCACCCTCTGGTCCGAGCGGTATGATCGCGAGCTGGCCGACGTGTTCGCCATCCAGGATGAGATCGCGCAGACCATCGTCGCGACCCTGCGTGCCACCCTGCTCCACGATCTGGGCGATCCCGTTTCCGTCCGCTACACCGCCAACCTCCGGGCGTACACCCTGTACCTCAAGGGCCGGCATGCCTGGAACCGGCGGACCCAGGTCTCCATTGCGGAGGGGATCCGATTCTTCGAGGAGGCCATCGCGGAGGACGCCGAGTACGCCCTGGCCTATACCGGCCTGGCCGATTCGTACGCGCTGCAGCTCGACTACCGCGGCTCCCCGGTGCAGGAAGGGTTCGAGCGCGCCCGCGCCGAAGCGCGGCGGGCGCTCGCGCTCGACGAGAGCCTGGCGGAGGCCCACACCTCCCTGGGGTGGGTGACCTTCATCTACGACTGGGACTGGCCGCTCGCGGCGCGCCATTTCCAGCGGGCGCTCCAGCTCAATCCGCGCTATTCGGTCGCGCGTCAGTGGCACTCGTGGTTCCAGATCGCCATGGGCCGGCAGGCCCTGGCGCTGGACGAGGGACGGCAGGCCATCGCGCTTGACCCCGCGTCGGTCTCGATCCGGCGGAGCATGGGCTGGCTGCTGTACTACGCGCGCCAGCCCGAACAGGCGCTCGAGCAGCTCCGGCGCGCCCTGGCGATGGACCCGACGGCCGAGGAGAATCACCGGTTGCTGGGGCTGTCGTACATCCAGGTGGGGCAGTGGGACGAGGCGGCGGGGGCGTTCCGCGAGGCGATCTCGGTATCGGGCAGCCCCGCCCTCGCGGAAGCGGGGCTGGGCGTGGTTGCGGTCGGGCGCGGCAGGCCCGAGGAGGCGCGGGCGGTACTGGCCGAGCTGGAGGCGAGGCGCCAATCGCGGTACGTGACGCCGGTCGCGTTCGTGATGCTGCACGCGGCCCTCGGCGAGACCGACTCGGCGTTCACCTGGCTCGATCGCGCCTACGAGCAACGGCGCGGATGGCTCGCCTATCTCAACGTGGAGCCGATGCTCGACGGACTCCGGGCCGACCCACGCTTCCGCCGGCTGCAGGAGCGCATGCGCCTGGCGTAGCCGCCGCGCGGCGCGGCGGTATAGGTTGCCTGATGCACCCGATCGTGAGAGAAGCCGACTTCGCCGCCCTGCTCGCCGCGCCGCTCGCCGTCCTTTACAAGCACAGTCCGATCTGCCCGACCAGCGGATTCGCCTATGAGGAGATGCTCGCGTTTCGGCGCCTGAGCCGCGTCCCCGTCTACCTGGTGGACGTGGTCCGGCACCGCCCGCTCTCGCGAGCCCTGGCGGAGCGAATCGGCGTGACCCACGCCTCGCCGCAGGCCATCATCCTGCGCGAGGGCGTGCCCGCCTGGCACCGGTCACATTTCGATATCGAGGCGGAGGCGATGAAGCGGGTGGTGTCACACCTGAGCGAGGGCGAGGCAGGTGGCGAGCATGCTACGTCGCCTTGACCGATCGCCGGAACGCCGACGGCGATTGGCCGGTCTCGCGCCGGAACGTGTTCGAGAAGTGGCTCTGGTCCGCGAAGCCCGCCTCGAGCGCGATCTCCGCCAGCGGGCTGTCGGTCTCCGACAATCGCCGCGCCGCCCGCGCGATGCGCAGCCAGCGCAGATACGCGCCGACGCTGCGGCCGTAGGCCTTGCGGAAGCCTCGGGCGAGCGTGACAGGATGCACCCCGACGACCGTGGCGAGCTCGCCCAGGCTGGCGACCTGCCCCGGATCGTGCAGCAGGTCGCGTGCCTCGGCGACCCACCGCGGCACCGTGCCGCCCACCCGGACCTCGCGGGCGCGCGCCGCGCCGGCGAGAATCTCGAGCAGCAGCCCTTCGATGGCGAGTGATGCCGCCGCGTCGCCGGCGCGAAGCTCCGCCAGCAGGCGCCACGCCAGCAGGGCCAGGTGTGGGTCCCGAAAGCTCGCGCGCTCCTCCAGGATCCGCGCGTGCTCGCCCAGGCGACCCACGCCGACCGGGTCCGCCTCGACCAAAAGGCCCCGGGTCTCATCCCGGCCGAAGCGGTTGCTGTGCGGCTCCTCGGCCGGAGTGATCTTGAGCGTCCCCGGCGTGCACTCGAGCGTCGTCCCGGTGAACCGCTCGTCGAACGCTCCGGTGTAGACGAAGCAGATGGTCGGCCCGGCGTGCCGGTGCCATGCCAGGCTGCTCCCCGGCGCGTGGCGTCCCTCACGCAGGCTGAATCCCTCCACCGAGACCGCACGCTCGACCATGGCTGACCTTGGGCTGCGCCTGTACGTTTCAAGATGCGGCGAAGGCTCACGCCGCACAAATCCGTTGCTGGCCTGCAAGACCGCCCGGCGCGACGGCGCTACTCATAAACGCTCGGGTGGAACAGGATGTGACGGTTGATCGGAGGTTGCTATGCGTAGGAAGTCGGTGCTTCGAGCCCTGGCGATCGTGGCCATCGCCGCCTGCGGCGGCGGCGGGTCGAATGTCCCCACGGGACCGACCGGCGGCGGCACCACCGGCGTGACGGTGGGCAACAACTTCTTCTCGCCGGCGAATCTCAGCGTCGCGACCGGCGCGACCGTCACCTGGACCTGGGCCATGGGAGACACGGAGCACACCGTCACCTTCGACGACTCCGCGCCTGGATCGGCCCGGCAGAGCTCCGGCACCTTCCAGCGGACGTTCGCCACGGCCGGCACGTACACCTATTTCTGCTCCGTGCATGGCAGGGCCGTGATGTCGGGATCGGTGACCGTCGGCACCGGCGGCTCGGGCGGCGGCGGCGGCGGCGGCGGTGGCGGTGGGTACGGCGGCGGTCCATGAGCCGCCCACGACCCGCTGACGCCAAGTGCCCACTCGCCGGAGGCTAGTGGGCACTTTCGCGTGTGGGTCAGGCCGCCACGTCCCGCAGCAGGCGGACCAGCGCCTTCTCGCCCGGCTCGAGCCCCGTCACCGTCGAACCATGGCCGGTCCCATTGGCCAGGGCCTCGTGCAGCGTGCCGGCCTCGTACCGGTCCAGCACCGCAGGATGGACGTAGTACTTCCGGCAGACCGCGCGGGTGTTGTTGAGCCGCTCGGCGACCTGGTCGATCGCGCGCAGGATCGTGGATTTCGCCTCGCGGGCGGTGGCCGCGGGCCCCATCTCCTCCAGGGCGGCGACGGCCTGCAGCGTGCCGGCCCAGGTGCGGAAGTCCTTGGCGGTGAAGTCCTCGCCGGTGATCTCTCGCAGGTATTCGTTCACGTCGCCCGAGTCGATCGCCACCCGCCCGCCCTCGTCGTCCACGTACTGAAACAACTCGGCCCCCGGCACCGCCTGACAACGGGCGACGATGCGTGCCAGTCGGCGGTCGCTCAGGGCCACCCGGTGGGTCTTCCCGCTCTTTCCCCTGAACTCGAAGCGCATGGTCGAGCCCGAGATCTCCACGTGATGGTCCCGGAGCGTCGTCAGGCCGAACGACCGGTTGTTCCGCGCATACTCCTCGTTGCCGACCCGGATGCCGGTGCACTCGAGCAGCCGCACCACCGCCGCGAGCACCTTGACCCTCGGAAGCCCCGGCTTGGCCAGGTCCTCATCGACCCGCCGGCGCAGTCGAGGCAGTGCCTCGCTGAAGGTCACCATGCGGCCGAACTTGGTCTCGTCCCGGACCTCCCGCCACCGAAAGTGATACCGGTACTGCTTCCTCCCGCGGGCGTCCCGGCCGGTGGCTTGGAGATGGCCGTTGGGGATGGGGCAGATCCACACGTCGGTATACGCCGGTGGGATCGCCAGACTCTTGATTCGGGCCAGCGTGGCCTTGTCCCGGAGCGGCTGGCCATCCGGCGTCAGGTAGGTGAAGCCATGGCCGGCGCCTCGGCGACGAATACCGGGCGATGTGTCGCTCACGTATCGAAGACCCGCCGCCTGGGCGGACTCGATCGGATCGGAAGCGGGTTGCGGCCGTCGGCGGCGCGTGGGCATGGGACACCGGTCAGGCGCGCATCGCGGCGTCAATGCCCGCCGGGGCGCGCGACCCGGCGGGCAGGTGCATCCGAGCGAAGCGAGCTTCCGCCGCGCGAGCCGAACCGGCTCCCGCGGAAGATTCTCCCGACCCCGCTCGGGGGCCGTGGGGAAGAACACAATCGGCTGCTCACGGGACTGCAGCCGATCCTGTAACGTGACGCCAGTCACAGGGTTGCATAAAGATTCAAGGCCCCCGTCCCTCTACACTCCGCTGGCTGCCTCCGCTACCTTCGTGGGCGTTTCGCCTTCCACAAGGTGCCATCGTGATCATGCGACAGGGCCTGCTCTGGCTCTCCGAGCGGCAGGGTGTGTTCAACTTCGTGCGCCGGAACGGCCTCGCCCGCCGGTTCGCGTCACGGTTCGTGGCCGGTGAATCGATCGAGCAGGGCGTCGAGGCGGCGCGCGAGCTGAGCCGCCGCGGCATCACCGCCTCGCTCGACCTGCTTGGGGAGAGCATCACCGTTGAATCCGAGGCCACCGCCGCACGGGATCAGTACCTCCGCATGCTCGACCAGATGGCCGCCAGCGGCGTCGAGGTGAACGTCTCGGTCAAGCTGACCCAGATGGGGCTCGACATCTCCGAGGCGCTCTGCGTCGCCAACATGGTCGCGATCCTCGAGAAGGCGGCGACGCTCAACGGCTTCGTGCGGCTCGACATGGAAGGCTCGGAATACACGGAGCGCACCCTCGAGTTCTTCCGCCGGCGCCTGTTCGACCGCTTCGGGGCCCACTGCGGCGTGGTGATCCAGTCCATGCTCCGCCGCTCCGAGCAGGACGTCGACGATCTCATCGCGATGGGGGCCCGGGTCCGCCTGTGCAAGGGCGCCTACCTCGAACCACCGACGGTGGCCTTCCCCGACAAGGCCGACGTCGACCGGAACTACGTGCGTCTGATGGAGCGGCTGCTGGTCGCGGGGAACTACCCGGGCCTCGCCACGCATGACCAGGTCATCATCACGCACGCCCGCGAGTTCACCCGGCGCGAGGGCATCTCGAGCGACCGGTTCGAGTTCCAGATGCTCTACGGGGTGCGCCGGGACCTGCAGGACGGCCTCCGCAAGGCCGGCTACCGGCTCCGGGTCTATATCCCCTTCGGAACCCAGTGGTATCCTTATCTCATGCGCCGGCTGGCGGAGCGACCGGCCAACATCGCCTTCATGCTCGGCAACATCGTTCGGGAGGCGGTACCGGGGGGACGGTGAGCGACTTCACGCTGGGCGGCTACATGGCCAAGCACGAGCGGGCCGCGGCCTTCGGAGGCAGCGACGGCCAGGCGTATTCGGTGGCCATCTATGTCGATGGGGAGCCGGACCTGCGCGGGCTGTACGGGGCGGCGCTGTTGTTCGTGCGCTGGTCGGCGTCCGGCGATCGGCCTACGGGCCACGTCGAGACCGAATCGCTGGCGTGGGGGCGCACCGAGGAGGAGGCCACGGAGCGACTCAAGGCACTCTCCCTGTACGACGTCAAGGCGGCGCTCGACGAGGCCATCGCCAGCGCGCCCGCAGAGTGGTGACGGCGCTGCTCGGCACCGTGCTCGAGCGCGACGGATCGGTCTACCGCATCGCCACCGATGACGGCGAGCTTCGCGCGGTGCTCGCCGGCAAGGCCAAGCGGAACCCGACCCGGGTGGTGGTGGGCGACCGGGTCCGGCTCGAGCCCGACCCCGACCCCGACGCAAGGTTGCACACCATCGTTGGCGTCGAGCCTCGCACCGCCCTGCTCGAGCGGCGGGTGCCCGAAGGACGCGGCGCCCGTGCGGTGGCGGCCAACGTGGACCAGGTCTTCGTGGTCACCGCCGCTCTCAATCCTGCCCCCATCCCCCAGCTCATCGACCGTCTGCTCGTGGTCGCGGAGGCCAACGAGATCGGCGCCGCCGTCGTGGTCAACAAGGTGGACCTCGACCCGGCCGCTGAGCTCATCGAACGCTGCCGCCGCGCGGGCTACGCGGTATATGCCACCAGTACCAAGACTGGTGAGGGCATCGCCGCGTTCAGCGCCGCCCTGGCCGGACACATCTCGGTGGTGACCGGCCCCTCCGGCGCGGGCAAATCGAGCCTGCTCAACCGCGTGCAGCCTGGCCTCGAGCTCCGCACCGCCGAGATCAGCACCAAGATCCGGCGGGGCCGCCACACGACCGTGTCGGCCATCATGCTGCCGCTCGACACCGGCGGCTATCTCGTGGACACGCCCGGATTCAGCGAGGTGGGGCTGTGGGGGATCGACCCTGGGCAGCTCGACACCTGCTTCCCCGAGTTCCGCCCGTTCTTGAACGACTGCCGCTACGCCGATTGCCGCCACCGGACGGAGCCCGGCTGTCGGGTGCGCGCGGGCGTCGAGGGCGGCGCGATTGCCCGCGACCGCTGGGACAGCTATCTGGTGCTGCTGGCGGAGCTGGAGGGGGAGCCGGCGGAGTGGGAGTGAGGACGCCGATAAGGCCATAGGACGAACGGGCGATAGGAAAGGGCGATGACCGATGCCGCCCCCCGCCGCCCTATCGCCCTATCGCCCTATCGTCCTTCCTCGTCCACCGATCCCGATCGCGCGTCTCCACCTTGGCCATCATCCGGTCGAATGCCGCCTGCAGGTCGATGCCTTCCCGGTTGGCCATGCAGATGACCACGAACAGGATGTCCGCCATCTCCATCGCCAGGTCGCCCTCGGCCTCGCCCGGCTTCTTGGTCTTCTGGCCGAACCGGTGGTTCACCTCCCGGGCGAGCTCCCCCACCTCCTCGGTGAGCCGCGCGATGTTGGTGAGGGGGTGGAAGTAGCCCTCCTCGAACTGGCCTACCCACGCGTCCACCCGCCGCTGCGCGTCGGCGATCGACATGCTAGCGCCGCCCGGCGGGGGCCGCCGCGCCCGGGCCCGTGCCGGCGTCGACCGGCCGAGCGGCGAGCGCGCGGATCAGGGCGCGCATGAACTGCGGCAGGTCGGCCGGGGTCCGGCTCGAGATCAGGTTGCCGTCCACCACCACGGGGCTGTCCTCCCACAGCAGGCCCGCGTTGACCAGATCGTCCTTGATGGCGCCGACGCTCGTGCCGCGCTTGCCGCGCACGATCCCGGCCGAGATGGGCACCCAGCCGGCGTGGCAGATGAAGGCGACCGGCTTGTCCGCCTCGTAGATCTCGCGGGTCAGCTGGAGCAGCTTCTTGGAGCGCCGCATGATGTCGGGCGCGTACCCGCCGGGGATCACCAGGCCGTCGAAGTCGTCGGCGCTGAGGTCGTCCACATTCGCGTCCACGGTGAGCGGGTAGCCCCGCTTGCCCTGGTACGTGCGCTCGCCGGTGCCGGCCACGACCGTGCGCGCGCCTTCTTCCTCCAGGCGGATCTTGGGATACCACAATTCGAGATCTTCATAGAGGGGGCCGGCGAAGATGAGGACCTTCGTGTCTGGCAGCGTCATGGCGAGCTCGGGCGGCAAAAAAGACGAAGGCCGGGGCGGGGCGCCCCGGCCTCGTCCGCTAAGTATAGCGCCGCGCGCTCAGTAGCTCGACCAGGTGTCGGTCCAGCCGTTCCGGAGCCGCTGCAGCGAGCCGATATGGTTCAGCGCGCTGGCGATGTTGCACGAGTTGTACTGGAAAGTCTTGTTGCCGTTGCCCACGGCCTCCTGGGGCACGGCAGTGCCGGTCTTCACGTTGAGGCCCGTGATGATGGCCCCCTGAATCGTGTTGTTGCCGTTGGAGGTCATCGTGCCGCCGACCAGCACGATCCCGTCCCACTTGTAGCTGCCGCTGACGGTCAGGTTGCCCGTGACGATCAGGATGCCCTTCCCGTCGGTCGAGCCGCCGCTCAAGCTCAGGTCGCCGTTGGTATACACCACCGGCCAGTTGAGGAACTGGCTCGAGGTCGGCCAGCTGTTGGTCGGGATCGTGTAGTCCGGCGGAATGGCCGCCCCGGTCTTGATGTTCGCCCAGTCGACCCGGACCGAATCCTTGGCCTGGCCGTTGATGCCCGACGTGCCCAGGGCCTTCGGCGTGTTGTCCGGATTGCCGTCAATAGGGCCGGTCTGCCCGGTGTACGTGCCGGTGGGCACCGCTACGCCTGGGATGTTGGGCTTGCCGCTGCCGGCGCAGCCGTCGATGCCGCTCAGCGCACCCGAGTTGCCGTTCTTGTCGATGCCCGACAGGCTGGTGAACGCCGCGTCCACATCGAACGTCGCCTGCTGCCAGGTGGCATACTGCGCCACGATCCGCTCCGCGGTCGGGACGGTGGCGCCGTATCGCGTGGCCGTCGCGTTCGTGCCGCGCGACATGATGACCCAGGTGTCCGGGATGTTGCCGGAGGCGCTGAGCAGCTTCCGGACGGAGATTTGGGCGCTCCCGCCGGCGAGACCGGTCACGCTCACCTCGGCGCTGTCGGGCGGTGCGCCCGACACGGTGCTGAACCACTGCTCCAGCCCCGATTGGGCGACGGCGAACGCATCGAGCTGCGCCTGCTCGTCGCTGGTGATGCGGCGCTCGGACGAGCTGCGCGAGGCGCTCACGGCAACGGCCACGCCCAGAATGGCGATCAGCAGGATGCTCAGCGGGAGCGTAGCTCCCCGGCGGTTGGACCACGGCGACAACGGCGACATAGGATGCACTCCGGTCGGGGTCAGTCGGGCCGGTTGGAGAAGAACATCGAGGTGGTCAGGCTGGTCACCTTGGGCGAGGCGTACCCCTTCGGCGCCAGGTCGCTCTGGCCGTCCAGCTGGAGCTCGAGACCTCGAATGGTGGACAGCGAAGCCGGCACCGCGCTCTGCGCGGTGGTGGCGTAGTTGACGTAGAAGTTGACGCGTGCCGTGGTGTCGAACGGCGCGGCCAGCTCCTCCGCGGTGCCACCCGACAACGGCGTCCGCCACAATCCGACGCGACCCGCCACCAGGTTCGAGGCCTTGAACTCGTAGCGTACCCGGCGGTACAGGAAGAACACGGTGCCGACTGTGGGCGTGGAGGAAAGCGTGCCGGTGAGGTTCACGACCCGCCCCGCTGGCGATCCATTGTAGGTGCCGACCGTCTTGACCGCCGCCGCGGTGCAGTTGGCCGTGGTCCCGGCGGTGTTCAAGGTGGCGGTGCCCTGGTATTGGTACACGCCGTTGGCATCCCGCCAGGCGAAGCCGGAGAAGCCGGGCGCGAAGAACATGGCGGAGTCGGCCGGGAGCAGGGTCACCGTGGCAGCGTTGCCGCCGCTGGTGGAGCACATGACGCCGAAGGCGTAGGGGACGCGCAGGGTGAAGTCCTTGCCACCCGCGGCCGCCGCCTCGACCCCGCTCACCGCCTCGACATTCCGCATGTCGGCGTAGAGCCGGTTGAGCCCGCTCCGCGCCACCGCCCGGCTGGTCCGGACCGCCTCCTGCTGGTCCATGAAACGGTTCTGGCTCAGCATCAAACGGATGAGCGAGCTGCCCACGATCGCCACCACCACGAGCGAGATCAGCAGCTCGATCAAAGTGAAGCCTCGGCGCGACCCGCTCATGGCAGATTCAACGGCGTGCCGTTGCCGTTCTTGGTCCGCACCACCACCGTCGTGTCCGGATGCAGCAGGCTATTGCCCGACGGCGTGACCACCACGATGACCTGCTTGACCTTCGAGCTGACGTTGTTCACCGTGGTGCACCGCGTGTGGGGAAACGGCGGCGTGCCGACGGTGACGCAGGTCGTCCCCGTGCCCACCGAGTCGAACGGCACCGCGTCGAGCCGGGCCACCTCGGCGGACATCGCGGCGGTCTGATAGGTCATGCTTCCGCTCACGCGAGCCATGCGGGCGGCCTGGAACATCAGGCGGCCGAGGCCGACGGAGCAGAGCGACACCAGCACGAGGGCGACGAGCACCTCGACCAGGGTGAAGCCGCGGGCATCAGTCTTCATGGCAGGATCCTCACGAGTCCGGCGGAGGTCACCACGATCCGGCGGGTATATCCGCCGGACCCGATGGTGACTGTATCGCTGGCGGTCGCGACGCCCGAGGGGAACACATCGAGGGGCGTCGTGGTCGCGGCCAGCGACTGGAGCTGGTAGTCCGGTGCCGTGAGCGAGCGGGTGAGCCGCACCGTTCCGCCACTCCGGTCCGCCAGGGTATAGCTCAGCGCGGCGGTATTGAAGGTCACCCGGATCGGCTTGCGCATCCGCGCGGAGGTGGAGAAGGCCTGCTCGAGGTCGGCGGCCACGGTGGCGGTCGCGCGGTTCACCCGCATGTGCTGGAGCGTCCGCCCGACCCGCGGCATCGACATGGCCGTGAGCAGCCCCACCACCGCGAGGGTCAGGGCGAGCTCCACGGCCGTAAAGCCGGCGGTGGGTCGGCGACTCAGGTGTCGCATTTCTTTACGGGTGCTCATGCTGTTGTGACTGAGCACAATCCGTTCCCACGTGGCCCTTCCGGTCAAGTTATTGTTTTCACGACTGTTCAGGTCTTGCACCCCAAAACCTATGAGGCGGGGAGGCGGCAGACTGCGGTGCGCCCACTGCAGGCATTCACATCAGCCGACCTTTTTCTCGACAGCCGCTATACTTGAGCGCAACTTTTGGAGACTGCATGCGCCCGCGCGAACGCATTCTCGCCAACCTCGAGTCGATCTATCGCGACTCCTACGAGCGCGCCAAGACCGCCGGCGAGGGCGGGCGCATGATCGACCTCGAGAGCGCCTATATGCGCGACCAGCTCATGCTCGAGATCCTGCTCGATATCCGAGACCTCTTCTCGGTGGCGCCGGCCGCCTCCGGCGGCAGCGCGCTCGAGAAGCTCGAGGCCATCCGCCGGCTCACGAAACTCCGCTGAGTACCCGATGATGGTGCTTCGTCCGCAGGCAGGCGCCTGGCTCCTGCTCCTCGCCGCCGGTGTGTCGGCCTGTCAGAGCTCGCCGGCCCGCGCCCCCGCCAGCCTAGTGGTGTACGGCCGGGTCTGGACCGGGGACCCGGCCCGACCCTGGGCCGCGGCGGTCGCGGCGGCCGGCGACTCGATCGTGGCCGTGGGCGACAGCGCGGAGATCGCCCGCCTGGTCGGGCCGGACACGCGGGTCCTGTCGAACGGCGCCGCGATGGTGACGCCCGGGCTCATGGACGGCCATCTCCACTTCACCGATGGCGGATTTCAGCTCGCCAGTGTGGATCTTCGGCCGGCCAACGCGCCCGGGGAGTTCATCGCCCGGCTCAAGGCGTTCGTCAGCGAGCGACGCCCGGGTGAATGGATCCTGGGGGGCGACTGGGACCACGAGCGTTGGCCGGGCTCGCCGCTGCCGCGCCGGGACTGGATCGATTCGGTGACGCCGAACAACCCGGTGTTCGTCAACCGACTGGACGGCCACATGGGCCTGGCCAACAGCGCGGCCCTTCGCGCGGCCGGCATCTCGCGGCAGACCCGGGACATCCCGGGTGGCGTCATCGTGCGCGACACGCGTACCGGTGAGCCGACGGGGATCCTCAAGGACGGCGCCATGGACCCGGTGGAACGCGCCATCCCAGCCCCGACCGATGCCCAGCGCGATGCCGCGCTTCGACGCGCACTGGCCTACGCCGCGTCCAAGGGCGTGACCGCGTTCGCCCACGTGAGCGTGGCTCCGGCCGACCTCGGCACCTACCTCCGCGCCAAGGCCGCCGGCGCACTCACCGCGCGCGCGGCGCTCTATTTCCCGCTCGAGACCTGGCATGCGGTCGCCGACACGATCGCCAAGCTGGGCCGAGGGGACGACTGGGTGTGGATCGGCGGCGTGAAGGGGTACGTCGACGGCTCCCTGGGCTCGACCACCGCCCTGTTCTACGCGCCGTACAACGACGACCCCAGTACGTCAGGCGTCCTGGTGACGCCCGAGGATTCGCTGCGCGCGTGGATCGGGGCGGCCGACTCGGCCGGGCTGCAGGTGGCCGTGCATGCCATCGGCGAGCGAGCCAACGGCCTCATCCTCGACATCTACGACAGCGTCGCCCGGGCGCACGGCCCGCGGGACCGCCGTTTTCGCATCGAGCACGCTCAGCACCTGCGCCGGGAAGACATCGATCGGATCGCCCGCCTCGGCATCGTCGCGTCGATGCAGCCGTACCACGTCATCGACGACGGCCGCTGGGCGGAGAAGCGGATCGGCCCGGAGCGGATCAAGACGACCTATGCCTTCCGATCGCTGCTCGACCGCCACGCGCACCTCGCCTTCGGGTCCGACTGGACCGTGGCACCGATCGATCCCATCCTCGGGATCTACGCGGCGGTCACCCGGCGGACGCTCGACGGGAAACACCCGGACGGCTGGGTGCCCCAGGAGAAGATCTCGGTGGAGGAGGCGCTCCGGGCCTATACCAGCGGCGATGCGTACGGGGTGTTCGCCGAACGGACGCGGGGCCGTCTGGCCCCGGGCTACAAGGCCGACCTGGTGCTGCTCGACCAGGATCTCACCCGGATTCCGCCCGAGGCGATCGAGCGGGCCACGGTGCGGGCCACCGTGGTCGGCGGCCGTGTCGTATTTCAGGCCAAGTAGCCCCTGCTGCGACAGCAATACTGCCGAATAGCGGCTCTGGTGTCGCACCTTCAGGGTTCCTTGCTGCGCTAGCGGCTCGCCTTGGCGGCGCTCTCACGGTGTCGTGTTTCTAGTGGCTTGACCGGCCTTGGCCCGGGTCTCATCTTCCAGCCGTCCCCACATCATTGTCGGTCACCGACCGCCGTTCCGGACATTCAGGCGGTGTCGGCTCGAGGTCTGTCTCGCTGGCCAACTCGCGTGACGATCCGGAGGCCGCCGGAATGCCGACCGCCCCGACCCAACCGCTCCAGTGCAACTCGCGTTTCATCCCCCAGGCCGCAGACCTCCTTCGGCTGACTCTCGTTGCGTGCCTGGCAGGCGTAGCATCGGTCCAGGCCCAGATTGCGGCGGCACCGGTTCCCGCCCAGGGCGCAGGGGCCACGATCCGGACTCAGGACCCCGCCGCGGCGGAGGACTATCTCCGGCGGTATGCCGAGATCATGGCGCTCGAGGCCGCGCCGGACGGCGTCGCAGACGTGGCCAATCTCGTGATCCAGCGGGACGTAGGCCGGTTCACCCTGACCGCCGGCAAGCTCTACCTGCTGGCACCACTCGGCGGCCGCACGGTGGGCGCGGTCTTCCACGGCACCGGCTCGTTCTCGTTCGCGCCGCCGTCCAAGGTCGAGCAGAACCGCCTGATCCGGTTCGAGAAGAAGAACCCACTGCAGGTGCCGATCCTCGACGTCGTTCTGCTGTTCGCGGATACGACGATCGACCAGCTCAAGCGCCAGCTCAGCTTCCGCACCGAGGCGGCGGTCACTGACGTGCGCGAGCGGACCCGCGACGCCCTCAAGTTCCTGGGCGACGACGACAGCAAGACGCTGGACCCGGATCTGATGGCGGCACTGCTGAACGGGGAGTCCACCGACCTGTTCGTCGCCTACATCTGCCGCCAGGGCGGCGATCCCCTGCTGTTCATGGTGAACCCGCACGATGTCGAAGCGGTGAGCCTGCGCGGCAAGGCCACCCGCTGGTGGTCCGGGGACAGCGAGGTCGAGTCCCAGTTTCCCCGCGAAGGGCGGCCGCGCGATCTGCAGATTACCGGCGAGCGCAACGACGCCGCGGAGATCAAGCGCTACACGATCAGCGTGGACCTGCCGCAGAGCGGCGTGGGGGAGATCGCTTTCGCCGCGACGGCCCAGATGGATATCACCGCCCGGAGTGCGGTGGGGCCGTGGATCGCCTTCCAGCTGTTCGAGAAGCTCAAGGTCGACTCGGCGCACTGGGAAGGCGGCGAGCCCGCCACCGTCTTCAAGGGCAAGGATGCCGGGCTGGTCTGGGTCCGGCTCGGGGGGCGGCTCCAGGCCGGCGAGGCCCGGCGGCTCACGCTGTTCTACCACGGCGACATGATCGAGCGGTTCAGCGACTTCTTCCGGATCAAGAACAGCGTCGCCTGGTACCCGCTCTCGCTCGAGGGGCGGGCGCTGGCCACGTTCGATCTCACCTTCCACACCCCCGACGCCTATCTGCTCGCCAGCGTCGGCGATCGGGTGGACAGCAATAAGAGCGGCCGGGTGATCACGACGCGGTGGATCACCGATGCGCCGATCCGGAACGCGTCCTTCAATCTCGGCCTGTTCAAGGACTACACGATGACCGAGCCGGGGTCCCCGCCGGTCACGTTGATGATCTCGGAGGAGGCGCACAAGAAGCTCGCCCGGGAGTACGGGCAGCAGGGGCACATGCGCGAGGTGGTCGGCGGCGACATCGGCAAGAGCCTCAAGTTCTTCCAGGCGGTCTACGGCCCCACCAAGGTGAAGCACTTCTATGTAACCGAGATCCCGGAGTTCCACGGCGAGGCCTTCCCCGGCATGCTGCACCTCTCCTGGGTGACCTTCCAACACACCGATATGCAGGGCCGGGACGAAATCTTCCGTGCCCACGAGGTGGCGCATCAGTGGTGGGGCATCGGCGTGGACTACATGACCTACCACGACCGCTGGCTGAGCGAGGGATTCGCCGAGTTCTCCGGTCTCTGGTACATGCAGGTGGTGCGCAACAGCAACGACAAGTACTTCGCCCAGCTCCGCGACTACCGGACGTCCATCCTGCTGCGGAGGGAAGTGCCGGGGCCGATCTCGCTCGGCCAGCGGGTGCAGTCGTCGCACGACGCGGACGTGGACGACTACAGCACCGTGGTGTACAAGAAGGGCGCCTGGGTGGTCCACATGCTCCGGATCCTCATGCTCGACATGAAGACCATGAACGAGGACCGGTTCACCCAGACCATGCAGGACTTCTACCGCACCTACGAGGGAGGGCGTGCGTCGACCGCCGACTTCCGGCGAGTGGTCGAGCAGCACACCGGCACGGATATGGGCTGGTTCTTCGATCAGTGGATCTACGGCACGGCCATCCCGACCTACAAGGTGGCCACCCGCACCGAGCGCATGGGCGATGGCCAGTACCGGGTGCGGCTCCAGGTCCAGCAGGAGGACGTCCCCGAGACTTTCCTGGCGTACGTGCCGGTCACGGTGGATCTGGGCAAGGATCGGGTGGCACGGGTGCGGGTCAAGGTCACGGGCGCGCGCTCGGACCTCGAGCTGCCGCCCATGCCGTCCGAGCCGAAGAGCATCAAGTTCAACGATTTGGAAGGTGTGCTCGCGGATGTGAAGTCGGTCGGATGGCGCGAATAATCGGCTGACGGGCGGCCCGCCGGGAAGCTCGCTAGGAGCGGGCCGGGGGCGCTATCTTTCCCGGCGTCCTTTTGAGCCGCGACCGCCGACCTTCGTCCCCGAGTGCGATGGCCACACGAACCTCGACCCGACCCCGCGCCTCCGCCAAGCTCGGGAAGGCGGACCTGCTCGAGCTGTACCGCATCATACTGCTCGCGCGGCGGATCGACGACAAGGAGATCCAGCTCAAGCGGCAGAACAAGATCTTCTTTCAGATCTCGGGCGCGGGCCACGAAGGAGTGCTCGCCGCCGCCTCGCGGGTGTTCCGTCCCGCCTACGACTGGTTCTACACCTACTACCGCGACCGCGCCCTCTGCCTCGGCCTGGGGATGACCGCCACCGAGCAGCTGCTCTCCGCCGTGGGTGCGGCGGACGACCCGAATTCGGGCGGCCGCCAGATGCCCTCGCACTGGGGCCACAAGGCGCTCAACATCGTGAGCGCATCGAGCCCCACCGGCACCCAGTTCCTCCAGTCGGTGGGTTGTGCCGAAGCATG
>JBOHSB010000302.1:0-3191 GCA_050733015.1 Gemmatimonadales bacterium
TCATGCTGGTGAAGCACCTGCTGTACACCGAGAAGTTCACCATCGACGGCGCCCGGCAGCGCATCGACCAGTACCGGCGCACCGGCGAGCTGCGCGCGTCGGCACGCAAGGCGTTCGAGGCCGAGCTCGCGACCGAGGTCCGGGCGGCTATCGAGGCGATCGTGAAGATCCTCGACGGGCGCCCGGACGGGTCGCGCGGATGAACATCCTCGTCACCAACGACGACGGCATCCTCGCTCCCGGACTCGCGCTCCTGGCCGACGTCTGCCGCGAGGTCAGCGACGTCACCGTGGTGGCGCCCGACCGGGAGCAGAGCGGCACGTCCCACTCGCTCACCTTGCACCGGCCGCTCCGGCCCGCCCGCCGGCCCGACGGTGCCTGGCAAGTGGACGGCACGCCCACCGACTGCGTCATGCTCGCGATCCAGGCCCTCATGCCCGAGCGGCCGGACTTCGTCTTCTCCGGCGTGAACCACGGGCCGAACATGGGCGAGGACGTGCTGTACTCGGGCACGGTGTCCGCCGCCATGGAGGCCGTGACGCTCGGCGTTCCAGGCATCGGCATCTCGTTCTCCGGCGGGAGCCAGCCCGAGATCATGAGCACCTACCGCGAGGCGCTGATCCATCTGGTCCGGCAGATCACCAGCGTGCCCGCCTTTCCCGAGCAGACCCTGCTCAACATCAACCTGCCGCGGGTCCCCGCCTCCGAGGTGCTCGGGATCCAGGTGACCAAACTGGGCAGCCGCTACTTTTCCGACTCGCTCACGCGGATGAAGGATCCGTGGGGCCGAGAGATCTTCTGGATCGGCGGCGGCACCATCACCTGGACGGGCACCGAGAACTCGGACCATCTCGCCGTCGCCGAAGGCTACGTTTCCATCACGCCGCTCCATATGGACCTGACGAACTACGCGCTGCTGGAGACGGTCAAGGGATGGTCGCTGGAGGGATGAGGGACGGCGACAGCTACGGCGGCTACCGCACCCGGCTGGTCGAGACCCTGCAGCAGAAGGGCATCCGCGACCTCGCGGTCCTCCGGGCCATCGGCACGGTGCCGCGGCATCTGTTCGTGCCCGAGAGCGTCCGCCACCGGGCCTACGAGGACGTGGCGCTGCCGATCGGCGGCGGGCAGACCATCTCCCAGCCATGGGTGCAGGCGCGCTATCTCGAGCTCGCGGCCCTGACCGGCCGCGAGCGCGTGCTGGAGGTGGGCGCGGGATCGGGCTACCAGACCGCGCTGCTCGCGCAGCTGGCCGACGCGGTGTTCGCGGTCGAGCGCATCCCCGCGCTCGCCCAGGGCGCGCGGGAGGCGCTCGAGGCCGTCGGCATTCGCAACGTCACCGTGCTGGTGGGCGACGGCACCCTGGGCTGGCGGCCGTTCGCCCCGTACGACGCCATCCTGGTGGCGGCGGCGTCGCCGGAGATCCCGGCCCCGCTGGTGGAGCAGCTGGCGCCCACGGGACGGCTCGTCATCCCGCTGGGCGACCGGGACAACCAGGTGCTCACCGTCGCCCGCCTGGCCGGCGAGCAGCTCCAGATCAGCACCGTCGCCGACGTGCGCTTCGTGCCGCTGCTCGGCCAGTTCGGCTTCTCCTCGTGAGCACCGCATGCTGACATCGTTCTTCCAGTGGCTCGCCGAGAGCGTGCTCGCCCTCGGATATCCCGGCATCGTGCTCCTGATGGCCATCGAGTCGTCGGTGCTGCCGCTGCCGAGCGAGCTGGTCATGCCGCCCGCCGGATATCTCGTGTCCCAGGGCCACATGAACGCGGCGCTCGCGATCGCCGCGGGGACGCTGGGCAGCGTGCTCGGTGCGCTGCTCAACTATCTGCTGGCGGTGACGGTGGGCGAGCCTGTCCTCCGCCGGTACGGCAAGTTCGTGCTGGTGTCGGAACGCTCGCTCGACCGGACCGAGGCGTTCTTCCGGCGCCACGGCGAGATCAGCACCTTTCTCGGCCGACTGCTCCCGGTGATTCGCCACCTGATCTCGATTCCGGCCGGCATGTCGCGCATGGCCCTGGGGCGGTTCGTCGCGTTCACGGCCCTGGGCGCCGGACTCTGGTGCGGCGTTCTGACCTATCTCGGTTGGCTCATCGGCCGGCACGGGGGGGATGTGGCCCGGGCGATCGGGCCGTACGTGCATCACACCCTGCTGTACTACGTGCTGCCCGGCGGGCTGGTGATCGTGGCGGTCTACGCGTGGTGGCGCCGCCGCGGATCCCGGACGACATGACCCGGCGCTTCACCGTGGCGGGGCAGGTCCAGGGCGTGGGCTTCCGATGGTTCGTGGCGCGCCACGCGCGGGCGCTCGGGCTGTCGGGCTACGCCAGCAACCTGCAGGACGGCCGCGTGGAAGTGGTCGCGACCGGCGACGAGACCAGCCTGGCCCGGCTGGAAGAACTGCTGCGAAGCGGCCCGGCCAACGCGAACGTGACCGGCGTGGAACGCGTCGATCAGCCCAACGACCCGCAGGTCTCGACGAGGAGCTTCGACATCCGATGACGATCGTCACGCCGCTGGCGCGCCATGTGCTCGACACGCTGCGACCCATCCCCAACCATCCCAAGCCCGGCATCATCTTCCAGGACATCACGCCGGTCCTGCGCGACGGCCGGCTGTTCCGCGCGGTGGTCGAGGATATGGCCGATCCCTTCCGCGAGGCCGAGGTGACCCACGTCGTCGGCATCGAGGCGCGCGGGTTCATTCTGGGCGGCGCAGTGGCCACCAGCCTTGGCGCCGGATTCGTCCCGGCGCGGAAGCCGGGCAAGCTGCCGTGGGAGCGCGTGGCCGAATCCTACGACCTCGAGTACGGTAAGGATGCGCTGGAATGCCACCGGGACGGCCTGCCGGCTCCGGCCCGCGTGCTGGTGGTGGATGACGTCCTGGCCACCGGTGGGACCGCGCGCGCGGCCGGGCAGCTGGTTCGGGGACTGGGAGCCGATGTAGTCGGCTGGAGCTTCCTGCTCGAGATCTCGGGCTTGGGTGGCCAGGAAAAGCTGATGGGGGCCCCGGTCCACTTGGTGGCCCGCCGCTGAGCCCTCCCGGGCGGGCTTTCGCGCGGTGGTCCAAGGGGTTACCATACCGGCCGCACTCCGGCCCGGTGGCGGCTGCGGGGACCTCACAGGCTACATGAAGTCGGGCGGGTAAGGTATTTTCGGGCAAGGCCCGGCCCCCGTAGCTCAGATGGATAGAGC
>JBOHSB010000303.1:0-6445 GCA_050733015.1 Gemmatimonadales bacterium
TCGAGTCCGGCGAAAAACCGCCGAAGATCACCGAGTGGATCGCGCCGATGCGGGCGCAGGCCAGCATCCCGATCACGGCCTCGGGCACCATCGGCATGTAGATCACGACCCGGTCGCCGCGGCCCACACCCTTCCCCGCCAGCGCACCCGCGAACCGGGCGACCTCGTCGCGCAGCTCGCGGTAGGTGAAGGTCCGGACCGTGGAGGTGACCGGGCTGTCGTAGATCAGGGCGATCTGGCCGCCGCGGCCGGTCTCGACGTGGCGGTCGAGCGCGTTGTAGCAGCTGTTGGTCTGGGCGCCGGGGAACCAGCGGTAGAAGGGCTCGCGCGAGCTGTCCAGCACGGCGTCCCAGCGGCGGTACCAATCCACCGCCTCCGCGGCTTCGGCCCAGAAGGCCTCGGGCGCGGCGCCAGCGGGCGTAGACGTCGTGGTAGGCGGGCACAACCAATAAACTATCGACGAGGGCCGTCGGGGCCAGAGCCTCTCCGCGCGCCTGGGTACCGGGAGGGCGCGCGCCGCCTTCCGCGATGCTCGCGGCGCTGAAGGCGGCGCGCGCACATAAACAGGCGACCCGCACCCCTCCGAAGAGAGATGCGGGCCGCCCACGCACTGACTACCCGGAGTCAGGGAGTTGACTTCCCCGTTCTCCTTCCCTCGGCGACCGCATAACTGTGCGTTTACGGCGTAGCCTCGGGAGCTCCGGCTTCGATCCGCGGACGGTTTGCGGCCGTCCGTTTCATCAGTCCGAGCGCTGCAGGTCGGCCGAATCGCGGACCAACCTCCTGCACGGCACATCGCGACGCCACTGCGACGTGAGCGAGACACGCGATTGGTCTCGCCAATTCGAGTCGAGATGATCAGTGCTCAACTCGGAGCGCCAACATAGGAGTCGGTGCACGGCCGCGCAAGTACCAGAATTTTCTTTTCCCCACGCTTGCACATTGGCCACATTTCAACAGCGAAAATGCAGAC
This sequence comes from Gemmatimonadales bacterium, assembly GCA_050733015.1. Taxonomy (GTDB): domain Bacteria; phylum Gemmatimonadota; class Gemmatimonadetes; order Gemmatimonadales; family GWC2-71-9; genus CAVVWJ01. The sequence goes on from JBOHSB010000303.1 coordinate 974, forward strand.
CACGCCGCGGAGAAACCCTCGCCTTGCGGCACCTCATCGGCGTCGAACGCCCTTGACTTCCCCGGCCAGGGCGCGATGCTGCGAGAGCCAGTCCCCCTGGAGCCACCGTGTTCCGATACCGTCTCACGCCGATCCTGCTGCTTGCCTTCCTCCTGGTCGTGTTCGTCCTGCCGGCCTTCTACGCGCTCATCACCGACTGGTGGTGGTTCCGCGAGATCGGGTACCAGATCGTCTTCACCCGCGAGCTGACCACCAGGGTGCTGCTCTTCCTGGCGGCGGGAGGGCTGACCGCCGGCGTGCTCTACCTGAACCTGCGGGCCGGGCAGCGGGGGCTGGTCCCCAACCCGGTCGTGCTGCGGATCGCGCCGACGGCGCCGCACCTGAACCTCACGGCGGCGCTGCGGCGCTTGAGCCTGCCGGCGGCGCTCGTGCTGGGCCTGCTCGCCGGCCTGGCCGCCACGGCAGCCTGGGATGTCGTGCTCCGCGCCATCTACGGTACACCGTTCGGGATCGCGGACCCGATCTTCTCGCGCGACATCGGCTTCTACGTCTTCACGCTGCCCGCGCTCTCGGCGGGGATCGGATTCCTCACCACGCTCACCCGGCTCTGCCTCTTCCTGCTGATTCCGCTCTACTGGCTGCGCGGCGACATCGTGCTGGGACCGCGAGGCTTGAGCATCGAGCCGGCCGCGGGCCTGCACCTGGCCATCCTGCTGGCGGTGCTGTTCCTCCTCACCGCCGTCCGCCTGTGGATGGTGGAGATCCCCGAGCTGCTCTATTCGACCACCGGGCCGCTGGTCGGCGCCAGCTACACCGACCTGCACGCCGAGCTGCCGGCGCTCCGGGTGTCGGCCGTGCTCGCAGTGCTCGTGGCCGTCGCCGTGCTGATCGGGGGCTTCAGGCGGCAGCTCGGCCTGTACGGGGTGCTGGCGATCGGAGCCTACGTGGTCGTGGCCGTCGTCGGCCGCGGCCTGTTCCCGGCGGCGATGCAGAAGCTCCTGGTGGCGCCGACCGAGCTGACCCGGGAGACGCCTTACCTCAGGTATCACATCCTCGCCACCCGCCACGCCTGGGGCATCGACAGCGTGGAGACCCGTGAGCTCAACGGCGAGGCCGATCTCACCCTGGCCGACATCCGGGCCAACGCGCCGACCATCGAGAACGTGCGGCTGTGGGACCGGGACCCGCTGCTCATGACGTTCGGGCAGCTGCAGGAGATCCGCACCTACTACGACTTCGTCAGCGTGGACGACGATCGGTACTGGATCGACGGGAAGTACCGGCAGGTCCTGCTCTCGCCGCGGGAGCTCAACGCGGCGTCACTCCCGACCCGGACCTTCATCAACGAGCACCTCACGTTCACGCACGGGATGGGACTCACGCTCGGCCCCGTCAACCAGGTCACCAGCGAGGGCCTGCCGGTGCTGTTCGTGAAGGACCTGCCGCCGGTCTCGACCGTGTCGCTCCGGATCACCCGGCCGCAGATCTACTACGGCGAGCTGGCCAACGAGTACGTGTTCGTGCGGACCCGGCAGCGGGAGTTCGACCACCCGGAGGGCGAGACGAACGTCTATGCCGGCTACACCGGCACGGGCGGCGTCCGGGTCGGCAACCTGCTCCGCCGACTCCTGCTCGCCGCCCGGTTCGGCTCCTCGAAGATCCTGCTGTCGCAGGACATCACCAACGACAGCCGGGTGCTGTTCTACCGGCACATCCGGGACCGGGCGGAGCGCGCGCTGCCGTTCCTCCAGTTCGACCGCGATCCCTATCTCGTGATCGCGGCCGACGGGAAGCTCGAGTGGATCCTCGATGCCTACACCACATCGGACGGCTATCCGTACGCCGAGCCGGTGCGCGACGGCACCACCTACATGCGGAATAGCGTCAAGCTCGTGATCGACGCGTACGATGGGTCGCTCCGGGCGTACGTGAGCGACCCGGCCGATCCGCTGATCCGGACCTGGGCGCGCATCTTCCCCGGCATCTTCAGCCCGCTCGCCAGCATGCCGGCCGACCTGCGGGCGCACCTCCGGTACCCGGACGACCTCTACCGGGTGCAGACCGCCCTGTATACGACCTACCACATGGAGGCGCCGGAGGACTTCTATCACCGGGAGGACCAGTGGCAGATCCCCACGGTCGCCGACTCCACGGGGGCGGTGCCGTTCATGCGGCACATCGTCATGCGCCTGCCGGAGGAGGCGAAGGCCGAGTTCATCTACATGGTGCCGTTCACCCCCCGCGGGAAGGACAACCTGGCGGCCTGGATGGTGGCTCGGAACGACGGCGCCGAGTACGGCAAGCTGCGGGTGTACCGATTGTCGCGGCAGAGCCTGGTGTACGGCCCGCAGCAGATCGAGAACCGGATCAACCAGGACACCGAGATCTCGCGCCAGATCTCGCTGTGGGACCAGCGCGGCTCCACGGTCATCCGGGGCGACCTGCTGGTGATCCCGATCGAGAAATCGCTCATGTACGTGCAGCCGCTCTACCTGCAGGCGCAGGGCGGCCGGATTCCCGAGCTCAAGCGCGTCGTGGTGGCGTATCAGAACCAGGTCGTGATGCAGGAGACGCTGGAGGGCGCGCTGACCGAGCTGTTCGGCGGCTCCTCCCGGCCGCGAACGGAGCCCGCGCCTGACGTCGGCACCGGGCCGGTGCCCACGGACTCAGGCTTCCGGGCGCTGGTCGCCGAGGCGAACAAGCGGTACCAGGCGGCATTGCAGGCCCAACGGGACATCGACTGGGCGCGCTACGGGGAGGAGTTCAAGCGGCTGGGCGAGGTGCTCGAGCGGCTGCGCGCCGGCGAGGCCGCGGGGCAGCGGTAGCGGTCGGGGCGCCGGCGCCGGCCGGCGACGACGCGCCCTCCGGGGACGCTGCAGTAGACGCCACACCCGCAAACGCCGGTGGTCTCTTAACGCCTGCGCAGCGGCTGCCCGTTGGCCTCGTCGTAGCCGACCAGCTCCAGCAGCGGGACCGTCTTCCCTAACCCGGCGACGGGCTGGCGGACAGGCCCCAGCTCCCGTGGACGAAATTCAGCACGTTGAAGAAGGTCGGCGCTGACCTCGAGGCCTCGCTGGTCCGCGAGACGGAAGCGCTTCGACAGCCGCGCCGTGGTCTCGTGTTCCCACGGGTCGCGGCAGCTGTTCCGCTCGAGCAGACGCCCTCGCTGCGCCCGCAGGCAGCCGTCCTTACGAATCAGCTTGTCGAGGGCCTGGAACTGTGTCGGGTCGGACAGGGTGATGTCGTTCGCATCCTTCGGCACGTAGACCACGTCATTGGGCACGCCATTGGCTGCCCCGCCGAACCCGTCGGCGTTGCCGTCTCCCTGCAGCACGTAGGTATAGGGTGGACCGGAGGCGCCGACGGGTACGGGCGGGTACTGGAGCGAAGGTGGTTGCGCTTCCTAGCTCCTGGGTTCGGCAGTCAGTCGCGCCAGGCGCGCGCGTGCATCGTCGACCGCCGGCCGAAGCGGCGCGTCGCAGGCCGACCAGAGCCGCACGAATCGCGCGTACGCGTCGATGGCCTTCTGGCGCTCGCCTTTGCGCTCGTAGATGTCGCCCAGCCGGAAGAGTACCGGGGCTCGGAAGGTCATGACGTCGGGGGTGCCGCCGAATCCGTTCTCCAGCCAACGCTGGGCCTCGTCGTCCTTGCCCAGCGCAAGGAGTGCTTCGCCGCGGAGGAAGCGCGCATAGTCCTCGGAGAACGGCGACACGCCGCTCAGGCTGAGCGGCACCGCGCCCCGGACGCCGGCCAGCGCGGCCACGGCATCGGCCGGGTGGCGGGCCGCGAGCGCGATGTCAGCACGCACCGCAGCCGCGAGGGACCGGGCCGGGCCGGCGATGGGATCGGTGGCCGGCAGCGCCTCGAGCTGGGCGGCCGCGCGCGCGGCCGCCTCGGGCTGGCCGAGCCTCACGGCAAGCAGGCCCAAGGCATAGAGGCGCGCCGCCGGCAGCATGCCAGGCACCGGGCCGACGAGGAGCCCGGACGATTGGTCCGCGGCCGGGTCCCAGGCCGAGAGGTCAGCGCTGATGGCCTCGAGCTCAGGGCGCGGCACCTCCAGGAACGGCAGCGCCGCGGCGATCCCTCGCTTGAGCCGGGGCACGCCGTCGGTGGCTGCGCCCATCGCGCGGCGGAAGGCGCTGTCTCCCGCGGTCCACCGCCCCTGGCTGACCAGGTTTGCCGCCAGCACGGTGTTAGCCTGTGCCGGCCGCTCGGGCCGGGCCGCGGCGATCCGCGCGAACCGCTCGGCGGCCGCCGGCTGCTCCAGCCACTCGCCGATCTGCCACGCCGCATTGAACACCAGCCCGTTGCCGGCGCTGTCCCTCGCCTCACCCAGCAGCCGCGTCACCAAGGCGCTGTCGCCCTTGGCTACCGCGAACATCGCGCTGTCCGCGTAGTCCTTCCCCACTCGCACAACCAGCGACTCGGCCTTCACGATGTCGTCCTCGCTCACGGCGAGGTGCATCATGGGTCATATGGGGCAGAGGAATTCGGGGTCGAGCTTCACCACTCCGTCGAACGCGCGCCCCGACTCCGCGACCGGCCGCCCGCGCAGCGGATTGTAGACGTTGAGCACGGTGGCGAGCTGCCACTGCGCCTCGAGGTCGTCGGGATAGTCCTGCAGAATGGCCTGGTAGCCTTGCTCCGCCTCGTCGGGTTTGCCATCGGCGAGGGCCGCGAAGGACTCCAGCAGCCGCCGGTCGCGCGCGCTCAGCCGATCGGCCAGCCGCACGGCGCGGTCGGTGTTGGGGCGGATCAGCGCGGTCCGGTTCGACCATGCCGCGGCCACCGCCTCGCGGTAGTAGGCCAGCGCGAAGGTACTGTCGAGCGCGACGGCCTGTTGGAAGCCGGCCAGCGCCGAATCGAAGGCGCCACGTCGGAGCTGCTGCTCGGCGTCGAGATACGACTTGAGCGCAGGCAGCGACTGGGTGGTCGTGGCGGCCGTCTGGAGCAGGCGCGACCCCACGCCACGCCGCTGCCGCACCATGAGGTCGCCGGCCAGGCGGTCCACCCGCTCGAACAGCTGGGTCGTGTCGCCGCTGACGCTGGCCTGCGACACCATCGCCGGCTGGGCGGGCGCGCCGTCGTACAGGCTGGCGTCGATGCGAACCTGGTTGCCGATCGCGCTCACGTTGCCCAGCACGTAGAGCCCGGCGCCCAGACGCCGAGCGAGCCGGCGTCCCTCCTCGACATCGGCCACGCCGCCGTCGGCGTGCGCCGCGGCCAGTACGGTGGCGCCGTTGACGCTCCGGATGTCGCCGGCGCCGTCGAGGTTCCGGCTCAGCAGGTCCACCATGCCCTGCGCCAGGAAATCGAGGCGCCCGCCGCCGTGGACGGCGAACGGCAGGACCGCCAGGTGGTTCGCCGAGGCGGGTCCGGTTGGGGCCCGACGGAGCGCCCACCACCCGACCAGCGCCGCGGCCAGCAGTCCCGCGCCAGCCAGCACGGCCCCGAGGCGCCGGCGGCCCGAGC
>JBOHSB010000304.1:0-7266 GCA_050733015.1 Gemmatimonadales bacterium
TTCTCGTCGTGGGTGTGGTGCGCCTCGTCGTTGACGACTAGACAGGCGCCACCGCGCGCGACGACCCGATCGAGGAACCCCACGGTCTCTTCCGTCTTCGTGGGCGGCTTGGGCCCCAAGACGAGGGTCATCGGGTCGGGCTCGTCGTCTTCCTGGTCACGTGTGTGGAGCTGCTGGACGTTGGTGAGGTAGAGGGCGCCGCTGGACGAGGCGCGCTCCCCTTCTCCCCGGAGGTACACCTCGAGGTCCCAGTACAGTCTGAGCTCGGGCGGGATGACCGGATCGACTCTGAAGATGCTCCCGCCGCCGAAGTCCGCCCGGAGGCGCTCGTACACGATGACGTTGGGCGCCAGCACGAGGAAAGTGCGCGCGAAGTCGTCGCGCCCCTCCGCAACTGAGTTGAGATACTGCCAGGCGATCGCGAGCGAGATCACTTTGGTTTTGCCGCTGCCGGTGGCCATCTTGAGGCAGTAGCGGGCGAAGTCGTCGTACTGGAGGAGCTGCAGGTCGGAGCGGCGGACAAAGGTCTCCAGCAGGGTCTTCTGGCTGCGGATCTCCTCAACCTCGTAGAGGTAGATCAGCGTCTCGATCGCCTCGCGCTGGAACGGGTGGTAGCGAAACCTCCGCCCAGCGCCCCCTCTCAGCCTGTGGCCGTCGGGCGGGAACCACCAGCGGAGGAGGAGGCGGGTGGTGTCGCTGATGCGGGCGTACCCGCCATTCCGCCAGCTCGCCACGGCCTCCCGGATGAGCGGCACCGCGGGCGCCGTGGTGGCCGAGGCGTCCAGCAGGTCGGGCTGAGGGGCGGCCTTCTTCTTCCGGGGCGGCATTACCTGACCTCTACCTGGAGGAGCTTGGTGGTGTCGTTGCCCAGGATGTCGATCACCTTGACCAGTACGCGATAGGTCCCCGACTCGGCGTAGGTGTGCGTGGTCCGCCGCTCGAGGGTCTTGTCCTTCCGCGTCCGGTACGCCTGCCACTCATTGTGGAAGGTGTCGTCGGAGTTGTCCCAGTCTACCGCCCAATAGTCGATCCACTGCTCCCAGTGGGTCACCGCCTTCTGCACCTCCTCCGGCACGTCGTCGAGCGGGATCATGAAGTCGGTCAGCTCCAGGGTGACGCTCCGGGCCTTCTTCTTGACGTTAACGCTGAGCGCCGCTAGCTCGAAGAACTTGATGTCGCCCTGCTCGACCGCCTTCTTCTCCAGGACCTCGCGCGGGATGCGGATGAGCCGGAGATCGATGCCGGCGAGCTCAGCGTCCTGGCGGGCGGTCTCGTTGAGCTCGAAGGCGAAGTCCCAACCGAGCACGTCCACGCCGCTCCGCTTCGGCGCGTCCTTGCCGCGCCCCATCGCCTTCTTGAACTCGGTCACGATGCCGGTGACGTCCGCGCGCGTGACCGGCGCGTCCACCCCGCCGACGTGCACCATGCGGCCGCTCTTGCTCCCATGGAGCCAGACGTAGCCGACGATCGGCTCTGCGCGATACAGCTCGAGCACGAACCGGCGATACGCCTGGTTCCCGGCTTCTGCGCTCTCGCCGAACTCGGCGACCTGCCAGGCCTGACGCTCGTACTTGCCAAGGTTCTGCACGACGAATGGCTTCACCCCGGGGATACCGAGCAGACGCTTGCGCGTAGTGTGGATGGCGAACCGGCCGAGGTCGCAGGTGATCCAGCGGCGGCCCAGTTTCTCGGCGACGGCGGGAGTGGTACCGGAGCCGGAGAAGCAGTCGAGGACGAGGTCGCCTTCGTTGGAGGACGCTCCGAGGATACGCGCTAGAAGTGACTCCGGCTTCTGTGTCGGGAACCTGAGATTCTCTGTCTTATCGGCCGGCTGTAGCATGGAAAGCCGCCATACGTCGTCAATGGTCCGCTGAGTCGAATCCTGATAGAGAACCTTGCCATCCGCGCCCTTCGCGTTGACAATCCGACCTGTCTCTTTATCCCAAGCTCGCTTCAGCTGCCGCACTGGTTTCTCGCGCAGCTCACTTTGTGGCTGGAACTTGTAATTCTTGCCCTTTCGATACCAGAAAATGACGTCGTGGTCGCTTGCGAATCGGTTGACGTTCCCTTGAAACTTATTGTAATACCACCAAACGATCTCGTTCATGAAGTTGTCACGCCCAAACACCTCGTCCAGTATCGTCTTCGCGTAATGACAGACGTGCCAGTCTAGGTGCACAAATAGCGAACCGTCCTCAGTGAGAAGTTCACGCAACATGACCGCGGTCTCAGACATCCACTTTGCATAGCTATCGAGATCCTTACCCCAGGTATCTCGATACGCTTTTTGTTCGATGAGACTTGGCTCCTTGATGAAAGTTGCATCTTCATCTGCCTCGTTGTCCGGGTCGTCTGGGATCGTCGCGAGGTAGGAGAAGTTGGCACCGGTGTCGAACGGCGGATCGATGTATACGAGATTCACCTTCCCCGCGAACTCCTCCAGCAGTGAAGGCAGCACGTACTTCTTGTCCCCCCAGATGAGTCGGTTGCGCCACTCGGTGGGGCGGCCGGCGGCAAATAGGTCCTGCATCCGCTCGCGGTCGGCGGCGGACTCATTGACGGTCTCGACGGTCTGGAACGGCAGCGCGATGCGGGGTGGTGCCACTTTGCGGCCATGGGCGTCGTACTTGCCCTCCCAGATCAGCTCGGTCATGCTGTGAATCTCCTTTTCACGCCTGAGTGCTGCACGAGCCCTCGGGAGGCATCATCACGGTGCAGCTGAGTACTCGACTGTCGCGCTTGCCCTGCGGCTCACACCCGGAGGAGCGGGAGTGTTTCGATGGGCATTTCGTGTCAAGACAGGGTTGGGGGCTGCAGCACGGCTGCTCGGCGCGAACCGGCTGAAAGGTGCTCCGGGCAGAGCCGACCCGCAACGCGGCGGCCGGACTACAGGGCAGCGCCGGTCCACTCCAAGAAGCACGCAAACGCTCCGGCAGCGACCACGCCCGATCTCACCAAGCGTGGGCATTCACCTCACGGACGAAGCGTGCCACCGCCTGGCCCACTTCTGTCGGCCGCCGTCCGCTCTGCCTGCAAGCGCCGCAACTCGTTTCTGAGGACCACCCGTGGGCGCCCGGCTTCGCCCCCTGCCTGATCACGCCGACCCCGTCACAATGTGGGCATTTCTCCATCAGCTCAGGTAAGGTGCCCTTCTCGAGGCGCTCCATGATCAGCTGCAGCGCCCGGGCGATGATACGCTGCCGCTGCTCCGGTCCTCGATAATCGGGATCGACCATGTTGCTGACCTCCTCCCGAATCGTCTCCCAGTCCAGCTCGCTGTACTTCACCATTGCGTCACCTCCATCGGTCCCCTGCCGGGCGCCAAGGTCCTCGGCTGCCTCGTTCGGCACCTTCACCAGGGTTTGCACTTCTTCGGGCAACCGGCCAGCACCTGCTTATGGCAGGCCTGGCTCCTGCTCTCAGGCCACCCGGCGCGCACGCGCCTGTCGGCGATTATCCAGTGGTCCCAGCGGCCCTGGCTGGCGGAAGCCGACCAGTTGTACAGGAAACCAGAGAGGTTCAGGTTGACATCTCGCTGCACCGCCGCCTGGACCGGCAGCGTGATCCGGTGGCCGATGAGAAAGGCCGTCAGCGAGGGCACGTCGTCCGGCGCCACGCCTGCGCGATAGCCGGCCGTCCGCGCGAGCCGGCCGCAGCGATCGATCTCCTCCGCTTCTGACGTGGGGCGGCCGGGCTCGCTCGAGGGACCGATGCCGAGCAGCCCCCCGCCCCAGCCCATGAATGCCCACGGCCGGCGATCGCGCAGGGCCACAAGCACGCCAAACAGCATGACTGCGCCGTCGCGGATCCACTCGGGACGGGGCTCGCCGGCCAGCTCGGACACACCGCACAGTAGCTGCTCCGGAACACGAGACGGCACGCGGTGCATCGCGTCATCGATGCCGAGGGCGTAGTACCAGGTGGTCAGCCGGAGGGAAGGCCGCTCGTTCACGAGCCGGTGCCCTGGTCCGTGCTTCCGCCTGCAGGAGCCCGGCTCGTCCGGGCGAGCATGATCGCCCGGCCCCCGAGCGCCGCCAGGCGCGCGTCGTCTATCAGCTGATACGCTTCGTTCCAAATCATTGCGCAGGCCAGCGTGTACATGGAGCCGATGGCGAGCAGTCGCGGGACCAGTCGAGCGTCGTGGAGCGGCATGACCGGTTGCGCGTAGCTGTGCACGAGGGTGGGCGGGGTGCCGTGCGCTATGTTGGACAGGTAGCTGTAATCGTCGCGATAGGAGCTCCGCGGGGTGCCAGCCGCCGTGTCGGCTTCCTCAAGGTCCGCGAAGATGTCGGCGAACGTCGGCCCCCAGCGCGGCCGCGCCGGCGTGAACCCGGCGCCGTAGGTCTGGAGCACGGCGTCCCAGGCCTGCCGCTCGTCGGCTGGAATCGCTTTCCGGAGTTGAGCCGGCCACTTCACCCATAGGAATGCGAGGAATCGGCCGGCGCGCTTCCGGCGCTCCTTCTCCGACGATTCCCGCCCGATGTAGACGGCTTGCACGGCGAGCTCGAGGGACCGGCGGATGATAGTCGCCGCGTCCTCCACCTGCGCGAGGGTGGCGAGCTGGTAGGTGCTGACGTGTGCCTTGAAGCACTGAACGAATAGCATGTCCAAGGCGCGCTGCACGAGATCGGAGGCGTAGCGGCCCACGAGCATCGCAGACTCGAGGGTTTTCCAGACTTCGCGGGCCAGATGGACCTCGGCAGGGTACTTCTCTTCCAGGCGCCGCCGGAATTTTTCGGGACCGATGGGCTCCTGTGAGGGTGGCGGCTCCTCATCCCCCCCGTCCTCAGTCACCCTCGCCGGACCTTCTTCTGCGACGCCCGCTCGAACAGGTCGCCTGGTTCGACACCGAGAATCTCGCAGAGCGCGTCGATCGCGTCCGGCGACAGGCACTTAAACGCACCGCGCTCCCGCTGCATCCGGTACGCCAAGGACATGCTGATGCGCCCCCGGGAGGCCTGCGCGAGGGCGTAGGGAGTCATGTCACGGGCTTTCAGGAGCTCGGGCAGTCGGAGCCGCATGCCTTCCAACGTACCAGCTATTGCACGTCTTGACAATACTGCACGCCTGTGCAATAGTGGGATCTGAATAGGATTGCCGAGCTCAGGTCTGGAGGGTGGGATGGCAGCGCAGGCCGTGGATCTGGTCCGCCCCGCCGTGGGGTACGTACGCGTGAGTACCGAGGAGCAGACCCGCGAAGGCCTGAGCCTCGATGCCCAGCGCGCGCGGATTCTCGCTGGCTGCGCCCTCCACGGCCTCACGGCCGCAGAGGTCCTGGTCGAGGCCGGAGAGAGTGGCAAGACCCTGGACCGGCCGCAGCTGCAGCTGCTGCTCGATCGCGTGCGGGCCGGCCAGGTCGGCGCCGTGGTGGTCACCAAGCTCGATCGCCTGACCCGTCGCACCCGGGATCTCCTCGAACTAGTGGAGGACGTGTTCAAGCCGTACGGGGTGGAACTCGTGAGCCTCTCCGAGCAGCTCGACACCCGGACACCCGCCGGTGTGCTGATGCTGACCGTCCTGGGGGCGCTGGCCCAGATGGAGCGGGAGCAGATCGCCGAGCGAACGCGCAGCGCCTTGCGCTACAAACGCGACAACGGCGAGCGACTCGGCACCACCCCGCTCGGCTATCGCACCGCAGCCGCCGGCGCACCCATGGTGCCGGATCCGGCGGAGCTCGAGGCCGTCCGTGAGATCCTCCGGCGCCGGCGGTCGGGCCTGAGCTTCCGGCGCATCGCCGCGGAGCTCGCAGCCGCGGGGCATCGGACGAAGAGGGGCGGCTGTTGGCATGCGAGCACTGTTCGCGCGGTCTGGCAGCGCCGCTCCGCCTATCGGCCGATTCTGGCCGCAACCCTGCCCCGCTCCGGCGAATAGCCGCGGCCGGCGTACACCAAACGAGCGTTTCATGTACAGCACCTTCACCCGAAGGGTCATCTGATGAGCGCCGATTCAACACCCCGCCCCCAGCCTGGCCCGTTCTGGCGCGCGCACCAGTCGCGCGCCGTGCGGGCGCTCCGGGAGCTGCTCACGCCAGCCGTCGTGCGCGACATCATCGCCGGCGCGCCGGGCGAGGACGTCGGCCACGCGCTCGGGCGGTTGCAGCGGCTGCAACCCGGCCAGACGACGCGAGCCATCTGGTGCCACCGGGTGCTCGCCCGCGCCGTCCGCGAGGATCTTCGCAGCCTGGGCTGGGTGGATCCGCGGTACGCCGAGGCCTTGCGGCATCTGGCCGTGTACCTCGAGCACGCAGGCTGGGAGTTCGCGGGTGGTCGGTGGATGGTCGCCGACCCGCTCCCGCCGCTGCCGGCGTGCGCACGGCTGACGCCGGTCAGGGGCCCAGCCGACACGGCGGCCGAGCCGAGCGTCTGGGACCTCGGCTTGTCGGTCGAAGCCACGGCCCGACTCCGGCACAGCCTGGCGCGGATGCGACGATTCCCCCCGGGCTAGCCGAGCGGAGGGACACCGAGCTTCGCCCAGCGCGAGAGATTCGCTCGCAGGTCTATGGCAAGCTCCTGCGCGCGCGGCATGTCCGGAGAACGGTCCAGCAGCAGTGTTTCGCGGCGGAGGGTCAGGTAGACGTACTGCTTGCGGTCCGGCTCGCTTAGCTCCTCCCATCTCCGCTCCAACCCGTCAAACGACCCTGGATCCAGGAACGGTGCCACCAGCTGGTGCAGCGCGAGCTCCTTGCGCCCACGGTGGTGGGGTCTGGTGAACTTGCTGAACCGGTGAAATTCTGCCTCGTTCGCTTTCCACATCTCGGCTAGCAGACGTTCGATTTGGCCTGATCGGCCGTCCCCGGCCGCGAGGGCCGCGTGGAGGACCGAGCCGCCCTCACCCCGGGCCAGGCGATCAAGCGCGCCGTGTGCCCAGGCCTCCTGCTTTGCGAACAGCAGCTGTGCGAGGGGCGACACAACGGCCTCCTGCAGTCGCCCGTATCCCTCGGCGCCGACGAACAAGGCGAACCACGCGAACGTCCGCCCCTTGAGCCGGGGAGTCCCTTTACGTACCGCCCGCCAGCCCTTCAGTGCCCGCCAGGCAGTGATGTAGTTCACCTGGATGGGCGCCGGCAACCACGACAGCCTCCGCCCCTTCGGGCCTGTCGCCCGCCGGCCAGCCTTCACTCGGCCATTCGTGGCTTCCACCCCGGCGCGCAGGCTTCCCCCAAACTGCTCCTGTACCGCCTCGGTAAACACCTCCACGAACAGCTCACGGTCGGCGACGAGGTACACCGCAGCTCGACGAGGGCGATTGTACATGACTGCACTCCGA
>JBOHSB010000305.1:0-4362 GCA_050733015.1 Gemmatimonadales bacterium
GCTCCTTCGCTTCGCTCAGGATGACTCACGGGCTGAGGACTCACGGGCTAGGGGTAACAGGCCCGCTCAAACGGGATTAGTATATCCGGGACGCGCCCGTGGGATGACCGGCGCCCGGAGACCCCGCATGACCTCCCGCACTGGCGACACGCTCCCCGTCGCCGAGATCACCATACTGTGGCTCACCGCCGGCCTGGGTTGCGACGGCGACACCATCGCCATGACGGCGGCGACCCAGCCCAGCCTCGAGGATCTGCTCGGCGGCGCGCTCCCCTGGACCCCCCGGGTCAAGCTGTACAATCCCTTCCTCGCCACCGAGGTGGGTGACGAGTTCGTCCGCTACTTCCATCGCGGTGCGGCCGGCGAGCTGGATCCGTTCATCCTGGTGGTCGAAGGCTCCATCCCGGACGAGACCAACAAGCCCGAGGGCTACTGGGCCACGTTCGGCACCGATCCCCGCACCGGGCAGCCGATCCTCACCTGCGACTGGATCGATCGGCTCGCCCCCAAGGCCTGGGCCGTCGTCGCTGCGGGCACCTGCGCCGCATACGGGGGTATCCACGCCATGGAGGGCAATCCCACCGGGGCAATGGGGCTGCCCGACTACCTCGGCTGGGAGTGGAAGTCGGCGAGCGGGATGCCGCTGGTATGCATCCCCGGCTGCCCAGTCCAGCCCGACAACATGACCGAGACCCTGCTCTATCTCTTGCATCAGGCGGTGGGCCGCGCGCCGCCCATCCCACTCGACGAGGCCCTGCGGCCACGCTGGCTGTTCGAGCAGACCGTGCACGAGGGGTGCGACCGCGGCGGCTACTACGAGCAGGGCCAGTTTGCCGATGAGTACGGGTCCAACCAGTGCATCGTGAAGCTGGGGTGCTGGGGGCCGGTGGTGCAGTGCAACGTCGGCAAGCGCGGCTGGATGGGCGGGGTGGGCGGCTGCCCCAACGTCGGCGGCATCTGCATCGGGTGCACCATGCCCGGCTTCCCGGACAAGTTCCAGCCGTTCATGGACCAGCCGCCGGGCTCGCTGCTCTCGTCCGCCGCGGTGATGACCTACGGGCGGGCCATCCACGCCCTGCGTCGGTTCACTCAAGCCTCGCTCAACAAGGAGCCTGCCTGGCGCGGCGCGGGCCGGCGGTCCGAGTGAGTCCCGTCGCCGGCTCGCGGGACGCCGAGTCCATCCTCCTGGACCTGGCGGCCGTGTTCGTGCGCGGCGCCAAGGAGCCGGCGCCCCCGACCGACCAGCCGCTGCCCCACCTCGAGGCCAAGTACCGCACCCTGGTCGAGCAGCTCCCGGCGGTGGTGTTCATGGCCTACCTCGACCGCGGCATCGGCGAGGCCTACGTGAGCCCCCGCATCGAGGAGGTGATGGGGTTTTCCCAGGCCGAGTGGCTGGAAGACCCGGTGCGCTGGTACCATCACATCCACCCGGACGACCGCGAGCGGTGGAGCATCGAGGCGGCCGAGATGTTCATGAGCGGCAAGCCGCTCCGCTCGGCCTACCGGGTGCTCGCCCGGGACGGACGCGTCGTCTGGTTCCAGTGCGAGGTCAAGATGGTGCGGGGCGACGACGGCCGGCCCTGGTTCATCCACGGGGTAGGCTTCGACGTGACCGATCTGAAGACGGCGGAGGCCGCGCTCCAGGGCGAGCGCAACCTCCTGACGGCCATTCTCGACACCGTGGGCGCGGTGGTCGTGGTGCTGGCGCCGGACGGCGCCATCATCCGGTTCAATCGCGCCGGCGAGATGTTGAGCGGCTACTCGTTCAAGGAGGCGCAGGGACGTTTCTTCTGGGACCTGTTCCCCACACCCGAGGAAGGCGAGCGGTGCCGGGCGCTCCTGGCGGAGCTCCGACCCGGGCAGGACCCCAGCGAGTACGAGGCCGACTGGGTCGCTCGCGATGGCTCTCGCCGCCGCCTCGCCTGGTCGAGCACGCTGCTGCCCGGGTCGCGGACCACACCGAGCCACATCATCACCACCGGCATCGACGTCACGGAGCGCAAGCGTATGGAGAAAGCGCTGCTCGAGATCAGCGCTCGCGAGCAGCGCCAGATCGGGCAGGACCTCCACGACGGGCTGGGCCAGCACCTCACCGGCATCGCGTTCATGAGCAAGGTGCTGGCCCAGCAGCTGGCGGAGGAGCGCGCGACCCAGGCCGCCCAGGCCGCCAAGATCGTGCGCCTGGTGAACGAGGCCATCGACAAGACCCGGGAGCTGGCGCGGGGACTGGTGCCCGTCTTCTCCGACGCCGAGGGCCTGATCTCCGCGCTGCGCCAGTGGGCCGGCGAGGTGGAAGACCTGTTCCACGTCTCCTGCACGGTGAGCTGCCCGGAGCAGGTGCGGGTTCCGGACGTCGGCATGGCGACGCACCTCTATCACATCGCGCACGAGGCCGTCAACAACGCGCTCAAGCATGGCGAGGCCACCACGATCCTGCTGACGCTGGGCCGCGAGAACGGCACCGGCACCCTCACCGTCGAGGACGACGGAGTGGGTTTCGCCGGGGTGGCGTCCGGTCACCCCGGACTCGGCCTCCACATCATGAGCTACCGGGCGAACATGGTCGGCGGCTCGCTGGAAGTGCGCCCCGGCGCGCACGGCGGCACCCAGGTCTGCTGCCGGTTCCCTATCCAGCGCTGACTCGAGGAGATCACCCCCATGCCGCAGAGTACGCTGGTCGGTGCCGGCCCCAGGAAGCACCGGGTCCTCGTCGTGGACGATCATCCGATCGTCCGCCAGGGACTGGCGCTCCTCATCGACCAGGAGCCGGATTTGGTGGTGTGCGGCGCGGCCGAGGAGGCGCACTCCGCGCTCCACGCCATCGCGACGCTGCGTCCGGACATCATCATCCTGGACATCTCGCTGCCCGGGCCCGACGGCATCGAGCTGCTCAAGACCATCCGGACCCTGGATCCCGACCTCCCGATCCTGGTGCTCTCGATGCACGCCGAGTCGGTGTATGCCGAGCGGGCCCTCCGGGCCGGGGCCAACGGATACATCATGAAACAGGAGGCCACCGACAACGTGCTCGACGCCCTGCGTCGCATCCTCCGCCGCGAGGTCTACGTGAGCGAGCGGATCGCCAATACGATGCTGCGCCAGCTGGTGTCGGGCTCGCGGAAGCCGGAGGGCCCGCCGGAGGCCCGCCTGAGCGACCGGGAGCTGGAGGTCTTCCGCATGATCGGGATGGGCCTGGGGACGCGGCAGATCGCCGACGAGCTCAAGCTGAGCGTGAAGACCGTCGAGTCCTACCAGGCACACATCAAGGAGAAGTTGGGCCTGCAGGGCGCGCGGGACCTGGTGCAGCGCGCCATCCAGTGGAGGTTGAGCGAAGTGGTCGAGTGATCGCTCCTGCAGCATCGGGACTTTCCCGATGCTGCCCATCGGGAAGTCCCCGATGGTCGCCGTCGGAACCCACCCGCTTGCGTGCCCCTCCGTGGATTCCTAACTCATAGACGATCTCTCCGGATTCATCGCAGCCTGGAAGGAGCGTCTATGCCCGCCACGGTTCCCTATGGACGGAAGACCCAACGACCCTCTCCCGTTTCCGACATCCACGTGCTCTGGCTGACGGCCGGACTGGGGTGCGACGGCGACTCGGTCTCCATCACGGCCGCCACCCAGCCGAGCATCGAGGATGTGCTGCTCGGCGCGATCCCCGGGCTGCCCAAGGTGCACCTGCACAACCCGGTGCTCGCGGTCGAGGTGGGCGATGCCTTCATGAAGTTCTGGTATGACGCCGAGGCGGGAAAGCTCGACCCCTTCGTGCTCGTCGTCGAGGGCTCGATCCCCAACGAGACCATCAAGAAGGAAGGGTACTGGGCCGCGATGGGGACGGGCACCGACGGCCAACCCATCAAGACCACCGAGTGGATCGACCGTCTGGCCCCGAAGGCGCTCGCGGTGGTCGCCATCGGGACATGTGCGACGTACGGCGGCATCCATGCGATGGAAGGAAATCCCACCGGGGCTATGGGCCTTGCGGACTACCTCGGGTGGGAGTGGCGCTCCAAAGCGGGCCTCCCGATCGTGAACGTCCCCGGCTGTCCGGTGCAGCCGGACAATTTCATGGAAACCCTCCTCTACCTCCTCTACCAGGTCGCCGGCCTGGCCCCGATGATCCCGCTGGACGACGAGCTCCGCCCCACCTGGTTATTCGGCAAGACGGTCCACGAAGGGTGCGACCGCGGCAGCTACTACGAACAAGGCGACTTCGCCACCGAGTATGGCAGCCCCAAGTGCATCGTGAAGCTGGGTTGCTGGGGGCCGGTGGTGAACTGCAACGTGCCCAAGCGCGGCTGGATGGCCGGCATCGGCGGCTGCCCCAACGTGGGCGGCATCGGCATCGGCTGCACCATGCCC
>JBOHSB010000306.1:0-5263 GCA_050733015.1 Gemmatimonadales bacterium
GGCATGCGCAGACGCATGTCCCCTTCGCTTCGCTCCGGGTGACTCCCGGACTTGAGGGTCACTCCTGCCACCTCCCGCCCCCTCCCGGCTCACCGCCCTCCGGGCGGGATGTTCTGGTTCATCCGAAACAGGTTGGTCGGATCGTACCGCCGCTTGAGCTCGACCAGCCGATCGTAGTTGCCGCCGTACGCCGCCCCCACCCGATCGCCTTCATCCTGAGTCAGGAAGTTCACGTACACGCCCCCCGTGGCGAACGGCGCGGCAGCCCGGAACAGATCGCGCGCCCAGCCGATGCAGGCCTGGTCCCGGTTGGGCTCGGTCCACCGCCCGTGCACGTTCATCACGAACTGCGCGTCGCGGTGCCCGTACGCGGTGGCGTCCTGTGGGACCCGGGCGGCCGCGCCGCCCAGCTGCGCGTAGGCGATCTCGGTGCTGGGATCGGGAATGCGGCCGGTGTACTCCAGGAGCACGTCGATGAGCCCGTCGCTCAGCTCGCGGAAGTCGTGCGACTTCCAGTAGTTCCGGAATCCCGGCGTGAGCAGCGGGTCCAGCGCCGTCTGCCAGTCCGCGTATGGATTCGGCCCGACCACGTCGGCCAGCGGCTTCCCGAATGCGCGGAGCGGCGCGGCCACCCGCTCGCCCTCGGTGAGGTCGCCCGACCAGCACATCGCCAACGCGAGGATCGGCTTGCCGTGCCACTCGGGCGCCAGGAACGGCAGCGGCGGCGCCTGCCGCAGGACGAACCAGCAGGAGAAGGCCTCGGGCGTAGTCGGGAGGAAGTCGCGGTAGAACCGGAGCACGTCGCGCGCCGCGGCGAGCGGATGGACCACCAGTCCCGACAGCACCTCCGGTCCGACCGGATGGAGCAGGAACTCGAACGACGTGACGATGCCGAAGTTGCCGCCGCCGCCGCGGATGGCCCAGAACAGGTCGGGGTTCTCGCCCGCGCTGGCGCGGACGATCTCGCCCTCCGCCGTCACCACCTGGGCCGAGAGCAGGTTGTCGATGGTGAGACCCAGCCGGCGGCTGAGCCAGCCGAACCCGCCGCCGAGCGTGAGCCCCGCGATGCCGGTGGTCGAGTTGACGCCGAGCGGCGTGGCCAGGCCGTAGCCTTGGGTGGTGCGATCCACGTCGCCGAGCGTGCACCCGGCGCCGACCTGGGCGACGCGCTCGGTCGGGTTCACCTTCACCGAGCGCATCGGCGAGAGATCGATCATGAGCCCGCCGTCGCACACGGCGTTGCCCGCGATGTTGTGCCCTCCACCGCGCACGGCGACGAGCAGGTCGTGCGCGCGCGCGAACCGCACCGCGCGGGCGACGTCGTTCGCGTCGGCGCACCGCACGATGAGGCCGGGCCGCCGGTCGATCATCGCGTTCCAGATGGTGCGCGCCTCGTCGTAGCCGGGCGAGTCGGGGGTCAGGAGCGTGCCGCTGAGGTTGGCCAGGTGCTCACCGGCGTCGGCATCGAGCACGGCCGGTGAGCCGCCGGAAGTGCGAAGGGTGACCATCATGAGACGACCTCCAGAGGACGATCGGGTGCAGTCGGGTCCCGCGGGACCTCGGCGTGGTCCGGCGCGCGGCCCGGCAGGCGAACACCGTGCTGTGTGGAGACTGCTTGGAACGGCGGACCGAATCTAGGAAGCGGAGGGCAACCCCGCCCCTGCCAAAAGGCAGGGGTCCTATCTGCCCGGAGGTATGGATCGATGGCGTGGCGCGTCGGCTCGCGAGCGTGGGTGCGAGGCCAGACTGGCCCGCACGAGTTCCCCCGCGGTGCTACCCCGGAAAGAACCGCTGCTTGAGGAAGTCCAGCACCGATGGGTCGAGCCCGGGCGGATCGAAGGCCACCGCGATGTCGCGTCCTGCGTGCCGGACCACCCGCCCACATACCTCGATCGCGGTGTCGGGGTCGAGCTGGAGCGCGCCTTCGATCCGGCTGCCGACGCCCGGCGCCGACTCGTAGCTGGTGAGCGCGTAGCGCAGACCTACCGCGCTGATGTCGCGGAGCAGCGTGTGCCGGCCTGAGGCGCCCGCTGCCGGCGCGGGAATCGGGAGCCGGGGAGCCGCCCGGCGCTCGCGGTGCCGCTGCAGCAGCGCCCGGCGCTCTCCCTCGATCTCCACCGCGCTGGGCCATTGGCCGCCGTCGGGAAAGAAGGCGAGGCCGGCGCGATCGATCCGGCCGATCCGGGCATCCACGGCGACCCGCTGCCCGGTTCTGAGCACCAGCATCCCGCCCACCTCCTGATCCAGGCTCCACGCTCGGCTGCCCGGCGCGGGCTCGACCCGGAGGCCGCCGAGTCCTAGGTCGCGCACGGCGCAGCGAAGCCCATCCAGCTCGAGCAGCGCCGGGGCCGTGCGGCGATACTCGGCCCGCGCGAGGGCCCGGCGGTCGAGGTGGTGGGCGGCGGTCCAGCGGCCGGACGGAAGAGTCATGCGATGACAGTGAAGGCGGGCATGGCGACTCCCAAGACAGAAGGCGGGGGTTCATCAATCTGGCGACCATGACGCCGCATGGCCACTCCCGGTCGGTTCTGCCGGCGAGGGCTATCGCGGCAAGGCTCCCCGGGCGGCCACGAGAATCAGCAGCGCCCCGCCGACCGCCACCACGTCCTCCGCGAGCGCCACCAGGTGGTCCGGCGCGCCGAGCGCCTGAACGAGACGGCGCCGGGTCGTGTATCCGCCGAACGTGCCGGTCACCGCGCCGAGCGCACCGAGCACCGCTCCCGCGACTAGCGAGCCGCCGGCAGCGCCGGAGAGGGCGGCTCCGGAGAGCGCGCCCGACACGATCCGGCCCGCGAACGGCCCGGCGCTGGTCCGGTTCGGCGTCTTCGGGAGCTTGTCCGCGATCAGCTCGCCGAGTGCCAGTGCCGTCAGCAACCACGCCGCCACGGCAGAGCCGAGGAAGGACAAGGGCGTTCCACCGAGCTGCAGCCAGCCGAGGCGCGCGCCCCATGCGATGAAGGCTGGTGCCGTCATCGAGCGCAATCCGGCGATGACGCCGATCAGGAAGGCCAGGGCCGCGATGGTGGTCGTCGCCATGGGCAGAATTTGGGGTGGTCCGGGCGGATCGGCCAGGTCACCCGCGACGACCACGACCACCCGGCGCAGCGGCTTCCTCACTTCCGCGGCGCGAGCTGCGTGAGCCCGACCAGAAACTCCCGCGCGCGCGGATCGTACGCAACCCGGTATGCCTGCGGATAGTACCCCGCCGGTGCGTAGCGCTCTGCCGTCGGCACCGGGATGATCTTCTCCGGCGCGCCTTCGCGGCTGGATATGCGCTTGGTCATGAGCCAGGCCCGGGTGATCATCGGCTCGTCGAAGATGAATCGGCCGTCCCACGTCCCCTTGAAGAAGGTCCGGGTGAACGGCTGATACCCGGCGGGGTTGCCGAGCGCCGCCTGCAGCTCGGGCGCTCGGAGGTCGAACCAGTGCAGCCCCATCTGGGGCACTGTTACGGCCCAGGCCGGCGCGCCGGTCGCCGTGGCCGCGTCCAGATAGAACGGCGGACGAAACTCGGCCGCCGGCAGGCGCGCCGCCGCCTCGGCGTAGCGTGGATTGGTCGGCACGATCGAGTTCCGCGTCTCGCGCGAAACGGTGTAGAAGTGGAAGTCAAAGTGGGGGACGCCGTAGATGGCCGCCGGCTCGTGGCCCGCCGGGTTCCAGTCCAGCTCGACGAATCGGTAGGGGGTCGGATTCAGCGCGGGCAGGGGCAGCAGGTTCACGACCATGGACTCGTGGCCGGCCATGCCCATCGCCGGCAGCCGCTCCATGGCGCCCTCACTGAGGGCGACGCCGACTTCGAGTGGCACATCCCGATCGGCGGTGTTGACCACGACGTAGGTGCGCGCGGCACCGTCCGCCAGGCGCACCGGCGTGCCGTAGTGTCGGATCGTGTGGCCGCCACCGACGTCGGCCTCGCCCGCGGCCGGAACGCGATCGGCGCCGGTAGGAGTGGGCTCGTCGCACGCGGCGAGGAAGGTGAGGAGCCAGAGCGCCGGGACGGCGCGGCGATGCAGGGACAGGGTGGGGGACACGGGCGCTCTCCTGGGAAGCGTCGGGGCCGCCGCGCGCGAGGTGCGCGGGGTCGGCCGCTCGATCGGTTCCCAGGCTAGGAGGCGGTGGTCAATCCGCGGTCAGTCTCCGGTCAACCGGGGAGGGAATGATGTGGTCGATTTGGTGTCGCGGCTGCCAAGAACACCCGCTCGCTCGCCGTACGCCCCGTGAGACGGACTCAGCCCGCCCTGCGTACCTCCTCGTGAAGCGACACCGCCCCACCGCCAGCGGTGGGGCCACCCACACACGAGGAGACGAAGATGCATCGGCTCGGAATGTTCCGGAGATGGCGGCCCGTGGCCGCGTGCGTGTCCCTGACGCTTCTGGCCGCCGCGTGCGGCGGCGGTCACGATGGCGGGACCGGTCCGAATGGGGGCAACGGCCAGGTCGCGGGCGACTACCGGCTGGCGGGTGCCGGCGGCAACGCGGTCCCGGCGGTCATCAACTCGCCCGTCTGCGGCGCGAGCGAGATCGACAACGGCGGCCTGACCCTGAGCGCGGACGGGACCTATCAGATGCAATTCAACTGGCGGGACGAGACCGGCCCCCAGTTCGCGGGCGATCACGGGAGCTACAAGCTGACCGCCAACGGTCTCCAGTTCACGTCGGAGGCGTGGGGGGACCAGTTCCAGGGCGGGGTGGACGGCGGGACGGTGTGGCTGACCTGGGACTTCTGCAACGACAACCAGGGGCCGGAGCTGGATCTCACGTTTTCGAAGTGAGGCAAGGCCGCTGAGCAGAGGGCGCCGGCGCTCAGGACGCCGGGGCCGTGCTGCTTCACGACGCCCTCCCGGTACCCCGCCGCGCGCCGGCACGCACCGCGACCGCCTGCGCACGTCAAAGGGCGGACACTCCGAGCTACCCGCCATAGCGCGCCGAGGGTATTTTCCGGCGCTCACCACCCCCATAGCTCTGGGCTCACGTGACCGACCTGCGCGCGCAGCTCGAAGTCGGCCTGACTGGTCAGTACGCCCTGCTCCGCGAGCTCGGCCGAGGCGGGATGGCGACCGTCTTCCTCGCCACCGACCTCAAGCACGACCGCCCCGTCGCCTTCAAGGTGCTCCACCCCGACCTCGCGCAGTCGCTCGGCCCCGAGCGCTTCCAGCGCGAGATCCGGCTCGCCGCCCGGCTGCAGCACCCCCACATCCTCACCGTGCACGACTCGGGCGAAGTGCGCGAAGCGCATCCCGAGCGCAGCGAGGGACCTACCCGG
>JBOHSB010000307.1:0-3967 GCA_050733015.1 Gemmatimonadales bacterium
GAGGAAGGCAGCCGGCGGCGCCGCCGGGCGGGCGGCGCGCGCCGGCCGGATGGACTGGTTCTGGCCGCTCCCCTGTGTCCGCCCAACACGGAGGTCCGCCACTCGACTGCGTCATAACGACGCGGCCGGGTTCCCGACGGATTTGTCAAGCCACAGCGCATCAATCGGTTGAGCCGGCATCTCGCGTGGCACGCGAGGTGCCTTTTTTCATGGCGTTCCCCTGTCACCTTCGGATGACCAGGATCGCCATCATGAGCTCTCGCCAACTCGTCGTTCCGGCTTCACCTCTCGGCATCGTCATCAAGAACGGTGCGCCGGCCCCGAAGCCGGTCCGCTTCTGGGCCTACATGTGGGCGGCCGACGAGGAAGTCGGCGACGACCACTGGCACCGCCACGTGCCGGCCGAGCACGCGGCCTAGATAGCCGAAGGGCTGACCAGCGAGTCGGCCGGCCCGAAACGCCCCCGGACCTCGGTCCGGGGGTGTTTGTACGTTTAGGCCGAGAGGGCGATAAGGCGATCGGGCGGTAGGACCATCGGGGAGAGCGGCCTCTCCGCCCTCGTCGGTCGCCCTTTCGTTCTCTCGCCTTCTCGTCCTCACAGTGCTTACGCGCTCGCGCCCTCGCGCCCTCTCGCGCCCTCTCGCGCCCTCTCGCGCCCTCGCGCCCTCTCACCTCGCCCTATCGCCCTATCGCCCTTAATATTCCGCCGACTTCTTTCCGAGCCTCGATGCGCGCACTCGTCAAGCCAGCCCCGGGCCCCGGCATGGTTGTCCGGGATGTCCCTGTTCCCTCCTGCGGTCCCAGCGACGTCTTGATACGTGTCCACCACGCCGGTGTCTGCGGCACCGACCTTCACATCTGGGAATGGGACAGTTGGGCCAGCAACCGCCTTCGCCCGCCCCTCGTGATCGGCCACGAGTTCGCGGGCGAGATCGTGCAGCTCGGCCGCGAAGCCGAGGCCGCGGGGCTGTTGGCGGTCGGCGACCGGGTCACCGCCGAGGGACACATCGTGTGCGGGCACTGTCTCCAGTGCCGCCTCGGCGCCGCACACCTGTGCCAGCGCACCCAGATCATCGGCGTCGACCGGGACGGCGCGTTCGCCGAGTTCATCGTGATGCCCGCGTCCAACGTGATGCAGCTCGACGGCATCCCGACCGAGATCGGAGCCATCATGGACCCGCTGGGCAACGCGGTGCACACGGTGCTCGAGGCGGAGGTCCCCGGGAGCCGGGTGCTGGTGCTCGGATGCGGTCCGATCGGGTGTTTCGCCGTGGGCGTGGCCCGCGCGGCCGGCGCGTCACTGGTCATCGCGAGCGACTACAACCCGATGCGCCTCGCCCTCGCGCAGCAGATGGGCGCGCACGTCACCCTCAACCCCGGCTCTGACGACGTCCTGGCCCGGGTCCGCGAGCTCACCGGCGGGGATGGCGTGGACCTGGTGTGCGAGATGAGCGGCCACCCGAGCGGTCATGCCCAGGCCTTGGCCGCGGCCCGGCTCGGCGGACGGGTCAATCTCCTGGGCACGCCGAGCCGCACCACCGAGGTCGACTTCGCCCGGGACGTGATCTTCAAGGGGCTCACGCTCTACGGAGTCACCGGACGCAAGATGTACGAGACCTGGGACGAGATGCGCCGCTTCCTTCGGGCCGGACAGCTCGACCCCCGCCCCGTCATCACCCACCGTTTTCCGCTCGAATCGATCGCCGAAGCCATCCAGGTCATCAAGGACGGGCAGGCCGGCAAGGTGATCCTGGAGATCGGCGCATGAGCAGCTCCTTCGACCGCCGGCTCGAGGCCGAGCTCGAGCAGTTCATCCGGGACGGCGTCTACAAGCGGCTCAACTACCTCGAGAGCCCACAGGCGGCCCGGGTCCGGATGGAGGGACGGGGGGATGTCATCATCCTGTCCTCCAACAACTATCTGGGCCTGAGCAACCAGCCCGAAGTCGTCACGGCGGGCAAGGCCGGGCTCGAGCGCTGGGGCGCGGGCACCGCCTCCGTGCGGTTCATCTGCGGCACCTTCACCGTCCACCGCGCGCTCGAGGCCGCCTGCGCGCGGCTGGTCGGCACCGGAGCGTCCCTCAGCTTCGTGAGCGCCTGGAACGCCAACGAGGCGTTGCCGGCCACCCTGCTGGGCGAGTCGGACATCGTGATCAGCGACCAGCTGAATCACGCCTCGATCATCGACGCGGCCCGTCTCGCCAAGGCGATCACCAAGTGCCAGACCGCGGTCTACCGCCACGCCGACCTGGCCGACCTCGAGGAAAAGCTCACCGCGGCCCGCGATCGGCGCACCCGGATGGTGATCACCGACGGCGTGTTCTCGATGGAAGGCTCCATCGCGCCATTGCCGGACCTGATCGAGCTGTGCCGCCGGCACGAGGCCGTCCTGGTCGTGGACGACTCCCATGCGACCGGTGTGCTCGGCACCCATGGCCGGGGCACGGCCGAGCACTACGGCGTAGTGGGCGAAGTGGACATGATCACGTCGACGCTCGGTAAGGCGCTCGGGGGCGCGGCGGGCGGATTCGTCGCGGGCTCGGCGGCCGTGTGCGACTTCCTGACCCAGCGCGCGCGCCCTCAGCTGTTCTCCAACGCGCTGCCGCCAACGGTGGCCGCCAGCGCGCTCGCGAGCATCGAGTATCTCGAGGCCCACCCCGAGCGGGTCGGCACTCTGCGTGAAAACGCGCGCTATTTCCGGGAGCGCCTCCTGGAGCTCGGCTTCCGGCCTCTGCCCGGCGAGACGCCCATCATCCCGGTCATTCTCGGTGAGACGGCCGCCGCGATTCGGATGAGCGATCTGCTGCTGGCCCAGGGCGTATTCGTGACCGGATTCGGCTTCCCGGTCGTCCCCCAGGGCCAGGCGCGGGTTCGCTGCCAGATCTCCGCCGCACACACGCGAGATGATCTCGACGAGGCCCTGGCGGCGTTCCAGAAGGTGGGGCGGGAGCTGAAGCTCATTTAGGGCGAGAAGGCGATAGGGCGAACGGGCGATAGGGTTCGCCCTATCGCCCTATCGGCCTCCTCGCCCCAATGGCCCCGACCTTGCACTTCCACCCCATCCGACGGGTGGGAACGGCTCGGCGACGGCTTAGATAAGCTGCCACGCAGCAAGCAGTTAGCCGGGTCACCGCTCCCCCTTCGATCCCGCGATTTCCGACAGATTCCGCATTTTGACGTACCGTGCCGACGGGGGCACGGCAGCCGCCAGGATCCGCCTGGCGCGGACACCTTACGGAGGTAGGCTGTGATGCGCACGCTCATCCGATCGATCCCGGCCGCAGCGCTGGCCCTGGTCCTGGGCACTGCCCACCTCACGGCCCAGGCCCCGGGGAACGGCAA
The DNA here is from genome assembly GCA_050733015.1 of Gemmatimonadales bacterium. Classification (GTDB taxonomy): domain Bacteria; phylum Gemmatimonadota; class Gemmatimonadetes; order Gemmatimonadales; family GWC2-71-9; genus CAVVWJ01. The sequence continues at coordinate 3,342 of JBOHSB010000307.1, forward strand.
CTTCCAGTGGTATGTCGGCGGGCAAGGCGGAGTCACGTTCTTCAAGACTCCCACCCAGGGCCGGAGCGGCATTCCGACCTTCGGTGGCCACGCGCTGATCGTGGCCAAGCGCACCGGGCTGATGCTGTCCGTCGATGAAGCGGTCGGGTCGAACGAGCAGAGCTCCTACACCGACGCGGGCGGCGTCCAGACGGTCACCTTCAATGACATCCGACGCTACTCGGCCGTGCTCATGGCCTTCCCCATCCGGGCCGCCGCGCAGCCGTACCTCGGCATCGGCTACGGCATCATCCATGTCGTGAACCCCACCCCGACCAGCTCCGCGGCCTTCCAGAGCGACGCGGCCGAGCTGGGATCCGCCGGCTTCGGCACGTTCGTCGGGGGCCTCCAGTTCCAGGTCGGCCGGTTCATGGCGTTCGGCCAGTATCAAATCACGAGCGCCGCGTCTCAGCGGACCGCCACCGACGGGGCCGGCAACGTCGTCGCCGTCGGCCGGCTGCTCGACGGCCCGACGCACAGCTTCACCGGCGGCCTGCGCATCGGCCTCGGCAGCGCCCGCGACGACGTGCGCGCCGGCGGGTACTGAGCGCCGCAAGCCAAGACCCTGAACCACGAGAAGAGGCGGG
>JBOHSB010000308.1:0-19019 GCA_050733015.1 Gemmatimonadales bacterium
CCCCCGGCCAGCTCGCCGAAGCCGATGTAGGGCTCGACGCCCTCGTGGCGGATCTCGCCGGGGGCGGCGACCCAGGCGAGGATGCGGCAGAGGCCGCCGAGCACGCGCTCGGGGCCGAGGACGGCGGCGAGCTGGGTAGGGGCCTCGATGCCGTTCTGGAGGGGGACGACGAAGGTGTCGGAGCCGAGCAGCGGGCCCATGGCGCGGGCCGCCTCGGAGACCTGCCAGGCCTTGACGCCGAGGAGGATCACGTCGGTGGGGCCGAGGTCGGCGGGGGCGTCGGACGCGTGGGCCGGCTGGATCACGAAATCGCCTTCGGTGCTCGTGACGCGCAGGCCGCGCTCACGGATGGCACGTAGCGCCTCGCCGCGGGCGACGAAGGCCACGTCCTCGCCCGCCTCGGCCAGGCGGCCACCGAAATAAGCACCCACGGCGCCAGTGCCAAAAACGGCCAGCTTCACCTCATCGCTCGGACGCGGCGGCCGCCGAGTCGCCGAGCTGGAGCAGCCTCACGAAGTCGGTCAACTCCGAGATCCCGAGATCCGAGGCGACCCAGTAGGCGTACTCCGGCGTCGTCCAATGGAGCAGATGGTAGCCCTGCCGTACCAGCGGCGCCCCGCCTCCCGCCGGCCCGGCCGCGGGCCACAGGAATACGTTGATCAGGTGCTGTCGCCGGCCGTACACCAACGCCGCCACCGGGCGCCCATTCAGATAGTCGAGCCGACCTCCGAGCAGCGGATAGCCGCGGCCGGAGAAATCGTGTACCGGCGGCGAGAAGTCCAGCTTGCCGTTGAACCACGGCTTCACGGTGTGCTGGTCGGTCGACAGCACATCGCTGAGGTGGCCGGGCATGAGCGAGCGCACGTGGCTCGCGAGCACTTCGTCGGTCAGGATCTCCGACGCGGTGTGCTCCGTCGCGAGGCGCCAGCTGCCGACCGCGACGAGGGCGAGCGACGCGGCGAGTGCCAGCCCGCGCCATGCCATGGGCGGCGCAAGGCGGCGGGCGCGACTCGGTGCAGCGGCTTGGCGCAGCGCCGCGCGCACGCGCCCCCGCAACGCCTCCGGGGCCTCGAGTCTGGGGAGCTGCGCGGCGATCGCCGTGCGCAGTGCCAGGCGGTCATCGCGGAATCGGCCGCAGCTTGCGCAGCCGGCGAGGTGCGCCTCGAGCTCGACGGTATCCATCGCGGCGAGCTCGCCGTCGAGGTACGCGTCGACCTGCGCTTCCACGTCCGGGTGGGTCATATCAACGGTCCTTGCCGGAGACGATCAGGGCCTGCTGGAGGCGCTTGCGGGCGCGCGAGAGTCGCGACATGACCGTGCCGACGGGCACGTCCACCACTTCGCTGATCTCCTTGTAGGACAACCCCTCCACCTCGCGCAACACAATCACCTCCCGAAATTCGGGTGGCAGACGGTTGAGCGCCTGCGCCAGGGTTTCGCGCGAGTCAGTTCTGGAGAGCGCCGATCCCGGGTGCTCGTCGGCGATCGCCTCGCTGTGCACCGTCTCGTCGAACTCCGCCGCCGATGCATCCGCGCGATGCCGGCGCCGCCAGGTATGGGTCGTGTTCCGCACGATCGCGAGCAGCCAGGCGCAGCTCTGGTCCGCCTGTCCCCGGAAGCCGCCGAAATACTTGAGGGCCCGCAGAAAAGCCTCCTGCACGACATCGTCGGCGTCGGCGTCGTTTTGCGTCAGGTAACGCGCCAGCCGGTGGGCGGCACTCAGGTGCGGCAACACTACGGCTTCGAATCGTTCGAGCTCTCTTGGCTCCAAGACCGGTCCTCAAGTGTGTCGCGGGGCGGCCACCGAGAGAGGACTCCGCAGGCGACCGGTTTATTCCCGACGGAATAAGCGCGGGGCGGCTGGAGTCTCCCGCTCGAACGTTACTGCTGCCACCCTACCACGAGGAAGAGCGTGTATGAGCCAGAACCTGATTGTTGCGACCCGCCGTGTTGCCGGGCTGCTGGTCGTTGGCGCCCTCGGCGCCGCCATGCCGGCTCGCCGCGGCGACCCCGTCCCCCTCAGCGCCAAGTTGTCCGAGTGGGCCATTGAGCTGTCGGAAGCGAGCGTCCCGGCCGGACCGGTCACCTTCACCGTCACCAACGGCGGGAGCATCCCGCATGCCTTCGAGGTCGAAGGGAACGGGACCGAACGGGAGACCGCCCTGATCCAGCCTGGTGCGAGCGCCACCCTGACGCTCACCCTCAAGCCGGGGAGGTACGAGGTCTACTGCCCGGTCGGCGAGGACTCGCACAAGAAGCTCGGCATGGACACCCATCTGACGGTCGTCGGCGCCGCAGGCCCGGCCGCCGCCTCCGCCTACGGACGAGGGGCAGCCTCCGAGAAGCTGGCGATGAGCGGGCACGAAGCCACGGCTGAGCCGAACGGCACGACCGCGCCGGTTGACCCGATCCGGGTGACCGGCGGGGGACCCGTCATCCAGATCCTCCCCGGACCGTTCCCGTTCCCAGACAGCGCCGGGCCGATCTTGAAGTCCTTCGGTCCAGAGCACGAGGCACTGGAGTCGCAGATCCAGAACGGTCCCTACTCGAACAACGTGGTGCCGATCTCGGGCAGGTTCAGCTTCAGTGCCTGGGACAAGGGTGCGGTCCGGGACTCGGTGGACGGCGCCGCGGAGTTCACGACGCACGATGGCGCCCGCTGGAAGGTCGTGCTCGACCGGGTGCAGACCACGGATGTACCGCACCACCCGAAGTTCGGCGGCGTGATCCGTGGGCTCTACTACCACGGCGCCACCGGGGTCCACACGCCGCTCGTTCCCACGATCAACAGCGCCGTGGCGTTGTGGTCCATCGCGCACCTGTACCGGAACGGCGAGCTGGTGTCGGACAGCGCGTTCGTCCACGTGATGCTGCTCTCCCACACTCGACGGGATACGGACTATGCCCTGGCGTGCTGGGACTGCTCGAAGAACAAGGTCGACGAGCTGCAATTGCAGATCACACCTGGTCCGGGCCAGCCGAAGTTCGACGCGCCAGGCGGGTTCCTGTTCGTCAACTGGGAGCGATCGCGCTCCATCCCCGCGGCGAGCTGAGTCGCTGACAGGGCCGAGAACCACGGACGACAATCGCGGTGCCGCATAGTCGGCACCGTCTTCCCCAGACTGACACGAGGAGCACACCCATGCGGATTCAAGCACTTCTTGCGGCGGGCCTGATGGTCGCTTTCGCGGCCTGCTCGGGCAGCAACCCCACCAGCCCGACCAGCGGCGGCACCGGCACTGGTGGCGGCTACGGCGGTGGTGGCGGCGGCGGCACGGGCACCGGCACCGGCACGACCAGCGGGGACGTCGCCGTGATCGTGGGCAACATCTTCATGAAGAGCGCGCACAACGGCTCGGCCAACCCGGCGGTGGACACGGTAGCCGTAGGCGGGAGCGTCACCTGGACCTGGACCAACACGGGCAACACGGCGCACGGCATCCAGTCGTTGGCGAGCCCCTCGTTCCCCACCGGAACCGTGCTCACTGGCGACGGCAACACGTACCGGGTGACGTTCAACACCGCCGGCACCTATCAGTACGACTGCCTGGTCCACGGCACCATGATGCCGGGCACGATGGTGGTGCGGTGAGTCCTGCCCGCGAAGTCTGCTACGCCCGCCGCGCATCCCCCGCCGCGCCGATGCAGGGCGCGGCTTACCGGGCGGCCGCGGGTCGCGGGCAGGGTCATGTGCCAGCGACCGGCACCAGCATTCTGTCGATCGGCCGGGCGACTCCCGCTCTTCGGGTCACGCAGGAGCGGAGCCTGGAATACGCGGGCTATACCAGCGATCGAATTCGCCGGATCTTCCTGAACACCGGTATCGCGTACCGGCATTTCTATTTCGAGACGCCACCGCGGCCGGACGAAACCTCCGACGAGCTGAATCGGCGCTACCTGGACGGCGCCATGGCGACCGGTGGCCGGGCCGTGGGCGCGGGTCTCGAGGCGGCCGGCCTGTCCCCCCGCGACGTGGATCTGCTGGTCGTGTGCACGTCGACGGGCTATGCCTGCCCGGATATCGGCACCCGGCTGGTCAAGCCGGTGGGGCTGCGTCCCGACATTCAGCGCGCCTCGATGACCGGGCTGGGCTGCGCCGGTGCGCTCCCGGCCTTGCAGCGCGCTTGCGACTTCGCCCAAGCGCATCCCGGACGGATCGCGTTGGTGCTGGCCGTGGAAATTTGCTCGGCCTGCTACTACGTGGATGACACGCTCGAGACCGTGGTCGGCAACGCCATCTGCGCCGATGGCGCATCGGCGTTCCTGCTCGCGAGCGGCTCCGTGGCGGCGAGCCGCTACCCGAGGATGGTGGACTTCCAATCGCTCCTCGACCCCGAGCAGCTGGGGCTGGTCGGCATGACACAGCGGAACGGAAAGCTGCGCATCGTGCTGGGGGCCGAGGTTCCCGAGCGGGCCCCGTCTCTCACCCAAGGAGCGCTTACTCCCCTGCTCGCGCGGCACGGCCTCCGCCAATCGGATATCCGCTTCTGGGTGGTCCATCCCGGCGGGAGCAAGGTACTGGACACCCTTCAGACACAGCTTGGTTTGACCGACGCCGACCTGCGGTTCGCCAGGACCGTCCTCCGGAACTACGGCAACATGTCATCGCCGACCGTGATGTTCGTGCTGGACGAGGTCGTTGGGAACGGCGACCCCCGGCCGGGTGATTGGGGCGTGATGACCGCGCTGGGCCCCGGAATGGCGGCGGAAGCCGTGTTGCTGCGGTGGTAGGCTCCCGCCTGCTGCGGCTGGCGCCGCGACTGCTCGGGGTCATGACGAGCAGCATCCGGCGTGGCCGCTGGGGGGAGTTCAGGGACGTGCTCCTCCGGGGGTTGTCCCTGAGCCGCGGCGGAGCAGGACAATCCGGTCGGCCGCCGGCGCTGTTTCAGATGGCCACGAGCTACTGGATCTCCCAGGCGGTTTATGTGGCGGCGGCGCTGGGCGTCGCCGATGTGCTCAAGCAGGGCCCGAAGTCGTGCCGGGAGATCGCGACCGAGACGGGAGCCGACGAAAGGGCGCTGTACCGGTTGTTGCGGGCCCTGTGCACGATCGGACTCCTGCGCACCGCGGGCACCGACCAGTTCACGCTGGCCGCGCCGGGGAGGCCTCTCGTGTCGGGGGTTCCCGGGTCGTTGCGCGCGATGGTGCTCACGCTGGGCGACATGCACTATGCCGCGTGGGGGCATCTGCTGGAGAGCGTGAGAACGGGCAGGTCAGCCTTCCAGACGGCCTTCGGGGCACCCCTGTTCGATTATCTGGGACGCGACCTCGAGGCCGGCAATACGTTCAATGCGGCGATGACCGATTTCTCGACCCTCGTAGCGCACGCGGTCCTCCTGGCGTACGACTTCTCGGATACCGGCTGGCTGGTTGACCTCGGAGGGGGATGCGGAGCGCTCCTGACCAGCATCATGCGGATGTATCCGGCCATGCACGGAACCCTGTTCGACACGCCTGCCGTGATTGCCGCTGCCGAACGGCATCTGGAGGCGGCCACAGGTGCCGACCGCCGCTCTCTGGTCCCCGGCAATTTTCTGGAGGCGGTGCCGCCGGGGGCGGACGGATACCTGCTGAGCGGTGTGGTTCACGACTGGGACGATGAGCGCGCCGTGACCATTCTCGCGAACTGTCGCGCTTCCATGGCGCGGACGGCCAGAGTCCTGGTCGTCGAATGCGTGGTTCCCGCCGGAGATGAAGGCTCGTTCAGCACATTGCTGGACTTGAACATGCTGGTCATGAATGGCGGCCGTGAGCGGACCCAAGCAGAGTTTGAGCAGTTGTTTGCTGCCGCCGGTCTACGAATGACAAGGGTCGTACCCACCCTGTCCCCCCTCAGCATCGTCGAAGGTGCGCTCCCCTGACTGATCGGATGCTCGCCGCAGCTTGGAGCAGTCCCGCTTCCCAAGTGCGCCAGGATTTGCGTTCGCGCCAGTTCCTGCGTTCAGAGTGAACAGTACCTGTACACCGACTGAAACTTGAGGATTGCGGACCCGCCGCCGCCGCACAAGAGTTGAACGCAAGGCTACTCGACACGGGTGGCCTTCACGAGGTCGGCCGCTGTCTGCCGGGCCTCATTCTCCAGCCCAGAGCAACCCGCCGGCGACGGCGGTACGCAGAGCCAGGGGTCTCTCCGAGACAGCCCAGCCGCCTGGAGGACACATGTCGATCGGACGCCGGAACCCGCTCTCGGGCCGTTCGGGCTTCGCCCTCGAGGCGACGCTCATGCTGCTGATCCTCCTGACCGTGCTCATCAGCGCGGGCCTCGCGGCCACGATGATGGTCCAGCGCAGCTCGGGGGTGGACTATCGTGGCGCTCGTGCCACATATGCGGCGGAGTCCGGGGCCGACCACGTGATGTCGCAGCTCGAAGGCGACATCAAGGACGGCTCGATCTCCGACGCCGAGCTCGCGGCGCTCACGCCTCCCGCCATCGCAGGCTTCAATGTCACCGTCAGGGGCGCGCGCGTCGGCGCCCCGGTTCCCAAGACCATCGCGAGCGGACCCTATACCGGGCTGTTCGGGCTGAACCAGCAGCTCGACATCACGGTGCACGCGGAAGATCCGAGGGCCAACCGCGCCGATGCGGTGGTCTCGGTGAACGCGCAGTCGATTCCCCTCTTCCAGTTCGGTGTGTTCTATGAGGAGGACCTGGAGATTCACAACGGTCCGCCCATGACCTTTGCCGGATGGGTGCACACCAACGGCAACCTCTACCTTTCGTCCGACAACACGTTCTTCCAGGACCTGATCACGACGCCTGGCAACGTCTATTGGGACCGGAAGGCCTATGCCGACCGACGGAACGGCGTGTGGATCAACAACGCCGGCGCCGTGCCCGTGAACCTGACGTTCGATAGCCGGACCAAGCCGGTGCCGAACGACTTCCGCGCCGCCAGCCAGGCCAGCTTCGACGGCCGCCTCATGACCTCCGCGCACGGGGTCACGCCACTCCGTCTTCCGCTTCCGGCCGGGATGCCTGCCATCGAGCTGGTGCGCCCGCGGGCCGGGGGCGACGCGGCCGACGTGCGTCAGGTCAAGGAATCGTGGCTGGCCGACTTCCACGTCACGGTGGATCTGAATCAGCTCGCCGCGGTCTGCGTGGGTCCGGGTGCCCTCCAGTACCTGGCCCGCCCCAACGGCCGCCAGACGCCCGACGTGGCCGCGTGTCCGCTCATCTTCAGCGGGAAGCCGGACGCGTTCCTGGAGGGCCGGGAGGACATCGGGGTCGACCTGCTCGACATCGACGTCGGCGCGCTGGAGAACTGGATCGCCGCCAACGCCGCCGGCCGCCGGGTGGACATCCTGTACGTCACGTTCACCAACGCCAACCCGGGCTTCCCCACCTCCGACTACCCGGCCGTGCGCCTGGTCAACGGCAGCTCGCTGCAGTACCCCTTGACCGTCGCCACGGATCGGCCGGTCTACGTGCAGGGAGACTACAACAGCGGCGTGTGGCAGCCGGCCGCGATCCTGAGTGACGCGGTGACGTTCCTCTCCGCCGGGTGGAACGACGGGGCGCATGCGGCCTTCCCGGCCAACCCGACCGCGTCCACCGGCGAGATGTGGGTGTTTGCGGCCATTGCGGCCGGGCACTCCGCGACCCCGTGCGACTATCAGGTGGTCGGCTGCGCGGGCCAGCACTACGGCGGCGGCCTGGAGAACTTCCCGCGCTTCCTCGAGCGCTGGAGTGGCGTGCAGATGCACTACCGGGGCTCCCTGGTCTCGCTGTTCCAGAGCCAGGCGGCCAGCCGGAACGAGTGGAGCTGGCGCCACTACTACGACCCGCCGTCCCGCGACTGGCAGTTCGACACCCGCTTTCGCGACCCGACCCAGCTGCCGCCGGGCACGCCGGTGACGGCGACCGTCAGCCAAATCGCCTTCCGGCCGGTCTACTGATGCGCGCGACGATGCGGGGCCCCCGGCGCGGGTTCAGCCTGATCGAAGTCTTGATCGTGGTGGTGCTGATCGGGATCATGCTGTCCATCGTGGTGCCACGCTTCCGCGTCTCGCAGTCCACCAAGGCGCGGCAGGCGGCCGATCAGCTGGCGCACGACCTCGAGGCGGTCCGCTCCCGCGCCCTCGCGACGCGGAGCGTCGCGCGGCTCGCCTTGGACGCGGCGGGTGGCACCTATTCGGGGTATCTCGACACCGACCGGGATGGGGCGCTGTCGCAGTCGGCTGCGGAAACCGCGGCGCTCGAGGTCTTCCGCAGCCGCGACCTCGACCAGGACATCCGGTTCGGGCGCGGTACCGCACCCGATCTTCCCGGGTTCGCCGGCGGGGGGAGCGTCACCCTGCCCAACAGCCGGGTGGACTTCGACGCGCGCGGACTGACGACCCCCCTCGGCACGCGCGGCGTCGTGTACTTCAGATCGGCCACCGATACCACGGCCGTCGCCGCGGTCTCGATCAGCGCGGCCGCGGGCATTCAGTCCTGGGTGTACCGGGGCGGAGGGACCTGGCAATGACGAGGGCGCGCAACGAGCGGGGCTTCACGCTGATCTCGGTCCTCCTGGCGGTCATGATGCTGACCATCGGGCTGGTGGCGCTCGCGCGCACGCAGGGCTTGCTCGCTGCGGCCGAGAGCGGTGTATCCAACCGGTCGGTGGCGCTCGCCGTCGCGACCGGATACCTCGAGCAGCTACGCGGCGTCGATCCCGCCCAGCTCGCCTCGGAGGCGCCGGTCGCCGTGGACGCCGATGGCCAGCCGTCGGCGAGCGGCCCCTACCAGCGATCCACCGTGGTCACCCTGGACCAGACCAACCTGGTCCGCCTGCAGGTCATCGTAGCCTACCCCCGCGGGCCGGTCCCCATCGAGCTGGTGGCGCTCCTGTATCGGCGGACGCCATGACGACCCCGCGCCGGCACGCGCGAGCGGGTTTCACCCTGCTCGAGCTCATTCTGGCCCTCACCATCGGGCTGTTAGTGCTCGCCACGTCGATGGCCCTGACCGCGACCACGTGGCAGAGCGTTCGAGGAGCCACGCTCCGCGATGGCGTCACCCGGAACGCGCGCTACATCGCCGTGACGCTCCAGCGCGACGTCCAGGAAACCGGCGTCGACCTGTCGTCCTCGGTGGACTTCGGCGCGCTGGCGGTGTGGGGCGATACGATCGCCATCCTCCGCGTTCCGTACACCCCGACCGCGCCGGGCCAGTATCCGCTCAGCCAAACCAACTTTCCCACCGGCGAATGCGGCCCGGCCTGTCTCGAGATCCAGACCGGCGGCGCCGTCCCGGAGCTCTCGGTCGGCGATCTGGCCCGGGTGCAAGTGAGCAACATCCGCCGCCTGATCTACGTGACGGCCGTCGACCCGACCAAGGGAGGGTATCGGGTCCAGTTCACCAACGCCCCGACCCTGCTGCACCACGCCTCCGGCATCCAGGGGCTGGCGATCACGCCGGCCAGCACGTTCATCCAGCGACTCGGCGCCGTCATCTATTACCGCGACGACGCCGGACAGTTGCGCCGCGCCACCCGGCTCAATCCCGACCTCACACCCCAGGGCGAGGTCCTCGCCACAGGAGTCGGGGCACTCTCCGCGAGGCTGGTCTTCACCGACGGTACCGAGGCGGTCGAGGCCGACAACGGCACCGATGGGAATCCCGGCAACGATTACGACGACATCGCCGGGCTACGGGTGCAGGCCACCCTGCAGAGCGACCGGCTCGACCCGCGGGTGAATGGGGGCCGGCCCATCCGGCGTCAGCTGCAATGGTGGTTCGCGCCGCGGAACTTGATCTACGAGCGGAATCGGGCGTAGTCGGACCCACGGCTGGCACATGCCGCTCGCTCAGCCCGCATGCCGCTCGTCCACCCCACCATCTCGTCGCCCAGGGTCAGCGCGGGATCTGTTCCTCCCGCCGACGCAGCGGGCTGTCGTGCCGCCCCGACGCCAAGGTCCGAGGGCGACGGCTCCAGCCCGGGCAGGTTCGCCAGCGCGAGGTGGCTTGGCCCGATTCAGGCGCTTGTTGGTGGACTCTCGAGGGCGGACGGGAGGACGCTCCGGCGGCGAGGCATGTTGGCCCGGAGGAATTATGTAGTCGATATGTTCAGCCGACTGGATGGTTTGGAGGAGAAAGCGGCGTTCAATCTGGTAGCTTCCATCGGCGAGGGTACCGCTGAGCTCTTCATCGACGAGGGCGCTGCCTTCTTGGAGAATGGCGAGCCGCAGAGAGAACGAGCTCCGTGCGCGGCCCACGACTTCGAGGGCAAAGACCAGTTCTGATTCATCGGGCAACTCCGGAATCCTAACCTGAGCATCTTCTACGCCCATGAGTTTTCGGCTCCCAACGTCACGAGATTGAGTCTCGGTGCGGATGGTGACGTCGAAGCGCGCGCGAGTGTCCGCTGGTGCCTGCAGGGCCGCGCGCAACACCAGATCGCGGCCCGCCTCGAAAATGACACTCCATGGTCCCACACCCCGATGGCTGATGGCAAGAACATCTTTACGGGGCCATGCCTCGATGACCAACGCAACCTTACGGTAGAGAACCGCCGAACGCCAGGGCCTCATTGCGAGGCCCGGCAGAAGCCGGGCATCCAGCCAGACCAGGCTATCTCGCGGCGAAGGTCAACTCGATCAGGTTGTCCGAGCACCCCTTTTCGTCGTTGGCGAATATTTCGATCGGGTAGAGCGGGAGACGCTCGGCCATCTCCTTTCTGAACAGCCCTCGCGTGATTCGAGCGATCGTCCGGCGTGCGCGGATGAGATCTACCTTGTAAGCGCCCGTCGTTCCAAGGTGAAGGCCGGCCGGAGTGCCCCGCACACCAGCGTCGTTGGCGCCGCCTAACGCTGCGCATCAGCCGCGGCGAGCAGCCAGGTGCGCCGTCGGCTGCATGCGAAGTTAGGCCAAGTTCCGGTCGCCCCAGCGTGCAAGGACGGGTGAGGAGAGCCGTGACGCCTTCAGACGCGCCTTTACCCCCGCTGAATCTCGAGGGGAAACACGGGGTCCATGATGGACGCGCCGCCATCCACGTGGAGCGTTTGCCCCGTGATAAAGCCCGCTTCGTCCATGCACACCAGCAGTACGGCGTTCCCAACGTCTGCTGGTGTGCCCACCCGTCCCATCGGCGTCCAGCCGCTCTCGTGCCAGGCTTTGATGGCCTGGAACACCTCTGTCGGCAGGCGGCCCACCACACTGTCCTCCGTGGCGCCGGGGCTAATCACGTTCACGGTGATGCCGCGCTTGCCCAGGGCGACCGCAAAGTAACGGACCAGCGCATCCTGCGCTGCTTTAGCGGCGCCCATGGCCGCCCAGGGTTGCCAACTGCCGGTGAGGCCGCTGGGCGAATAGCTGATGGCGATGATCCGCCCGCCGTCCGGCATGAGCGGCGCGGCCGCCTGAACCCCGAGCAGGAAGGCCTGGGCCTGGGAATCGAGCGCCGCGCGCCAGTGCTCCAGGGTGAGATCCATCGGGGGCCGGTAGAACGCGGCGAGCTCCGGCCGTGCGTTACTCACAAAGATGTCCAGCGTCCCGAACTCCTTCTGGACGCGGTCGAACATCGAGCGGATCTCCTCGGGACGTGTCACGTCGGCCCGCACCAGGAACCCATCAGCGCCCCACGCCCGGACTTTCGCCAGGGTCTCGTTGGCAGCTTCTTCCTGCGTGTAATAGTGAATGGCAGTCTTGACGCCGTGCTCTGCCAGCTTCAGCGCGATCCCCCTGCCAATACCACGCGAGCTTCCGGTGATGAGAGCACTTTTCCCACGGAGCGGCATATCCACCTCCTACCGAAAACGTTTTTCGACACCAGGTCCGCGTTGAAGAGGGCCTAACGAATAGCGTTAAGCTGCGGCGCCAGCTTCAACGCGTAGTTAGGCGCCATCCTGAGATGATGGCAGCTTTAGTTTCTCTATTGCTCTCTCAAAATCGATGTTAATTTGCCTTATCTTCTCATCCGTCTCAGCTAATCTGGTCTTCATCAACTCGTTAGTAGTTTCGAGTATATGCAAAACGGATGAGTAACCCTTATTGGCTTTCTTGAGGTTATCCGAAGCCACTTGGACAATGGCGATCATTCTCTCAACTTCAGGTGCATCAGTTCCTAAAGTAAGATTGCTGTATATGAAGTGGAGCGTCTCGATGTGTTTGTCCCAGAGTTTCATTCCATTCTCTACACCATCCCGCTGCTCCTTCATGGGCCGAATTGACTTCTCCCGCCGAGCATGGGCCGAGATCCGCTTGATGGGCAGATCAACTTCGATCAATCGCTTGGGGTATTTCACGGGTCGTTGTCGCGTTTTCCTGGGCTCGGTAGTTGTCGCAGACTCATGAATTGTACTTAGCGGAACGTAAGCTCCCCCACCAGGCAGACAGTCAGAGTTAGACTTCCGGGTGCGAAGGAGGCACTATGCGGAAGTCCCGCTTCACCGAGTCCCAGATCGTCGCGATCCTGAAGGAAGGCGATGGCGATGTCGATCAGGCGGAAATACTTGGGGAGGCTGGCCGTGCTGCCGACCTGGACGGTGAGCGCCCGGGCGAGCTCGGCGCCAGCATAGGCGACGTCCAGCTCGTCCGCCACGGCCAACGCTTCCCGCCGGGCCGTGTCATTGTAGTAGATGCCAGTCGAGTTCCGCAGGTGCATGCCGTCGAACGGTCGAATGCCGGCCGGGTACTCGAGCGCGGTTCGGGCTTGGGCGAGCTCCTGCTGGAATCGCGCGGCTCGCTCTTCCCTGCTCTGCCCGAGCCAGTCGTCGGTGTCAGGTCCTGCCTCGCTGGCGTCGGCGATCGCCTCGCTCAACCCCCACGCGAACGTGTCGAGCGCGGCTAGGGCTGCAGCGTCGTCCAGCGCGGCGATGCGGCGGAGTTCGGAGAGCGAGCCGCGAAGGTGGGCCTCGGTGAGGCCTGAGAGCATGGCGGTCATGCGCTATTGCTTCGTCAGGGTGCAGATGCCGACGTTCGATTGAATGTTCCCGAACTCGATCCACGTGTAGCGCACCTTCGGAGCCGTTGGGCAATCTCGGCCAGGCTCGACTTGGACGCGCTTGTCGGCTGGATGCGCGGGTTAAGCAGCGAGCCGCGCGATGGACGCAGTCGGGGCAGCAGGCTAGCTTGAACTCTACCTAGTCCGGGCCGACAGAGGTGAGCACCAAACTCGCCCTGCGCTCGGTTGGATATGGAGGGCCGCATGCCTACCTACGAATATCGTTGCCGCGACTGCCACCACGTGTTTGATCGAGTTGAGCCGCTTGCGAAGCATGGCGAGAGGCATTCGCCCTGCCCCAAGTGTAAGAGCAAGAACGTGGAGCAAATTCTCACACCGTTCTTTGCGAAGACATCTCATAAGTCTTAAGGCGACATGAAGGGCGCACTCGCGCTTTCGCTCCTGCTGCTGCTTCCGACTGCTCAATCAGCCGCTCAGCACGGGCATGGATTCGGGCAAGTGCACATGGAGACCTCCTGCGCCCCCGCGGTCTCCGGTGACTTTGATGAGGCGCTTGCCCTCCTGCACAATTTCTGGTACGCCCGCGCCTTGGACGGCTTTACGGCGGTCCTCCGCCGCGACCCGGGCTGCGGGCTGGCCTACTGGGGTGCCGCGATGACGTACAATCACCCCTTCTGGGACGCGCCGACCCCGAAGGATCTCGCCGCCGCCTGGGCCCTAGTGCAGGAAGGAATGCGGACGGTGCCCGATACCGGCCGCGAGCGCCTGTACCTCGAGGCGACAGCCGCCCTCTACCGCGATGCGGGAGCCAGCCCCAAGGCAGCGCGCGACGCGGCCTACCGCGACACGATGCGGACGCTGCACGAGCGCTATCCCGATGAAAACAGCAAGCTCTTCTACGGGCTCTCAATCTTGGGGACGATCAAGGAGGGAACCACGGGGTTCGAGCAACAGGCCATTGCCGCCACTCTGTTCGAGGAGGTCTATGCCCACAATCCGCAGCATCCGGGGGTGCTGCACTATCTCATCCACGTATACGACGATCCATCACACGCGGCCACCGGGCTTGCCGCGGCACGTGCCTATGCCAAGGCCGCCCCTGCAGTCCCTCACGCGCAGCACATGCCGTCTCACATCTTCACCAGGCTGGGCTACTGGGAGGAGTCGGCGGCGGCCAACGAGAACGCGTGGCGCAGTTCCGAAATGGATGTCAAGCGCGCCGGAGAAGGCGGCGAATACCGCGATTTTCATTCGCTGAACTACTTGCAGTACGCCTACCTCCAACAGGGCCGCTTCAGAGACGCCTGGCGGACGACGGATATCATTCGGCAGCAGTATCAGGCCTTGCCCAACAAGACGACCGCACCCGATCACCCCGACCTCGAGGCCAGACACGTGCGGGGCCGGACGATCTACGCGTTACCGGACCGCGTGGCCTACGGCTACTTCGACATGGTGGCGCGATACATCGTGGAGGCCGGCGCGTGGGAGAAGGTGGCGACGGTGCCGCTCGTCGCGCCCTCACGCGACTTCGTCGCGATGAAGGCGCAGCTCGACGGCATGGCCGCAGCGCAACGGGGCGACGCCGCCGCGGCGAAGGCCGCCGCCGGGGTCATCGTTGCCCTGGTGGCTCAGCCCGACCGGCATCCCTTTGCTCAACGGATCATCATGATACAGGCGGCAGAAGCCCAGGCGGTCGCGGCGCAGGCCGAAGGGGACACGGCGGATGCGCTCGCCAAGCTGGAGGAGGCCACGGCTCTCGAAGACTCGATCTTCGCGCTCTCGCAGCCGCCGTACCCAATTATTCCTGCCCATGAACTCTACGGGGTGATGCTGCTGGAGCTGCATCGGCCGGCGGATGCTCGGAGACACTTCGAGGAGACCCTGAGACGCACGCCGGGACGCCCCAAAGCGGTCTACGGGATCGCCCGCGCTGCCGAGGCGCTTGGCGACCGACAGACCGCGATCCAGCGGTATACTGAGTTGCTGGCACTGTGGAAACGAGCCGATCACGATCGACCTGAGCTGGCCGCGGCGCGGCGGTTCCTGAGGAGGGCAAGCGCATCGACGGTGCAATGAATGCCTTGCGCTGATGCCACACTAGGGAGCACGCTCGATGCAGCGGCCCGTCGGCGAAAGACCGCTTGGCCGCTTGCCGCGGCCTAACGACCTGCGCATTAGCTGCAAGCGACTCGCCCGCCCTGCACTATCCTACGTTCCATTGACGGGCACCGACCGGATGCGGTGAGCAGTTCCGCTCGGACGCACTTGTCGGCTGCATGCGCTTCTTAGGCACCGATGTGGCGAATTAGTTGGCCTTCGTGAGCACGAGGAGGATCGTCTCCTCGCCGAAGGTGCCGTCGGTTGTCAGACGGTCCCTCGTCGCTATAAAGGCTGCGTCGCGAATGAACGTGTCCGCCGCCTGATCGAAGGTCACCTTCCCATTGAGGAGGCTCCAGGTTCCGGCCAAGTCCTCGTCGAGATTCTCGCCATTCTCCCCGCCCCCAGGCACGAAGAGTCGCCCGGTCGTGGTCCCATCCGATTTGAGGACGGCTGATACCTCGGCTCCTGAGGCCAGCAGGTCGGAGGTCCCGGCGGATGAGGTAAGAGTGAACACATCAGCGGCGTAGGTCCCAGCCACCGTCTCAACCGTCGGGGCAAAGCTGCCATCAGTGCATGCCATGAGGGCGAGTAGGGCGCTCCCCACGACGCTCCGCGAGGTTAGGGCTCGCATATATCGCTCCCCGGTGTGAGATGACATGCCGATCGTGTGCCTAAGAGTGCATTTCAATACCGTGGGTAGAGGCGGATGAACAGGATCCAGGCCGTGGCGAGGGAGATGAACGCCTGATGCAGATCGGCGCGCCGCTCGTCGCGCACTCGCAACCGCCGGAACCGGTTATACCACGCGCCGGTCCGCTCCACCCGCCAGCGGTGGCGCCCGAGCCGCTCGCTGGACTCGATCCCAATCCGCGCAATCCGGCAGCCCATGTGGTGCTGCCAGCAGTAGCGCCGGCATCGGGAGGTGTCATAGGCCTTGTCCTCGTGCACCTTCCCCGGCCGCCAGCGCGGGCGACCAGGCTGGCCAAAGGGGCGCTTGAGCGGCGGAATCGCCTCGAGCACCTGCTCGAAGACCACCGAGTCGTTCACATTGGCCGCCGTCAGGAGCGTGGCCAGCGGGACGCCCTGGCCATCGACCACCAGATGGCGTTTCGAGCTCGCCTTGCCGCGATCCGTTGGATTCGGCCCGGTCGCTTGGCCCCCCTTTTTGCCGGCACGCTGGTCGAGTCGACGCTGGCCCGCGACCAGTCGATCTGGTCGGCATCACTCAGGCGCTGGAGCAGCAGCCGTTCGAGTCGTCGCCACACGCCCGCCGCCTGCCAGTCGCGCAGCCGGCGCCAGCAGGTGCTCCCGCTGCCGCAGCCGAGCTCGGCGGGAGGAGCGACCAGGGGCAGCCGCTTCGCAGGATGAAGAGAATGCCCGCGAACGCTTTGCGATCGGGAATCCGGGGCCGCCCTCCGCGGGCATGGGAGGGCGGCGGCGGGAGCAGGGGCGCCACGAGCGCCCACAGCTCGTCCGGCACCATCCAGGCCATACTGACACTACCGCAACCAAGGGTAGTCTCAACTTAGCTCCCTGGTATTGAAACGCACTCTTAGGGCTCAAGGCTTGGCCCGATGTTGCCTCCGCACTCAATGCCTTGAGGGGGCCGGCATCCGGCTCGCACTTCTGTCCAACATGACGACGGCAATGCTGGAGGGCGGCATCAAGAACGCTGGCCTGGATGGCGTTTTTGAGCACGTTCTGAGCACTGATCGGATACGAACGTATAAACCCGATCCTCGTGCGTATCAGATGGGGATTGATGCGTTCAAGCTCCGGCGCGCAGAGATTGTTTTTGCGGCGTTTGCAGGCTGGGATGTAGCGGGGGCCAAGTGGTTTGGTTACCCGACGGTCTGGGTCAATCGCCTCAATTCCCCGACAGAAGAGTTGGGGATCATGGCAGATGCGATGGGACAAGACCTAACCGAGTTGACCAGTTTCGTGAAAGTGCCTCGTTGAAGATTGGTGTCGGTCCCGCTTCCCGGGTCACGCCACGGTAACCGGGCGAGGCGGCCGATGCGGTCTGTGCGCCAACAGCCGCCGGGTTTGTGCCCGCCGGTTCCACGCGATGATACCGTGCGCGCACAGGCACGCTGTCGCCGCCACCGGCGGACGGTGCAGCACGAACAGCTCGATCCCCGTGGCGACCACCATGACCGTCATGAGGAGGAGCGCCGAGGCCCCCGCCAGCCGGGGAACGACGAGCAACAGGCCTCCCGTCAGCTCGACCACCCCGGTGACGTACCGGAACCATTGGCCCCAGCCGATGTCATGAAAGAGTCGCACCGCCGCCGGCAATCCCAGGAGCTTGGCGCCGCCCAAATAGAGGAACAGCGCCCCCATCGCGAGCTCGAGCAGGTGGAGCAGGACCGGGGTCAGGGGGCGGCGAACGACGCCGGAGAGGTAGCGGTCCAGCCCTTCGCGTTCGTCCTCGGGCGCATCGGTCCACCCGTTGTAGTCGCAGCTCAGCATACCGGCCAACTCTCTCCCCATACGTAGAGCGCGGCGAAAACGACCCCGAGCAGTCCTGCGAGCCCCATCCTCATCGCGACCGTTCCTCCGTGAATTGCGCCGTGCCCTGGTCCTTCTGTGCGATAGACCAGGCCAGCGCGGGATCTATTCCTTCCGCCGACGCGGCCCGGCTGAAGCGGAATGGATCGGTGGGGGCGTGCCGTCTATCGGGGCGGCGCTCGAGACGGATGCCGAGCTGAATCAATCCGGCCGAGCGATGCGGAACGGGCGACGGGAGGGTGGGAGACCCGCCGCGTCCGTCATGGCACCCGGCGGATCTGGGGGGTGGGATTCGATATCGCCCTTCAGCTCGCCGACGCAGCGGGCTGTCGTGCCGCCCCGGCGCCAAGGTCCGAGAGCGACGGCTCCAGCCCGGGCAGGTTCGTGAGCGCGCCGGGCGGGATCACGCTCGGCATCTCGGGCGCGGCCGGAATGGCTGGAAGCCGCGTGCCTTCGAGGCCGTGGAACGGGCCGGGCAACCCGGGCTGGGCGGGCCAGCTCCAGTGCTCCTGCACCAGGCCGTCGTCGATCCTGAGGAGGATGATGCGACGTTCCGAGGCACCGCCGCCCGTTTGGGTCACGTGCCCGATGACGCGGTCGCCCTGGGTCACGACATCGTCCACCGTAAGCTTGAGGTCCGGCTCGGTCGTGCGGAGATCCTTGACCAGGGCCTTGTAGCCATCGCGGCCAAGCGGCACGCCGTTGATGGTTACGTCCTTGGCCATGAAGTCGCCTACCAGGGCGAGCTTGCCCTGATTGAAGATCTGGTTCACCACTACGGCGAAGACCAGCTTGTTGTCTTGTGCGTCCGCATCCTGGGCCGATGCGGTCGTATTCCAGCCGCTCCCTGCACACAGCAGAGCCAGTGCCATGGGAGCCAGCCAATGCTTACTCACGCGGTTACCCCTTTCGCATCCGATGTGGTTCCTCGTGAACGGCGTCGTGGATCGGCCGTGCACCACGGGAGACTGCGGGGGCCGGCGATCTATTCCCGCTGTCTTTCGGGGTCAGGTAGACGCAGGCGGGGAGAAAGCGGAGGGGAGGGAAGACTGGCGAGCAGGGTCACGGCTGGGCGGCGCGGTGGCCAAGATCGGCTCACCTGTCTATTCCCGGGAATTTTTGGCGGCATACGGGGCGTCTAGCAACCGAGGCGCCAAATCGCGCGCCCAAGATAATAGTCGGCCGGCCTTGTGAACCGATTTCCCGCGCGGCGCGCGGGGCTCGGTCCCGGACGCCTGGTCCTACAGGTTCCCTTGGAGATTGAACCATGCGCGCTCTCATTTTCGGTCTCAGCACCACGCCGGTCATGGACATCAAGTCGGCGCTGCGGCTCCAGCTCGAGCGGGATCTGCTCGCGCTGGTCTATCGGAGCCCCCCCGCTAGAGCTGCCCATAGGCACGGCTTGACCCGAGGCACGGGCGCCGTGCCCCGCGGCAGGAGCGAGCGGTACAGGAAGTCGTGCACCGGCGTCGCGACCCCCTTCTCCCGCCCGAGCCGCCACACCGCCCGGGAGAAGAC
>JBOHSB010000309.1:0-36605 GCA_050733015.1 Gemmatimonadales bacterium
AGTCTACGGTCGGTCATTTACCCTCCCTGAACCGGTTGGCGAACCCCACGACCCAGTTGAGCAAGTTCGACCCGGTGGCGGGATCGCCTGTTGCCCGCCACTCGCCGTCGGCCGGTGTCCAGGAGAAGATTCCCCACGTGCCGCCGAAGGGTAGCGGCGTCCCCGCCGGCTCGTTGTAGTTGTCCGGCCTCTGGCCGTTGAAGGTCAGCCCGGCGGGCGTGTAGATGCCGTAGGGCGGCGTGCCCGGAAAGCCGGTGAGAATCTGAAACGCCACGTCGGTCACCCCTTGACTCCAACCCTCGGGCAGTGGGTATCCGGGGATCCGGACCCACTGCCCTTGGGCGACGTATTCCAGGTCCCGGAACCGGCTGTAGAGGAGCCGGAGCTCCTGCTGGATGCGCTCCTCCACCGGTCAGCCCCGTTTGAAGCGGACCTTCTTGGAAAACCCCTGTCCCGGCTTGATCTCGACCACCTCGCCCGGCTGCAGGGTGCGCTCGTTGCTGTCCTTGTCGATCAGAATCGCGCCCTGCGACGCGTCCCAGCCGCCGAGCGCGACGATCTCCTCGGTGGTGATGGTGTCCCGATCCCACGGCTTCTGGTTGCCCTCGATATCGAGGAAGTACTTGGGTCCCGCCTTCTGCTCGACGCTCATGCCGGACTCCTTGGTCATTGTCCCGTGACGGCCGATTCCGTGTCGTTGTTTCTGATCGTCACTTGGTCCTGCCGGTCATTCTCCGCCGTTCCTCCGCCGGGCTTGTGGGCCCGCCGTTCCCTTCCTCGAGGCCCGTGGCGCGTTCCACGGTGAGGGTCGACCAACTGCTTGCGTACCGGTGCTCCACGCCACATCTTGGCAGGTGCAGCTCTGCCATACTTACAGGTTAGTGTAAGTTAATAGCGCTTCAACTAACAAACAAGGGCCCATGGACCCGTCTCTTCCGGCCACCCTCGGTCGGCGAATTGCTGATTGCCGGGATGAGCGTGGCTGGACACAAAAGCAGCTCGCCGAGCGCGCTGGCTTGAGCGTCACGTTCCTGAGCGAGTTGGAGAACGACAGGCGGGGGCTGGGATCGGACGCGCTCCTGCGCTTGGCTGATGCGCTGGGGACGTCGCTCGACTACTTGGTGAAGGGTGAGCTTGACGCTCCCCGTCCCCGACCGCCTCTGGTGATCCCACCAGAGCTCGCCGAAGCCGCCGAGGAGCGCCGCTGGTCACTGGGTGAGGCCCGCGATCTGCTCAAGGCCCGCCAGCTCGTCGTCGCTCGCCGGAGCCAGGGGCCCGATGCCGATGATCCGCAGCGCCGGCTCACTAAGGAGGAGTGGTTCGCCCTTTATGACCGGCTGTTCGGTTGATGGTCGCCTTGGCGCGCCACCCGGCGATTCTCAAGCTTGCCCGTGAGCTCGGCTGCACCGGTCGCGGCGACGGCCTGACCAAACTCCGGGAGTTCGCTTTGAACCGGGTCGCTCAGATCATCGCCGATTTCCCGGTGGGCGACCTCGAAGCGCTCCGCCTGGTGGTGGCCAACAAGCTGAGACTCAAGATCGAGGTGATCCGGACCGATGCAGATGTGGAGCGAATCGCCGATGAGCACGAAGGGTTCCACCCGGCGCTCCGGCAGCGACTTCGGCACGAGTTCCTGAACAGCACGACTGAAGGATTGGCACTCGAGCGAGACGACTGGGACCCGCGGCTATTTCGCTATCTCGCCGTCATCGACGCCCGAGGCGAAAGGGCAGCGCGCGCGCTCTTCACGGCCTGGCACGAGATCACTCATCTCCTGCTCCACCCGCCCCAGCTCGCGTTCCCGAACTTCCGCCGGACGCCGCCCCAGGTGGAGATCGAGAAAGATCCGCTCGAGTCGGCGGTGGATCACGTGGCGGGCCGTCTCGCCTTCTATCCGCCGTTCTATGGTCCCGCACTCGAAGAGGCGATCGCGGCGGAGGGTGGCCTCTCCTTCCGAGCCCTGGACCTCGCACGCGAGACGGCCGCCCCAACAGCGAGCCTCTTCGCCGCAGCGATCGGAAGCATCAACCACGTGGCCATACCGATCCTGTTCGTGTCGGTCAAGCTGGGGCTCAAGAAGGCGGAAGCAAGAGCGATCACGTCGCCCCAGGGCGCGTTCCCCTTCGCGGAACCAGCGGCCAACGAGGTGTTGCGGGCGGTCGCGGTGATCGCGAACGAGGCGGCCGCGGGAAGTGACCTGTGCATCCGGCGGAACATGCGAGTGCCGGAACAGTCGGTGCTCACGGCCGCGTACGAGGCGCCGAGCGAAGTCGACTTGGAGGCGCTGGAGGACCAGAGCTGGTGGGAGACCTCGTCCACAGGTCCGCTGCCTGAGTTGCCGATTCGAGTGCGGGCGAGGCGCAGGGGTCGATTTGTCTACGGGCTGATCGAGGCGGCCAGCTAGGAAAGCGCTTGGGCAGCGGCCATCGTAACAGGCTCGGCAGCGAGAGGACTGGACCGCTTTGAGAATGTCCAGCATGCAGGAGTCACCTATCCCACTGCATTGGCGGCTCCCCCGGCGTCAAACGAGGGCTGGCCCAGGCTCCATTCTCCCCGGGTGCCAGTGCTGTGACCACCAACTCGGTCTGGCATGGCTCCAGGCTCGTCAGAATCTCTTCTCGTCGATCCCGAAGGCCGCGGCGCACCCTGCAAGGACGGCACCTAGGATTACCAGGGCGTGACCCTTACCAATCTGTGAGATCACCAAGCCAAGGGTGATTAGGCCCGCCACGACAGCCTGGCGCAGTATGGGACGTCCGACAGACATCTCCACCTCGGCCATCGGAGGAGTGACCTTACCAGAGGGCGGTCCGGAAGCATGGCCAGTGCCACTAGCCACGCCGGAATCAAGAGCCGCACCTCGGGCTCTCGCGGCGCACGCTCGACCGCTCCCTGCTCCACGCCGGGATGCCCAAGGCGGCCAACATCCTCGGGGCCTGCACGGCCCTGCACGTCGCTTGGTGGCTCGACGTGCAGGGCTGGTCCAGTAAGCACGTCGCTACTGAAATGCGATTCTCGTACCAGAGCGGCGTCACCCGCATACTCCAGCGACATTTCGGTTGCTCGATCCGAACGCTGGCTGAGGCCGGGGGTTTTCAGGGGTTGCTCGCCCGCTTCGAGCTCACACTTCTCGGGGACAGCACGTCCTCCGCGCCTGCCTTCCCGCCTTGAGTGTCTCAACTGAGCAAATTTTGGCTCAATTTTTCATCTAGCGCTTCACGCCTCCGCTTCCTATTCTGACAGCGTCGCCTAGCCGGTGACGTAATCAGAGGAAGCAGTCGTGGAAACAGCACCGTCACAAACCACCCCCGAGTCCAGCCTACTGGTGGGCCGCTTTCGGCCCCTACCACACGTAGTCTGGACCACCCACGCCGACGCGGCCGTGCTTCTCGACGCCGATCGCGGACTGTACTACACCCTCAACAGTGTTGCGGCACGCGTCTGGGAGCTGCTGGCGGCTGGTGAGCCGCTCGCCGCAAGCCTCCAGTCGCTGGAGGACGAATACGAGATCGATCGGCAAGTGCTGGAGGCAGACGTTGCGACCCTGTTGCAGAGCCTCCTCGAGCTGGCGCTCATGGAAGTGAGGCGCCCATGACGCCGCACTCCTCGCCGACCCACTGGGCGGACCTGCATCGACTCCTGCTCCCCTACCGCAAGCACCTCCTGGCCGCCGTGGCATTGACTGGCTTGAGCCGAGTCGCTGCGCTGGGGGTGCCTATGGCGTCCAGGCGCGTCGTCGACGAGGTCATCGGAGCACACCACACCGATCGGCTCGGATGGATCACCCTCATGGTCAGCATCGCGGTTGCCACAGAGGTCATCGCCGGGTATGCGGCTTCACAGGTTGCCGGAGTCGCGGGGCAACGGGCGACAGCGCGCATTCGCGAGGAGCTTCAGACACGCGTCGTTGGCTTTCACCTCCGTGAACTCGAGGCGAATGGTAGCGGCGCCCTCGTTGGGCGCATCGTAGCGGATTCGGAGCAAGTGCGGTTCCTGGTAGGCCCGGGACTCGTGCAACTGATGGCGTCGGTGATCACCGCAGGGCTCGCGGTTGTCCTGCTCCTTCACATCGATGCGTTGCTGACGGTGGCAGTGGTGGGCCTAGTGGCCGGCATCGCACTCTGGTTGGGGCGCTTGCTTGGCCAGCTCTCGACCGCGTACACGCAGGTGTTGCACCGGCAGGGGGAACTGACCGGAAGTCTTGGCCAGATACTCGGCGCAATACGTGTGATCAAGGCCTACGCGTCCGAACGCCATGAGGCTGCCAGGTTCGCCGCGCAGTCGCATCTGTTGGTACGGGACAGCGTGGCCGTGCTGAAGACCATCTCTCTACTGAGCTCGGGAAGCGCTGCCGCCGCTGGCTACGTAGCCGTGATCCTGCTGGTGATCGGAGGCAGGTCGGTTGCGGCTGGCGACATGAGTCTCGGCAATCTCGTCATGTACCTATGGCTCAGCGGCTTCCTTCTCGCCCCAGCGCTCCACATCACGGGGAGCGTTGGAGAGGTGGGCAAAGCTCTAGCCGCGGCGGGCAGGATTGCGGAACTCCGAAGCCTCCCAACCGAAGCCGAGGAGGACCAGCGCCACGCAGCTCCCCCTGTACACCCGGGGGCGGTCGACCTGGAGCGTGTGAGCTACGCCTATGCGCCGGGGCGGCTTGCCCTACGCGACATCAGCCTCAACGCTCCCGCCGGCTCGACGACAGCCTTGATCGGACCCAACGGCTCAGGAAAGACCACCCTATGCCGGCTCCTGATCGCTTTCGACAGGCCGACGGCCGGCCGAATCCTGATCGACGGTCACGATCTGGCAGCAATGAATCGGCGGGCTTACCGCAAACGACTAGGTGTCGTGCTTCAGGATGACGTCCTGTTCGATGGCACGATCGCGGACAACATCCGATATGGCCGACCGCGCGCGAGCCTGAGTGAGGTGCAAGCCGCTGCCCAGGCCGCACACTGTGACGAGTTTGTCGCGCGCCTGCCCCAAGGCTACTCCACGCCGGTGGGGGAACGTGGCCTGCGGTTGTCCGCTGGCCAACGGCAGCGCGTAACCATCGCTCGGGCCCTCCTCGTCGACCCTCGCATTCTGATCCTGGACGAGGCGACATCCGACCTGGATCCTGAGAGCGAGAAGCTGATTCAGAAGGCCCTTCATCTTCTGTGCCGGGGCCGGACGACGTTCGTCATCGCCCATCGCCATTCAACCGTTCAAGATGCCGACCAGATTCTGGTCCTCGACCACGGACGGGTGGTCGACAGGGGCACACACCATGAGCTCCTGGCACGGCGAAGCCGGCACTTTAGTCCGGCGCACCTCGTGGACCTAGTGGGAGGCAACGGACGTGAGTGCTAGCGCGATCACTACCTCTCCCCTGCCCCCGCTCTACGCGCCCTGGATCGAGGAGATCCTGGAAGGTGCTCTGCCCGAGGAGCGCCATGCGACCTGCTCCAACTGCGCGATGTGCAAGCCAACGCGTGCTGGAGCGGCAACCGGAAGCCTGATCGAGTTCGAGCCGGCGACGAAATGCTGCACCTATGTGCCGGCGCTGCCGAACTTCCTTGTTGGTATGGTATTGGCCGACAACGATCCGCTGGCTGCTCCCGGGCGCATCAGCGTGGAGCGCCGAATTGAAGACGGCATCGGCGTGACTCCTCTCGGCCTTCTGCCGCGCCCCGAGTACGTACTGGTCTACAAGCACGCCGGCGAGGAGCTCTTTGGACGCGCGCCTGGCCTTCGCTGTCCCCATTACCTGCCAACGGCCGGCGGCCTCTGCGGCATCTGGCGTCACAGGAATGCGGTCTGCGCCACCTGGTTCTGCAAGCATGAGCGCGGGCGTGTAGGCAAACGCTTCTGGGACGCCTTGCTCGTGCTGCTGACGACGGTCGAACGGCAATTAAGCCTTTGGGCGGCAGCTGAACTAGGTGAGCGCACCGACGATCTCGGACCTGCCCTGCTCCCTTACTACGCAACGGTGCTTCCCACAAGCGCTGAGGCTTGGAGCCAGCGTTGGCAAGGGCGAGTACTCGAGTTCTACCCGCGAATCAGCGGAGCTGGTTTCCTGTCTCCCCTGGAGTCGCGTCCGGGAGATCGGCGGAGCAGAGGTCGCGCTCTGTGCCGGCAAGCTGCGCATGGCCTTTGGTGCCCTTCAATCGCGGGACGTGCCGGAGTACCTGCGACTCGGCCCCGTGATGCGTGTAGACACGACCGAGACCGCCTGCGAAGTGAAAGGCTACAGCGACAAGGACTTGCTGCCGTTAGACCGGTCGGTCGCGGATGCTCTCTTTCGCTTCGATGGACGGCGCTCGACCAGCGAGGTCTGCTCGGAGATCGAGGCGGGTCTCGGGATCCGCCTCGATGCCTCGATCTTGCTCACATTGGTCGACTTCGGCGTGCTCCTGCCCATGCCGCAGACACGGAGCCGCGACGTATGCTGAGCACCCGGCCAGAATGGCGCGCCCCGTCGGTGCTGAGGTGCGGGGCCATGATTCTCACGCTCAAGGCGGCGCTGAGGGTCTGGGGCTTCGGCAAGGTCCTACAGTGGATAGGTCAACGGGTCCGATCAGTGCCACAATGCCAGCCGCTCGCCCCTGAGAGCGTGCGAGCCACGGAGCAGTCCGTAGCTATGGCTGGAGCCCTGTATCCCGGCCGAGCACTCTGCCTCGAGCAGTCACTCGTGCTGTATTACCTGCTGCGGCGCCGGGGTGTCCAGGCTGAGTACTGTCAGGGAGTCATACCGGCTCCCTTTGAGGCTCACGCCTGGGTCGAATACCAGGGCACTGTCCTCAACGACATCGACGAGCACGCCCGCCGGTACGTCCGCCTTCCCAGGCAGTTGCCATGAAACCCTTCGCATGCGTTCTGGATGAGACGGGGCGCGGGATCTCCGATCTGTCGAGGCGCAGCTTCGAAGCTACCGCCCGGCAACGCGGCCTTTCCCTCCATTGGCGGTCCTTTGGTCGCGCCGCCGTACTCAGCGCTTCCGACGAACCCAATGGCGCGCCCATGATCGTGGTGCAAGACAATCGCATGGCGGTGGGCGTCGCAAGAGTAGACAATCGCCCAGTGCTGGAGCGCCAGGCCGGTTCCGACAGCGCGTGTCTCTCAGATCTCGAGCTGATTCTCAGGGTCCTCAACCGGTGTGGGGACAAGTCTATCGAGGCCGTTCTGGGCGACTTCGCTTTCGTTGCGTGGGACAGCTCGACGCTTTCTGCCGTGGCCGCATGCGACGCCATGTCGATCAGGAAGATCTATTACACGCGCCGCGATGGCCTGCTCGCCTTCGCCGACCGTGCCGAGACCCTCGCGCAGGGTGACCGCTACGATGTCCAGTATCTGGCCGAGCGTCTCTCCACGGCTGAGTCGGACCAGGAGCACACAGTCTACGAAGGCGTGCGGGCCGTGCCGGCGGCGACCCTGATCTCTTTCAATGCGGGCAGCAGTGTTAGACACCGTTACTGGTCCCCTGAGCAGATCGAGCCCTTCCCCGCGCCTGGCTTGGGCGCCCAGGAAGCCGCAACCACCCTCCGAGAGCTCCTTCTGGAGGCTGTCAAGTGCCGGTTAGGCGGACCAGGTGAAACGTGGAGTCAGTTGTCCGGCGGATTGGACTCAGCCTCCGTCGTAGGAGTGGCACAGTGGCTGGCACAGACCGAAGCGGGGGATGAGGGGCTGAGTGGGACCGTCACTTATGTGGACCTACAAGGAACGCCCTCGGACGAGCGCAGCTTCGCGGGTCTTGTGGTTCAACGTTGGGGCCTTCGCAATGAGGTAATCCTCGACCCCCGGATCTGGACTGACGAACATTTCGAGGTGCCCCGCCTGGATCAGCCTCGCGGCACGTTCATGCACTTCCCGCGCGAGTACCGGCTTCATGAGATCGTGAGCCGCGCCGGCGGGCGAGTGCTGCTCACCGGGCAAGGTCCAGACGAGTACCTGCGCGGCAACATGTTCTTCTTCGCCGACTGGATCGCTCGAGGGCATCCACTCGCGGCTGTGAAGGAAATGGTTCGCCGGGCGGCAATCGGGCGGGTGTCGTTTTGGCAGCTGGCGTATCTCAACGCGGTAGTGCCCTTGCTGCCCGATGCGTTTCGGCGTTGGCGCGGGCCCGAGGTGACACGTCTGCCACCGTGGCTGAGCAGGAGCGTGATTCAGAAGTTCGAGCTCCACAAGCGGGGATTCGAGCTGCGATTGTATTCCGGGCCCCTGGGCGGGAAGTACCGCACCAGCCTCGACAAGGGGGTAGATGCCCTCCAGCGAACGATCGGACATCTGGTCCTCGACGACCACTTGGACGTTCGCCACCCCTTTCTCGATCGCCGCCTGATCGAGTTCGGGCTTCGCCTCCCACCAGACCTCGTAGTTCAGCCCTATGCCGGGAAGTGGCTCCTTCGGGAAGCCATGCGCGGCCTGGTCCCTGAAGAGGTTCGCGTTCGAGTCGGCAAGGGCTCAATGGGACAGCTCTACGCCTGGTCCTTCAGCCGGCAGCGCCACCTGCTGGAGCCGCTGGTTGAAAACCCCATCCTTGCGGATCTGGGCGTAGTGGACGGGAAGGCCCTCAAACAGGCCTTTCTCGAAATTCCGCAACAACCGCAACGCACCGACGAACCCCACACCAACCTGCAGCACGTGCTGGCCATGGAAGCGTGGCTGCAGATCCGAGCTGGCCGCTGGCCGCGGGAGCCCCGACAGCTCAGTTCCGAGAGCAGTAGATCCCATATTCGAGAGGCTCGCTAAAGCCAATGTCAAGGAGGATCCAATGAGAAAGCCCTACGAAGCCCCGGCCGTCGTCAAGAACGGCAGCGTGGTGCAGGAAACGAGGACCGCAGCATCGGGCGAGCCCGAGTTCATCGGCAAGAAGGCCAACGCCGGCAGCATCGGGTTCAACCTGTAGGGCAGTCCTCCCGCGGCCAGTGATCAGCGCTGAGGGGTGGGCACGTGCCTGCCCCCTCAGGGTGTTTCACCCTTCAAGTACGTATCGAACCATGCCAGGACGCGCCGCAGATAATCCAGCTGATTGGGCCTGCTCCAGAGGCCCTCGAAGTGGCCCTCGCCTTTATACCTGGCGTACTCCACCCGCTTCCCGAGCCGCCGCAGACCGGTGAAGACCTCATCCGACTGGACGGGGTCGAAATCCGCCATCCCTTGAATGATGAGCAATGGGGTCTGCACCCGATCAAGGTAGAACAGGGGCGAGTTCTCGATGAATCTGTCCCGAACCTCCCAGAGGCTGCCTCCCATCTGTCCCTGACCGGCTTCCGCCCAGGAAAGCAGGTAGTTCGTCCCGTCGTCCCCGAGCGCCCCGTAGGCACTCACCAGGTCGCCCAATCCCTCCCGCATCACAGCCGCCTTGAA
Organism: Gemmatimonadales bacterium; assembly: GCA_050733015.1. Lineage (GTDB taxonomy): Bacteria > Gemmatimonadota > Gemmatimonadetes > Gemmatimonadales > GWC2-71-9 > CAVVWJ01. The sequence goes on from JBOHSB010000309.1 coordinate 9,349, forward strand.
GCGGTGTGATTGGACGATCAACGCAAGCGCACTGTATCCCCCGTAGCTGTGCCCGATGACACCGATGCGTGCGGGATCCGCGACTCCGATCTCGACCGCGCGGTCAACGCCGGGGAGCACCGACTTCATCAGGTCGCTCATGGGTGCGCCGACACCGGTCCGCGAGTCGGCCAGCAGCACCGCATATCCCCTGCTGGTGTAAAGCAGGAGGTTTTCGATCGATGACCTGCTCATCCCGTATCGGTACAGATCGTCGGAGATGTCCTCACCGCCGTAGATCTTCACGATGAGCGGGTACTGCTGCCCGTTCCGATAGGATGCGGGGTAGACGAGGGCCCCGCGGAGGGTGTCCCCGTCGAGGCCCCGCCATTCGAGGAGCCTCGTAGGACCACTCCCCGCGCCCTCAAAGGAATGACGCAGGTCGGTCAGGGGTCGCCGCGTGTCAGGGTGCTCGGGATCGGCCACCCAGAAGTTGGGCGGGTGCTGGGTGTCCTCGGCCGAGTAGATCACCGACGCTCCGTCCGGCGTCACGACGGGCAACCGACCGGGAAAACCGTAGGCTTTCGGTTCTTGATACAACTGGCGGATCGCTCCCGACGTGAGATCGACGGTAGCCAAGCCGGCGTGCTTGGTTGCCGGGTCCAGCGTAAATGCAACGGCGCTCTTTCCGTCGCGCGACCACAGGCTGCCTTGGTCCCGTGGTATCAGCCAGATCTGTTGGCCGTGCTCCTTACCGAGCTGCACAGCCGATGGTGAGGCTGGGCTTCCGCGCCAGAGCCGGCCGGATCGGGTCCAGAACAGACTGCGGCTGTCGGGAGTCCACAGGACGGGCTCGGCCCAGAGCTCGCTCTCCTGCTCGCGGCCGGTTGCTATTCGCTCAGGCGTCCCGCCGGCGATGCGAACCACGTAGACATCATCCGGTAGTCCGAGTCCGTTGGTTCGGTAAGCAATAGCGCGGCTGTCCGGGGCCCAGCTGAACAGCGGAAATACCGGGAACCCGTGTGCCAGGTAAGCGCCCCGTACCAGTACGCGCGGCTTGCCACCCGGAACATCGCACGCGACCAGGTTGGCCAGTATTCGAGGCGAGCCGGGCCTTTCATACCCGGTGAGCTCGGCCCATGCCACGGTGCGCCGATCAGGCGATAGGGCATAGCTTCCGATTCTCGCTCTCCCGGAGATTCGGCGGACGGCTCCGGATTGGACGTCCACGAGCGCGAGCTCGCCAACCAGCCGGTCGAGATTCACCGGGTCCGTTCTTGGCTCCGGATCTTTCCCTCGCGGATCGAACTGCATGACTTGAACGGTCGCGCCGCCTTCGTTACCGGGTCGTTCGTTCTCCGCCGGCGCGCCGAGAAGCGCTGCGTACTGCGTGGGGGATACGCCCGCGGGATATGCCTTGACCAGCACCTTGCGACTGTCCGCCAGCCATTCAAGCCGCCCCAGTTTACCCCAGGGGTCCATTACCGGCAGCTGACTCACCAATCGGGGTCCTCCCCGCCCGCGCTCCCACACCCACAGATGGGCCTGGTTCACGGAGCGGCTCCCGAGACGATCAGACAGGAAGGCGAGTCGCTGGCCGTCGGGAGACCACGAGGGCGCCCAATTGTTCCCGTGACCACCAGTCAACGACCGGGCTTGACCACCGCCAATTCCCGAGACCCAGATATCGCTCCCTAGAGCGAACCAGGGGATTCCGGTGCGAGAGGCACCCCATTCATCGCTCCTTGGCCGCCTGACATTGTCGATGATCGTGTACGCGATCTGCGAGCCGTCCGGTGCGACCGTCGGCTCGCTGATCCCCAGCGTCGGCGCGGACAGTAGTGAGTCGACGAGTATTGACGCCGAGGCTTGCTGCGCGTGGAGTGTCGTGACCGTGCCGAGCAACAAGGTCAGCAGCAGTCTACCCAGTAGTGGCACGTCAGTACTCCAGCCGAGCGCCGAGAGTCGTCGTGCGACCCATTACAGGACTTATATTGTCGGCTTCGTGCCTGTCGTTGTTCGTCAGGTTGTCGATGGAAACAAACCCCGTGAGTGCGCGATTCAGTCTCTGCGTAATGGTGGCATTGACCTTGAGGAGCGCCGGAAAACGTATGAGGTAGTCCCGGTCCGTCGGAAGGCATGGTCCGGTCCCCCCGAAGCAACGAATGAGAGCCATCAAGTCGGTGTTGGTCCAGCTTCCCAGGTAGACGACCCCGCCAGAGATGGTTGTGCCTGAACCAAGCGGCGTGGTCGCACTCAATCCGAACGTATGCTTCGGGCGAAGATGCACTTGGTCACCGATTTGCAGGTCACCAGAATAGGTAGGTGACAAGCTCTCCACCCGGGCCCTCGCGTAGCCATACTGACCCTGGAGCCTGACCCCGCCTGCGGCGAACGTCCCCTCGACTTCTACTCCCCTGTTCCTCACCCTGCCCACATTCTGGTACTGTTGCGTCTGAACAGGCGTCAAGTGCACGACACGATCGATCAAGTTGTCGGCGATCTGGTCGTAGTACGTGAAGCCGAGCGCTCCTCGCGAGCCGATGGTTACATCGAAACCCGCGTCCCAGCCCCGCTGACGCTCAGGCCCCAGGTTCGGATTGGGGAGCTGGTCTCTGAAGGAGGACTTGAACCCGACCTTTGCGCCTGGCGCCGGCGGCTTGATGGCCCGACCCCAGGAGCCGCGGAGCTTCACCGTCGTCAGCCCTAGCGTGCGGACGTAGGTGAGCCCAAACCTTGGCAGGAGGGGCGTTCCCAAGCTGTCACCAAAGTCGGTGTTTCGCTCCGCCCGAAGCCCAACAGTCGCGAAGACGGCATCGCGGAAACCCGCCTGAACCTGTGCGAAGTAACCGGTATTGCGGGTGACTGAGCGATCAACAAAGACGCTTGCTCCAGGGACAAGCCGAATCGAACCGCTCGTCGTCAGTGCATCGAATGTCGTGAACCCGGCCGCGGTGTAACTCCAGTAATCGACCCCAACCGTGGCCGAGCCGGTCACCCCGGAAGCCAACGTTCCCTCGATGGCTGTATTCAACGCGACCGACGGCTTGGTTTCCGCCCTGTTGCTGACCTGAAGGAGGCTGTCGTCAGGCGTGGTCAGCCGGGGCCGAAGCTGTGCGACATCCACACTGCGCCGGTCGACGCCGAGTCTGAGCGTCGTGTGCCACCAAGGCCGGGGCGTCACGCTCACTTGGGTTCCGACAGTCAGATTCTGACTTCGGTGTGGCTGGTAGTAGGGCCTGGAGTAGGGAACGTAGCCGGTCTCGAAAATGGCAGGATCGGAAAGGTTGTTTCCTCCTCTCTGGTCCAGGTAGCGGCCGCTGATGTCCAGGGCCAGAGCACCTCGTGTCAGATTCACCCCTCCATGAACGCTTGGGCTGATCTGCCTCGAGACCTCACCCTCAGGCGGAAGCCAGCTGCCCAGATGTGAATAGCCGGCTCCAAGATGATATCCAGCGCCGAGGGCGCCTCCCCGGATCGAGACCCTGTATTCCTGGCGTGCCACGTCGCGGAACCCGGCATACGGTGTCTGGACCACTCCTGCCGATGCCTCGGCTGTAACGGTCGGCCGGGTCCGCTCGGCGTCGCCTCGCTTGGTAAAGATCTGAATGACCCCACCGATGGCTTCGGATCCATAGATCGCCGCGGCCTGCGGGCCGCGGATGACTTCCACGCGCGCGATACTGGCGGGATCAACCTGGCTGAGCCCCGCGTTCGCGGTCTCGATTCCATCGATCAGCACCTTCATGGACGCCGACGTGGGCACAAGCGAGCTCGCTCCGCGTACCGAGAACTCGGTCCCGTACGGTGCAGAACTGCTGTTCCAGCTCACCGCCCCAGGGACCGCCTTTCTGAAGAGCTCCTGGATGTTCTGGGGACGCTGAGTGGCAATATCGGATTCATCCACGACAGTCACGGGTGACGGCAGCGCCTTCACCTCCGTCGGGACCAGTGTGCCGGTCACGACGACCTGATCCAACTCCTGAGCTGAGCGGTCCAGTTCGAAGCTCACCACCGGAGATTCCACGGCGGTGACCACCACCCTTATCTCCAAAGGCGTATAGCCGATGTAGCGGGCACGCACGATGTACTCCCCGGCGGCCAGCCCTGGGATTCGGAACTGGCCTTGGGCGTCCGTCGTGGCGCTGCGAGTTGTGCCGTTAACGATTATCGTGGCCCCAGGAAGCGGGCTGCTGCTCCGCCTATCAGTTACACGCCCTGAAATGCTTCCGCTATCCGCCGGCGAGTGGGTTGAGAGGGGGCGCTTGATCAGGGCCAGCCCCCCGTTAGGGGTGACGGCGACGTCCACGGACAGGCCGGCAAGCAGCTCGGTCAGGGCGGCGGCGACCGTGCGGTCCCGGATGTGCAATCTTATCGGACGGCTCAGCGGTACGACGTTCGGACTGTAGCTGATCTCGAGGTCCGCCTGACGTGTGATCTCCCGAAGCGCTTCTCTGAGAATGCGGCTGTCCGGCCCGAGGGTCACGCGTCGCTGGAGTGCCGGTGCCGTTTGGGTGTCTATTTCGCGCGGTGGAGACCAGGCAGCCATGATGAAGCGGACGCCCCCACGCGCCATCCGGTTTTCCTGGCCGCCCAACGGCTGCAATGGTGCCATCAGCACGATGGCGAGCGCCACAATCCAGGAAACCCTCAGATGGCATGACATGAATGGTTCTCCCCAGGGGATGCGAATCAGCCTGCGTCAGGGCAGCTGATCCGGCGGATAGAGCGTCACCGTGCGGCCCCGCTTCCGGTACCGCAGCCCGAGTGAGGCGGACAGGTTGTCGAGAACTTCCGCCGTGGGCTGCGTCTTCAGCGTCGTGGTCAACAGGATGCCTCTCGAAGCACTGTCTGCGAGCCGGAACTCCAGGTCGAACCAACGGCTCAGCTGAGGCAAGGCTTCGTGGAGTGGCATTTCATCCAAGACGAGGCGTCCGTCGATCCAGGCGAACTGGGCTGCAGTGTCGACGGCCTCCACAGCCACTTCCCCGCGGGTCACGCGTCCGAGCTGGCCTGGCGACACAACTCGCTCTGGTGCCGGCGCTCCCGCGGCACGGACAGCCACCTTGCCCTCGCGAACCACCACGCGGGCCTCGCGATCGTCGGGATACGCCCGTGCCGTGAACTGGGTCCCCAGATCTCTTGCGAGCATGCTGCCGACTCGGAGGACAAACGGCTGAGCTTCCCGATGGGCTACCTCGAAGTAGGCCTCTCCCTCCAGCGACACGTCCCTTCGGCTCCCCGTGAACTCCTTGGGGTATCTGAGCTTACTGGCCACGCCGAGCATTACCCGTGTTCCGTCAGGGAGCCGAAACGTTGCCCGCTCTCCCCGTGTGGTCGCCGCGACTTGCATGTGTCCGAGATGAGCTTCCGGTCGCCGGATCACCAGTCTGGCGACCAACGATCCACCGACCATCAACGCGAGCAACGCCGCCAGTTGGAAGATCCGGCGATTCCGCCGGGCCTCAGGCAATGCAAACGCGTGGGAGGGCCGCCTAACCGTTCGTGCCATGTCGAGAGGAGGGAGGTCACCGCCGCCGATCCGCGGTGCCAGTCGAGCCCACACCTCCGCCACAGCCTCCTGAACTGCCCCGTCGCTCAACTCCTTCTGCTCGAGCGCCTCCCGCACGGCTTTCAGCTCCTGCCACCGTCTGGGATCCTCCGCGAGCCATGCCTCCACGCGGCGCCCCTCATCGGTGCTCACCTCGCCCGCGAGATACCGCTCCAACAGCTCCATCTCGATCTCACTCATGGGAGGCACTCTGCCTTCGGGCGCAACACTCATGCGCCCGGTCATTGGTTATATCAACGAAGGGAGGAGAATACTTACCGTGGTCTCGCGCTGGCCTGCGAGGCCACCGCGCGGCTGGGGGTTCCGGGGGCTTGAGAGGCCCAACCATAGCCGGCCTGATGCTGCGGATGGGTCATTATAGGAATGATGTGGCGGGAGCGCCACAGGGAACCGCGATCGCCCGTAGCGAGCGACGGAGTGGCCCTGCAAGGGGATCCCATTGGCCCAAGTACGCTATGGGGTTGAGGTTGTCTTTTATATTCGGTGGCTCAATAGGATGGGACAATATAGGCTGTCTACTATGGCGTCCCTCCTCGTCAGATTCGGCCGAGCCGTCCGCCGCCTTCGCGAGCCCACCCGGCAATCCCAAGAGCGCTTCGCGAACGCGATCGGTATACACCGCTCGTACATGTGGTCCATCGAGCGCGGGCGCGCGAATCCTTCCCTGGATGTGATCGCGCGGATCGCCCGAGGGCTCGGCATCCCCATTTCAAAGTTGTTCGAAGCCGCAGAACGGGACGGCTAGAATCGATCTCGCGCGAGCAGCTCGCGCAGGCGCTGTATGCCACGGGTGAAGTGGACGCCGACGGTCTTGGGCGAGATACCCAAGGCTCCAGCTATCTCGTCGTAGCTGGCTTGATCCTGCCACCGCATCAGCAGCACCTGCTGTTGACGACGCGGTAGCGCATTCACGGCGCGCCCGATGGCCTCGGTGATCTCACTGTTGGTCAGGTCCTCCTCAGGGCCTCCTTGTGCAAGCAACGCCCCGTGCTCCAGGATCGCTGGCGCAACGTATTCCTGCCGCCACCGGTCCTCGAGTCTCAGCCGGCGCAGGTGGTCCAGCGCCAGATAGCGAACAATCGTGTGGAGATAGCTCTTGGCGGTCGGGCCCGCGAGGTCCACGCTCGAGCGCTGGCGCCATAGACGCAGGAACCCCTCATGGACCAGGTCCTTCGCGACGTCCGCTGACCGGACGTAGCGGTAGGCGAACCGGTAGAGATCGGGGGCGTGCAGCTCGAACAGCCGCTGGAGAGCCGCAGCCGACCGCTGCTCGCGATCTTCCTCAGTGGGCTCGTCGGGATCCATACTTGCTCGGCGGGCGAGTTAGGGCTGACATGGATAGGTGGTCACGATCATACTATATACAGTGTCACTCTATTGTCTGTAGATCAATGGGGTGCCATGCCATACTGTACCCAGTATGGCACCCCTCAAAGTCAGGTTCGGCCGGGCAGTCCGGACGTTAAGGGAAAAAGCAGACTACTCCCAGGAGAGTTTCGCCGACGCCATCGGCGTACACCGTACTTATATGGGTACGCTCGAGCGCGGGAAGGGCAATCCTTCCCTGGATGTCATTGCCAAGATCGCCCGGGGGCTGGGGATCAGTTTGGCAGACCTGTTCAAGACGGTCGAGAAGGGAGGGTAGAGGAAATCTAGCTAGGCTCTCCTGCAGTACCGCCATCCTACACATCTCGGCTGTCGGGTGAGGCAGCCACCGCCCGCCCGCATGCCTCCGTCCACCGCCTGCCATCGTACTGCTCGATGCCGATCCGCATCGCCTTTGCCGTAGAACCAGCTGCGCGGCGTCCACAGCGGGAGACGAGTCGGCGCCGATTGTGGCGATGACGTCCGCCTCCAGCACGAGCTTCCGACCCTTCTCCAGCTCCCGGACGTGCTTGGCAGGCCGTCCGCGCCCACCGCGCCCTGAAGGTTTCTGACCACGGCGTTCGTCTTGTAATGGGCCCGGAGAGTTCGCAGGTGGGCTCACCGTAGGTGACGAGCATCGCCTAGCCGCGCGGACGCTCGCAGCGCGTTCTACGCCGCTAGCGGCGCTGGTCCCGAGACGCTGAGCTCAGCGAAAGCGACCGCCCCGGCCGTCGGGGCACGGGAGGGTCGAGGATGAGCAGCCCTTCGACCCGGAGGTCATGGGTCGCCGGCTCTCGGCGTCCTCACAGTAACAAGACGCTCCGGTGCGCGAGCATCCCCAGGGAAGGAATGCAGGTCACTCTCGAGGGAAAGGCCCCCGCGACTGAGCACTCCACCGGGGAGGTCGGCCCGGTAGTATGTTCCGCGAGAGAGCGCCGGCCATCCTCGTCGAGTCGGTACCTCCCGGTGCCGCTTTCGGAGCTGCCATGGATTCTCGCGCCGTTCTGAGCCGTCCCGACCTCCTTTCACCAGCGGCCCGGGCGAGCATCGCCCGGGTGGCCAAGGAGCTTGCGCGATCCGGCGCCTTTCTGGGTGTCCGGTATGACTCGGAATCGGGCCAGCTGGAGTTCTTCAGGGCTCCCGAGCCGATCCTGGCCACCACCCGCAGGCCCAAGCCGCGGTTGCGCGCTTACAAGGGTCGGAGGGGCGACCGGATCTGGGGAGGGTCGGTCCGGGTGGCGAAGGGAGGCTCGTGGTCAGCCCGCATCGAGGTACCGGCTGTCGGCGGAGCGGCACTGCTTACGATCGAGCGGAAAGGGAAAGGGTCCAGCCTTCTCCCCGCGGATGCCGCGCTGGCAGTTCCCGAAGGTGAGACTGAGGCCTTGCTAGCTCTGCTGGAGGCGCTCTTCGCCAGGAGTCGCCGGCGCCGCTGAGCCTATTTCCGCGTTGCCGCATCGAGCATGGCCGCCAACGCTGCAGTCGGTCCCGCCCTCGGCCAGGTGATCCGTACCGTTTTGCACGCAAATGGCGCAGGAGCTGATGTCGGAGCCTGTGCGCGCCCGGCGCCGTGCCGCTGCGGCACGGCCGAGAGAGCAAGGGCTTCCCGCCGGAGGATACTGGCAGGACATACCCCAGCTCAACACCGTCGGGTATCTCACGACGGCCGCCGGGGCGCTCGCCGCGGGTTATGTCGTCGGCTGGTTGACGGGACGATTTGATCCACCCTTCGCGCGGGTGCAGCTCAATCTGGCGGCTCCGCTGTTCGACGTGGTCGAGGTCGAGCAGGACGCTCGGCCCGACTGTCTCTGCCGCCGGTCCCGGGGGACCGCGGATCAGGGCACGGCCGACGCCTTCATCACGCCACCCGGCCATTGGCAGCCCGCTCGAATCATCTAAAGTCGTTCTTCGGGTTCATAAGACGCCGCCGCATCAGGACCACTCCGAGACGCCGATCGTCTGGGTGAGATTGACTACCACTGCGTCGAGCCGCTTCGCCGCCGGCGAATTCAGGGTCTCCCCATAGGGCGTGAGCAAGCCGTGGCGCACTACGAGCAGGCCGCCCAGTTGCGCCAGGTGATCCGAGAGCCGTGCGTTAGTCATGACATCGACACGGCCGCGGAGGAGGCCGGTGGGGAGGAGGCAGGCGACGTCACGGCTCAAGGTGTGGCCGAGCCACCCCGGGGTCTCGATGAGGTCCTTGTCTATGGTGGGTGCCATCAGCGTCATCATGTCCCGCCGGAGGGCTATGAACGGCACGAGGTCGGGCTCGTTCGGTAGCCGTGCCCGGGTCAATTTGATGGTGTGGGACCCCACCCTCAAATAGTCCACGAGCGTCTGCGATGCCGGCACATGCAGCGTTCCGTGGAGCCAACCCAGCGGGCTCAGGATTTCTACCGGCCGCTGCCTTAGCGCTGGGAGGCCGATAGTGGCGCCTGGCGCGGTCATTCGGCGAAGTAGGTGACGGACATCGTCTTCCCGTCCTTTGGGATCCGCACCTCCGCCACGCCGTAGGAACCGGGCCCGACCGCCGCGCCGCTGCCGTCACCGCGGAACCGAAGCACGTAGGCAGCCGACTCCTCGAGGTAGCGCTCGAGATGGCAACTGTCCGGCCCGGCTGATCGGCGGGCACCACTCACGATCTGACAGCCGAGGGCGACGACCGCCGCGCTGTCACGGACATGGGGTCCGTGGGTTGCGCCTTTCAAGTGGGCGGTTCCACCCGACGTCGACGCCGGGCGGCTGCAGGAGGTGACCGCGCTCAAGAGTGTTGGCATCAAGAGCGTGACAACTTGGGGAACCGCCGGTCGCATCCCCGGCCTCCGAGCTAATGGCGAGGTGATATGCAGAGGACGACCGTCGAAGCCTTGGCCAGGGCGGTCACCTGATGGAATCCAGTCGGGTCTTGAGGGGTCGTGGATCACTGAGTCATAGCGCCAACCTCAAGATGGGGTAAGGAAGCGACCGCCCCGGCCAGAACCGCGGTGGGAGCGGTCACGTCCTGCGGTCGTACTACACCCTGAGGGAGGTGATGGAGTCGCCATTCGGAATCGGCTGGCGGTCCACATAAGTAAGACGCTCAAGCGCCCGGAGACCCCTACGCGGGGGGGGCGGCGGCCCTGGGCCCGGTCTGCGGTGGCAACTGCGTTCACGGACGCGCCACAAGAGCTATAGTGGCGCGGGGCGGGCGGCACCGTCCGGCTGGACTTCGGCACGGCGTCAACTACGATTTCCGGAGAGCTGCTAGCAGACGCGCATCGAACGCGTACGGCATGGGAGGGGACGCCTTGATCGTTCCGAAGTCGGGGTGCGCTGGATTCAAGAGGTAGTTGGACTCTGCCTCAACGACTGCGCTTGGTACTCTGAGAACGAGAGATCGCTGCTCCACCACCCACTGGTCACCGATCGCCTGCGTGTCAGGAGCTGGCGGGTGATGGCGCCAATTCACCGGCAATGACGTGGGTAGAAGTGTCTCCACGCTCGCCTCGTCAATTTGCGCCGAGACGAGGGAGTAGGACGCGAGCACGCGGCTCTCCTGAAGGCCCACGAGCACTTCCAGGCTGGCGAGCGCGATGGATTCGGATGCGTAGGCAACACGAACGCCGACGCTATTCCAGCGGCCGCCATTCAGGCGGGCGCCTTCTCCGTCAAACGCGCTGCCGGCAAGGCGAGTCTTCGCGATCCGCCAAATGATAGGCATTGCTGGCTATGATGGAATACCGTGCTCAAGTCGTCCGATTAGGCGCTCTACCTCAAGGGCGCCTACATCGGTTGTGGCCAGGTCGAGTGGCACAAGTCCGCCCAACAATGGCTGCTTCTTCAGAAGCCACTCGCGAGCAGCCTCGGAATCCCCTTCGAACAGCTCGAGCGCACGCCCGAACACACGCGACGCTCGGAGCAGGCGGTCAGACTCTTCGGGTTCGAGGCGGCCAGAAGCCTTGCGGCGGGCGAGTGTGCGCGGCGGGAGCTGAACTAGAGCGGCAAGATCAGCCCATGTGAAGGATGTGTTTCTCTGAAAGCGTTCGAAGGCAGCAAAGGACAGACCCATGCGCACATGGGCATAGATCTTCAGGGGTTCGTAGTTTCGCAGCCCGAGGAGCGCAACGTAGAAGTACTGAGCCTTGGGTCCGGTCTTCAGGCGGAGCCGGATCTCGACCAGATCTGCGGGTTCGGGCTTAGTGGCGGCAGACATTATCCCTCCTTGCCAGATGGCACAATAATACCTGCCATGTGGCAGCCAGTCAATTGCCCTGCTCTTGGGCAGCATTTCGAGGCAAGCCGGGTACTCTACGGAGCCCAATGGTGTGGTCAGGCAGTTCCTTGCACACAGCGCTAGGCCCATTGGCTGTGCGTCGCTCGCAGTCGGAGTCGTTATGACTGGCCCATTTGATCCTGGCACGGAGAAGGAACGCCTCGAGTGGGAATTCGAACTTCCTGGGCAAGGTGCATTCAACTGGATTCTCAGCGGGACTGCCCTGCTTTCGGCAGCCGACCTTAGCTACGAACGCTACTTGGCGGCTGATCGACTAGAGCGGTCTCTTGCACACCGAGATGCTGCAGGGATGCCGAGGGTGGTCGAGCGCCCGCTTTCGTCATCGGAGGTTGAGCTCTTGCGCGATGGCAACCTGGGGCCAGTCGCCATCATGCTGCTGGGCTTTGGTCTCGAGAATCTCAGCAAAGGCTTGCTGATTGCAGGATCACCAACACTCGTCAGCGGGGATCGCGGCATTGATCAGCAGCTCAAGAGCCATAGATTCGAGGAACTCGTCGCGGCGTGCGACCACATTTCGCATGACGACGAGCGGCGGGCCCTGCAGTTCATATCTCAGCACGTCATCTGGGCGGGTCGATATCCGATTCCAAACAGAGCCGTCGCGCCCGGACAGGCAGCACAGAATAGGGGACGTTGGGCCCGCCACCAACTCGCTCCCATTGAGTGGCTGTGGGAGCAAGGCACGGCCGTGCGCCGCCGTCTCGGCGACAAGGTTCGAGCCGAGTTCCCGCACGTGGTGATCTAATGGCTCCCAAAGCGACCTTGAACGACGCTCTTCAGCAAATCCGCGACTGGCTCCGCTTGCTCCTGACGAGGATGAACCCTAGCAGAGGTCCCCACCTCTCCGGTCCGACCTTTTGGCGCAAGGAGGAAGGCACGCTCATCCTGAGCGGGGTGGACGCCGACGAGTACGCTCGTTGCCTCCAGGGGCTGGTGGCGGTGGTCTCCCGGACCGACGCCGTCGGCGTCCGGGCCGTCGAGGAGGCGCTGCAGATCGCGATGTTCACCGTGGTCGATATTCCAGCCCGGCGGCCGTCTGACCCGGAGCAGCGTATCCAGGACGCCCTGCGGGAACTCCGGCGTTCACTCACGGCTCCTCTGCAGCGCTTTCGGGTGTTCATCCCCGTCGACGACGTCGCCGCCGCCGGGCTGCCTGCCACGGTAGGCACGGTCCAGTTCGCCGTGTTCGATGAGACACTCATGGATCAGTTCCGCCAGGCCGCCACGCTCGGCGTGCAGTCGAAGGAGGAGAGGGAGGAACGACTCAAGCCGCTGGATGATCGTCAGAGCGATCAGGATCTGGCCGGCAGAACGGTCGCCATCGCGGAGGTCGACGCGCTCGAGTGGGGCGGAGCACAGGCCCGGGCCCTGCAGTCGATCCGCCTCGTCGTCGACGCGATCAACTTCTTCAGCGACATCATCCCGTACAACCAAGCCCATCTCTCGCTCCCTGGCGATGGTCACCAGGAGCGGCGGGCCGTCGGGCAGCTTCGGCGAGAGGGTGATGCATTGGCCCGCCACTATCTGGGCGGCGAGTGGGTCGGAGGTCTTGGAGACCTGTCGCTCGTGAAGCTCCGCGATCCCGCGGCACGGCACTACTCCACCTTCGCTCACCTGGATCGCCTCCTCCAGGGAAGCCGCAATACGCTGGAAGATCAGCTCATCGCGTCCGTCCAGTGGGCGGGACGGGCGACGGTGGCCCGCCGCCGTGAAGAGGCCTTCCTGCTCTACGCGATCGCGCTAGAGAGCTTTGTCCTAGCGGATCAGGACCACCTCGAGCTCGGCCACCGCCTGCGCCAGAGGGTCGCTCATCTGCTGGGCAAGACGCTTGAAGAGCGGCTGCGATTACAGAAGACGGCTGGAGACCTGTACGGGATTCGCTCGAAGATCGTGCACAGCGGAGAATACCAGGTGTCCGATGCGGACTTCGGCATGATGCGCTGGATGTGCAAGGCATCGCTGCTGCGCGCCTGCGAGTCGGAAGAGATTCGTGGCTTGTCAGGCACGGACGAGCTACGGCAGTGGTTCGACCAGCTCCTCTTACGCTAGCGAGTTTCGCCTTGCATCCGCGCTCGCCGTTGCCGCTGCCGCCAGGTAGCGGCGGCGGTGCGGCATGCCGGCTGCCCGCAGCATGGGCGCCGATTCGAAGGGCAAGCCCGGTTCACGGCGAACCATCCGAGACAGCCGGCGGCCCGATAGGCGCAGCGTTCTTCCTTGTCCTGTGGCAGGCCCATCACCGCTTCCGCGAGACGAACACCCAGCGCGCCCCATGCCCCGCCCCCGCCGAGCACGAAGCTCAGGCGCTCCCGGGCGCCGCCCTCGATTTCGATGCCCCAAACGGGCCCGCTCCGGACCTCGGAACGCACCTTTCGAATCTTGCCCATCGTGTCGGAGAAGCGCGTCTCTTTCCATCCCACCACCGCTGACACCGAGCCGGACCGAGTCCAGCCGAGGTGCGGCGCGAGCCACGAGGTGTGAATCCACCAGTTCACCGTGTTGCTCACCATCCACGTCTGCACAGGGGAGGGTGGGAGCTTCACCAGGGGCTCGTCCGGAAGCGGCCGCTTCCAGCCGATGCGCGGACCGATCAGGTCCGCGAGCCAGGGCTGGAGCAGGTACGCGTCGATCTCGTCCCAGACGTCCAGGAGCGGCCCCCATGCGGCCGAAGGGATCGGCTCATCCCGCTGCAGCGCGCGCGCTGCCTCGAGCACGGCTCCCGCCACCTTCGAGTAGAACACGAGCCGCCCCACCGGCTCATACCGGTGCTCGAACGGCAGCTCGTGCCGCGGGCCCAGGGTCGCCCCGACAGGGTAGCCGCGCGCATCCAGACGGAGCGGCCCGTACTTCCGTGTGAAGGTGAGGGCTGCCGGCGGCCCGGCCACGGCGATCTCGAGGAAGGCAGGCAGGATTCCTTGATCGCGAGCCGGACGCCTGAGGTTCCTCACCTCCTCGGTCGTGAGGCGCCGATCCTGATGAGATTGAAAATCCAGCACATCCTCACCACCCCGCCGAATCACCTTGACGGTGGCAGGGATCTGCCACGGAGCCAGGATAAGCGGAGGAAGCCGCGGCCGGGTTGTCACTTTGGATGTCACGTTGACAATCTAGATAACCGGACCGCTGATGCACCAGATTGGCCCAACCTCAACGGTCGATCTGGAGTGCTCATGCCTGTCCGCATCGTAGTGCAGTTTCCGAAGCCACCCGAGCCCGACCCGCTCCCGGAGGGCACGCCGTGGGCCGCGGTGCTGGTCTCGCGCGTGGTCACGGCGCTGGTATGGGCGGTCGCCCTGGCGATCGTGATTGTCGCACTGCGGTGGGCGGCAGGTGGCTGAAGTCCAGCCGCCCGCACTACGGATACTCCCGCCCCACCAGCATCCCATTCCGCCGCGCGTGCGCGACGATGCCCCGAAGCAGCGTGAGCACGGCGTCGGCCTCGCCGGGCGGGATCACCAACATCACGTGTTCAACCGCAGGCGCACCGGCCGGCGCCGGCCCCTCGCGCTCGAGGGTGAGGAGGACCGACTGGTCCCCGGTCATCGGCACCGCCAGCGTTGCCACCCATCGACTCTCCTGCCCGACCGCGACCGACCCGGTGACCTGGCGCTCGCTGTGCTCGGGCTCGTACCCAGCGCCGCCCGGGATGCCGGAAGGCCCGGCAGCGTCCTTCGGCGGGTGCACGGTATCTGCGACGATCAGAGTGTAGGGTGTGGACATGGCGACCTGCCGATAGGTGGTGGAGGCGAGGCATCATTTCCGCTGCATCACAGTACGGTGCATCGTACGTGCTATCAAGAGCCAAATTACGCCATCACGCCGATGGTCACACTGCTGAGTTGGTGCTGATTCGGGGGTGTTTCCGGTTGACAAAGTGAACGCAATCACGTACGCTAATCGACATGACGATCTATGTGCGCCTCCGCGAGCTCCGCCTGGCCCTCGGCCTCACTCAGGCCGAACTGGCGGCCCGGGCGGGCACCCGCCGCGCCACCGTCAGCCGGCTCGAGAACAGCCGGGTCACCGCCATCGAGTTGGAAGTGCTGGAGAAGCTGGCGGACGTGCTGGAAGTGGAGCCGGGGTTTCTGCTCAGCCGGACGCCGGCCCCAGCCGGCGGGCCTGCCCGCGGGCGGTCGCGGGCTCGGCGCTACGAGAACGAGACGGCGTTTGGCCTAGTCCAAGCCATGATTGGGGAAGGACCCCGCCCTGAGCCGCCTGGGAAGCGGGAGAAGAACCCCGAGGCGGTGGCTCGGGGACGAACGGGAGGGAAAGGGGCGGAAAGGCCCGCACGCTTAACTTGACGGCGGAAGAACTCGCCGAAGCTGCCAAGCTCGCCAAGCTTGCCGCACAGGCCCGCTGGAAGCGGGCCAAGGGCGACTAAACCGCCTCCAACTCCTCCACGTCCAGCCTGAAATCGAGCTGCACCACAATCGGACGACCTTCCGTCTGCCCAAAGTCATTGAAGCTGTCCACGTCGGTCTTTAGCTGGCGACAATCGGCAACAATGAGTCCCCGTCGCTGCTGGAACGTCATCTCCATGTGCTCGCGGGGCGCAGTTCGCAGATCATCCCAAAGGACCGTCTGACGACCATCCTCCATCTTCCGTACCGGATGCTTCGTTCTTGCTCGCCTACCCTTGGGGTCGGTCCAATACTCTTCGCGCAACGCCTCGGATATCTGGCTTGCGAGTAGCCCCATCGTCGCTTGCGGAGAGGGTTGCCACCGTCGATTGCGAATAGCCCACTCAGCCATTGTCTCGGATGAAGCCGGCCAAGGCTGCCCCGCCTCGCGATATGCTTCAACCAGGTCCTGCAACTCTTTCGGCCTCGACATGGCTTGATCCTCTTCCTCAGGCTATCAGTGGGCAACGCAAACCGTATCCGTCCGTCATTGCTACAGGCGCGATGAGATGCCTGATTTTCACCAGCTGGCTTCTGAGAAGATCAAAGCGGCCCAGGCGACGCTGTAACCGCCCTACGGCAATTCCAGGGTGAACGTGTAGGCGGCGAGCGAAGCCTGCTACCCTCTGCTCGCTGTAGAGGGGGTGGACCCGAATAATGAAGTCCTCCAACTCCGCGCTTGGAACAGCAAATTCTAATGCTGCTTCGGTGGCGATCCGCTCCTCTTCGGTTTCAACGACCAATGCGGAGCCTGTCGGATCAATGTCAGAATCTACGAAATCCTGACCGTCGCCCCTTAGAATGTGCTCGATTTCGTGGCGGAGCACATGCCAAAAGTTGTCAATCCGATCGTACCGCAGAGAGAGTCCGATCGTCGGAGACCTGGCGTCCAACCAAAGGCAAACCCCATCAATCTTTGAAGAGGGCATAGGCTCAACAATCACCAGGCGAACTCCGGCAGCCGCTAGAAGCTTCGGTACGTGGCGGACCTCTTCGGGTTCACCCATTAGCGCGTGCAGCTGAGGAAGGACTTCACGGAGGGCCTTTGCGGAATACGCAGGAAGTCCCCGCATGGCCGTTCCGATCTGCTTTACCCGGAAGAGCCAAGCAAGCTGGAGGGGGTTCAGCCGTTCACTGGACTTGGCCCGCTTTGCGGCATGCGCTAATTGTGGCTCCTCGTCAGGAGACCGAATGTTGTAGAATTGGCACACCCGGGCCTCTAGAACCTCTACGGTCTCGGTTGATTCGACCCAGCCACGACGCAGCAGCTCTCTGACCGGAAAACGCTCCCTTAGCCGTGCTTCTTTGGCAACCCTTTCGGGGACAGCCTCTTCGTGGGCCAGCTGGTACGCCGTGTCCAGGTTCATCCAGAACTGCGGGCTAGTGCCAAAGGCGGCAGCTATCGTCTTCGCGGTTCCTGGAGAAATACCACGCTTCCCAGCGATGATCTCATTGACCACGCGGGGGGAGCGCCCAATGATCTCCGCAAACTCTGTCTGCGTCCAACCACGGGCCTCCAACTCATCCCGTAGGAACTCGCCGGGATGGAATACCTCTGCGGGCGTCAGGTCGGACATGCCGCTTTCCTGTCCCTCAGTGATAGTCCGCAATTTCTATTACCCCCATTTGCTTTCTCGGAGCCACGCCCCGGATTTCAACGATGAGGCGCCACTGGTCGTTGATCCTCAACGAATGCTGCCCCTGGCGCTTCCCAACCAACTTCTCGAAGCGGAGCCCTTTCAAGGCGTATAGGTCTCGCTCATCCACGGCAGCCCGAATAGCCTGCATCACCTTCCGGAAACCCTTCACCACGGGGCCACCCCACCCGCCGGTGAAGGTCCGGTCCCGCTCCAACCGCTCTAACGCTGGGTCATCGTGGTCGACCTCCATAGCCGAAGATAGCGTGGGTCAGCGATGCACGCAATACCGCTATACCGGAATGGTAAAAGACCAGTGGTGGCCATGCCAGAGCAATAGACTCAATTCAACCTATGAACAGGCTGTCCACGGAACGCCAAGCCGCCGTTCTCGGCGCCCTCTGCGAGGGGCCTCAGCGTTCAGGCCACCTCCGCCCCGACGTCCCGCGCAGGCAAACAGGAGCTCAATGAGCAGGAGCGCGCGGTGTACTCGTCCTATGCGTGCCAAGGCTGGGTTTGGCTTGTGTTCTCGAGCTTCAGGATGCGTGCGATGGTTGCCCAGAGGTACTCCGGGCGGTCCCTAGAGAGGAGGCCACACGTGTCGCGGAGGGAGACGCCGTGGCCCTCCGGCTCAGGGCCGATCAGGATAATCGGCGTGTGCGCCGACTGCCCGCCGATCATGCGAAGCAGTTGGTTGACCGGCGCCGGACGAATCTCGACATCGAGCAGGATCAGGTGCAAAGGGCCGCACGCCAGGAGCACCTCCGCCTGCTCGAGCGTGGACACCTGCAGCAGCCGCACGCGGTGGCCGGCGTGCCGGTCCACTGTCTCGCGGATTAGTCGCCCCGCGACTGTGTCGGGCTCGACGAGCAGGACCTGCAAGATGGATGCTCGCCGGGCCGTGAGGGTCTGCGCCATGGATAGGAATTGGCCTACCCGACCACCCGGAGGCCGATCAGGTAGGCCCTCAGTCAGGAAAAGAGCGACGGCGACGGAGTGGAAGCGGCACGTGCTTGCCGCCTGTGAGTAAGACGCTCGAGAAGGGGGGAACCCCTACCGTGCTGAGTGCCGCGAGGGCGGGCGTCCCGGCCGCGCAGACGAAGACGAGAAGGGCCGTCGTCGATTGGACACCCTTGAACACCGAGAAGGATGCAGAATCAGTTGTCGCGCAAGTCCGCGGTTGTGCGGCCAGAGTCCGACGCAGTGGTGTCCCATAGATAGACCGACGGCGGGGCATAGGGCGAGGCCAGACCTCGGTGACGTTGTCCGCCTGGTGGAGCTGAGCGTTCTTCATCGCGTAGCGAATGCTGGTCGTGTTATGGATGTCGGTGAGCGGAGTCTTGTCGAGGATCTGAAGGTCGGCGACCTTACCCGGCTCCACGCTGCCGAGGTCCTTGGCGTGCCCAAATGGCGGTTGCACCCAGTGATCCGCGTCCGCACATCGCGTACAGGTCGGCACTCATGGCGTCAGTCTCGCAAAGTCACGGAGTCCCTCGAGCAGCGCGCCGACGTCGGCCTCGTCGTTGTAGACATGGGGTGAGACGCGGATGAAGTCGCCTCGAGCCGAGACGAAGACCCCGCGTTGGCGCAGATGGGCGGCCAGGCGTGTCAGGTCCATTCCCGTCGGCGCCCGGAGGGCGAAGAGGTGGCTGCAGCGGCTCAACTCGCCGGCCGCGGTGTATCCCAGCTCCCGCGCCCCGGTGATCAGCGCGCTAGCAAGCGAGGAGCAGTAGGCCTGGATCCGCTCGGGCCCCCAATCGAGCAGCTGGTCCAGCGCGGCGTTGAGCATCGGGAGCAGGATGAATTGGGCGCGGCCCCCCATGTCGTAGCGAAGAGCACCGGGCTGGTACTCGCCGGGATCGTCGCCGAGCGCGCTGAAGTCGTCGCCAGCCGGCAGCCGGCCGAGCCAGGTCTCCTCCAGCGGCTCGCCGCCGTCGAACCGGGGACCAAACCAGGCGAGCCCGATCCCCATCGGGCCGAGCAGCCACTTGTAGGCGCCGCAGACAACGACATCCGGCTGCACTCGGTCGAGGTCGAACGGCAGTGCCCCGAGCGACTGGATCCCGTCGAGCACGAATGCGGCTCCCACAGTTCGTGCCCGGCGCCCGATGGCCTCGAGATCGAACCGGCTGCCGTCGCGCCAATGGATGGTGCCGAGGGCGACGACCGCGGTGGCGGTGTCGATCGCGTCCACCAAGCGGCCTGTCCACTCGGGGGCGCGATGCTCCGGGGTGGCCGGAGCCTTCACGATGCGGAGGGTGCACCCGACCTGGTCCGCGAGCCGCCGCCAGATGTAGAGGTTACTGGGAAACTGCCCGCCCGCGACTACGATGTTCTGAGTCGAACGGGGCCTCAGATTCCGTGCGGCGACTGCGAGGCCGTAGGAGACGGACGGAATGACCGCGACCCGCTCGGGCTCAGACGCGCCCACCAGCCTCGCGAAGCGCCGCCGCGCCCGATTCGCCTCGTGGAAGAAGTCGGCGTGGCCCAGCGTGTGCGGCAGGCGGCCACGATGGATGGCGAGGGTGCCGGCCTCCTCGACCCCCCGCGTGAGCGGGGCGATGAACGCGCAGTCGAAGTAGTGGATGCTGCGCGGCAGGGTGAACGCGGAGCGCTGGCAGGCGAGCGGCTGCAGTCGCATGACCAGCTCCGGGTCGAGCATTGGTCGGCCGGATTGGGCATCGGGCATTCCGAAGCTCAGCATCACTCCGCCGTGTCAGAAACCAAACGAAAGCCCCACCGTCTTGGCAGAGGAGCTTCGGCTCATCTGGCGCCCCTACGGTGGTCCGGTGCGGAGGGCGGAACGAGTCTCTATGCTGGCGCTCGAGCCCCGTCCTTCCAAGCCGGCTGACCGCGCGCGAGATCGCGGCGCCAGCGGACTAGGGAGTTCGGGCGGTCGTACGCATGGTGGCCATATCAGGTAAGACGCGTGAACGGGCGAAACCCCTATTGGCGAGGGGCATGAGGAACATGCCCCGACCATGACTGCCGCGAGAGGTGGGACTCGCGCGAGGACATGGCAGTGACGAGATCTCCGAACAGTGCGAGCGCGAGACCGAAGCCGACGAGGGTCCCCGCCACGATGGCACAC
Source organism: Gemmatimonadales bacterium (assembly GCA_050733015.1). GTDB lineage: Bacteria > Gemmatimonadota > Gemmatimonadetes > Gemmatimonadales > GWC2-71-9 > CAVVWJ01. The sequence continues at coordinate 29,660 of JBOHSB010000309.1, forward strand.
CAGAGCATGAGGGACGGACGATCGTGGGACGAGACGCGCACGGGAACTCGAGGGTTAGGGCCAAAGAGTAAGACGCGCGAGGCGGGGGTGACCCCTACGCGGTGGTCTGATGCGAATCAGCCTTGATCCCGGCGAGCTCTTCAATATCCGATTCCGCAAGAGGGCTCACCGCTTGGTCAGGAGGATTTCGTGGGGTCATCAGCCACCTTAAGCGGCGAGCGAAAGCTATAGGTCTCGAGTCGGAGCCCACGCTCTCTGGCCAACTTCAGCGCATCAGGGTGAATTGTCGCACGGGAGGGATGCAGGCGGTCGCGATCGATCACGAAATGGCACGCCTGGGCACCGAGCCGTTCGGCAAGTGCCACGGCAGTCACGTCCGCCGCCTGGGGTCCCAGCATCAACGTCTCTCCGTCCTGCCGGTGGACATGCCCTCCCGGCAGGACTACGACGGATCCTGAGGTCAGGTGCGTCCGTACCCGCTGCGCGTCCAGGTCGGTGAGGGTTCCCGCGCCGAAATCGCCCTGGCCTTCGAGCCTGGCTTCCTCGGACCTGAAGCTCACGGCTGGCGGACCGACCGCGATGATGGCAGCGGCCAGGATCGAGGCCACGAGATTCTCGTCGGCGGCGGCGGCGCGATCGAGCTCGCGGGCAATGGTTGGGTATGGGTGGATCCCGAAGCGCTGGCTCCAGTAGAGCAGGTGATTTCCTCGAGAGGGAGGCGCGCTCACGACAACTGCCACACTCGCCCCACCCCGAACGTGCAGGCCGACGCGATGAGCCGCGCTCCAAATCCGGGAAGACGTATCGAGTGACGAGCCACCGAATCGAAGCACAAGAACCTTGGGGATGAGGGCTCCGGGGGCAGGAGTTGGCGATAGGCAGGAACGCGACCGCCCCGGCGGAGGGCCGAGGCGGTCACGAACAGCAATTGCACCTTGAGGGACACGCGGGCGCCAAGCTAGAGGCCCACATTGAGTAGACGCTTTAGGCAGGTCCGACCCCTACTTCTCAATCCCAGAGGTAGCTGGAAGGCGACGGCCTGTGCTCGGGCCAGATCTGTCGTCACGGCCAAGCCACGACAAAGCAGAGACGCCCGGGCAGGTCAGACCCTGGGCGCTCTGCTGAGGTTGGCTCTGCACTGGTGCCCCTGCCAGAAGGATGCCGGAGGCTCCACGCAGGATCAAAGACGAGACACCAATGCCACAGTCGGTTCCTCGGAGCCCCGCAGCAGAGGCCGGCTACAGGCGTGTCCAGTGCGTTGCCAGGCGCGGACGGCCTCGCCGAGCAGCTCCAGAGCTCGGCGGAGGGTCGGTCTGGAGGCTGTGAACGAGATACGGAGATGTCCCGCGCCGCCGGGGCCGAAGGCCGTGCCGGGAAGGCACGCGAGCCCGGTCTCCACCAGCAGCCTATCGGTGAAGCGCTCGACGGTGAGGTCGAGCGCTTCGAGCAGTGGGGAGATCCGCGGGAAGGCGAACAGCGCCCCACGCGGCGTGGCGCAGGAGACCCCCTCGATCCGGTTGAGTCCCGCCACCAGCAGATCCCGGCGGGCCCGCAACTCGTCTCGCAACTCTCGAACGGCCCCCTGGTGCCCCGTGAGGGCGGCGAGGCCAGCCTGCTGCGCGAACGGCGGCGCACGGTCGGCGGTGTTCGCCATCAGGCGCTCGAGCTGCCGGATCAGCGTGGCAGGAGCAATGCCGTATCCGAGGTGCCAGCCGGACATGCCGTAGGTCTTGGAGAAGCTATCCACCAGGATCGTGCGGTCGCCCATGCCTGCGAGCGAGGTGATGCTGCGATGGCAGCCGTCGAATACCAGGCGGGAGTAGACCTCATCCGCAATCACGATGAGTCCGTGTCGGTGAGCCAGCGTGGCGAGGGCGCCGAGCGTCGTAACGGGAACGACCGCGCCGGTCGGCGTGTGGGGTGTGTCGAGGACCAGGACCCGAGTCCTGGGTGAGACCTTCCGGGCGATCTCTTCGGCGTCGCTCCCGACCGGCCCACCGGTGGCCACCCGGTAATGGACCGGCCGGCCGAGCGCCAAGCGCACCATGGAGTCGTACATCGGGTGGGCGGGATCCGGCACCAGGACCTCGTCGCCGCGTTCGATCAAGGCGACGAGGGTGTGGAAGATCATCGGTTTGCCGCCGGAGGTAACGAGCACATTCTCGGGACCCACGGCGAGCCCGCCCACGCGGGCGGCATTCGCGATCGCCTCCCGGAGCTCGGGGAGGCCCGCGGCAGGGACCTACTTGCCGGCTCCGCTCCAGGGCGCGAAGTCCCGCGGCGACGATGTGGCTCGGTGTGGGGTAATCAACCTCGCCTGTCTCGAGGTGGATCACCTCACGGCCGCCCCGCTCGAGGCTCCGGGCCCGGGCCGCCATGCCCAACGAGTGCTCGGTGCAGAGGTTGGCTACGGCCTTGCGGACTCTGAGCGTGGGAGCCTCTGGCAGCGGTTGTATTTGACAGTCAGTTTTTCGTGGATGCTACAACAAGACGCTTGAGATCGCGGGAACCCCTATTGCGGGCCAACCATGAGGCTCAAGCAGGTGAGCCACTCTTCCGCCTTCTGCAGCTCCCTAATGTCGAGCTCCCGTACCGCGAACCCGCGGCGCACGATCATCCGAGTCCGGCCTAGGTCGATCGGCTGCCGACTCACGAACGACAATTCACACTCGGCGAGGGTCGCGCTGGGCTCCCGGGTGATCGCCACCGGCGAGGCAGAGCGGCTGGTCACCTTGGGGCCATCAGGACCACTGGGAGACCCCCGATCGTCTGGGTGAGACTGACCACCACCGCGTCCAGCCGCTTCGCCGCCGGTGAATTGAGTGTGGCCCCGTAGGGCGTACGTAAGCCGTGGCGCAACACGAGCAGGGTTCCCAGTTGGGCCAGGTGATCGGAGAGCCGCGCGCCGGAGCGCCACGAATGGCACGAGGTCGGGCTCGTTCGGTAGGCGCGCTCGGGTCAGTTTGATAGTTTGAGACCCCACCCTCAAATAGTCCACGAGCGTCTGCGACACCGGCACGTGCAGCGTCCCATGAACCCAACCCAACGGGCTCAGAATTTCTACTTGCTGCTGCCTGAAGGTTGGGACGCTGGCAGTTGCCTCTGTCGCGGTCACTCGCCGAAGTAGGTGACGGTCACAGTCTTCCCGTGCTTTGGGATCCGCACCTCCGCCACGCCGTAGGACCCGGGTCCGACCCCACGTGCGCTGACGGTGCCCTGGAAACGAAGGAGGTAGGCCCCCGAATCCTCGAGGAATTTGGCGAGACGGCAGTCGCCCAGCGTCTCGGTGTGGTGAGCCCCGCTCACGAGTTGACAGCCAAGCGCCACTGCCGCCGCGCTGTCGCGTGCCGCCAGCCCGGCCGTGTCACTCCTCGCCTCGACCGTGCTGTCCGCCGAGGGTCGCGCCCGGGTACATGCGGTCACCATTCCCAGCACGGCTGTCGTGTGGCAGACGGCCGAGAGCAGGGTCGGCCACCACGCGGTAGGAAGCGGTGAGGACGACCGCGCGCGAGGCCGAGAGGACCTCGACGACGGGTCTGGTGATTTCCATGCGTCGCGGGCGGTGGGGAATAGGGCCACGTGGGCTCGACCTTGGGCGAGGTCGACCACGTCCTCTATGGTGAGTGGATCACAGTCGAGGGTAACTTTTCGGTGGGCAACAGCAGTAGTCAATGGAAACGCCTCGGCGCGACACGCCGGGGCGGCCGCCTTTTAGCATTTGTTTAGCGTGGCTGCAATACGGGACAAGTGGCCACGTGAGCTGTTGTCTGCCTGGTCAAGAGCCGCAGGCCGCGGTCCCGGCTGCCTGCCACCCTAACTCTGAAAGACGCTTGAGGCTGGCGTTACCCCTACTTGGCCCCGCGCGGAATTGTATCGGCTCCGACCAGACTGTTCCGGTAAAACGTTCGAGGCCAACCCTGACAAGAATCTGAACAACGACTCAAGACTCCCATTGAAAACCTTCGCCGTCCCCCTCAAGGACTGCTCACGGTACTCCAGGTGCCGCGAAGCCGGGTGACAACCTTGAACGGGCCCTACTTGACGGTAGCGACGAGGGCATGGTCGTCGGACGGCTTCCGGCCGGCCGAGAGCCCGACCAGCGAGCCGACCGCGAGCGGCACCGATGTGAGGAGAAGCCATGGGGATCGGATCGCGGCGATGGGCGACGATCAGTCCGGCTTCGGAAGGGGAAGGTTCGAGCGGTCGACGAATACCACACGTGGCGTAAAGGCTTCGATCTCCTTTTCGCCGAGGAGTCCATACTTTGACTTCACGAGACGGAGCAGCAACGCCTGGCTCCCGATCAGGCGGTAGTCTGGGACTGGGGTCGGTGCTCAGCGAGTAGCCGATGCACCTCAGCCACGAGCATGTCGGGCGAGAACGGCTTCTGAATATACGGCAGGTGCGGCGCGAGCAGGCCCCGGCGCTGGAGATAGTCGCGGCCGTAGCCGGACATGAACAGCACCGGCACTAGCGGCCGGCGCTCCGCCAGGATGGCGGTAAAGTCCCTTGCCTTCACGTGGGGCATGACGACGTCCGTCACGACGAGAGAAAGCGGAAGCTCCTCCCTCGCGAGGAGGGCGAGGGCATCGGCTCCGCTTGCCGCCTCGATCACGTCGTACCCAGTGTGCTCGAGGATCCGGCGTACGAGCGTGCGCACCGACGGCTCGTCCTCCACCACCAGGACCGTCTCACCGTGGCCCCGTCCGGGGGGCGGCGAGGCGGGTGGCGCGGCGATTGGACCCTCCGCCGCCGGCAGCAGGATGATGACGCTGGTGCCCATGCCCGGCGTGCTGTCGATCTCAAGCCAGCCTCCTCGCCGCCTGACAATGTCCACGGTCAGGTAGATCCCCAGTCCGGTCCCCTGACCCGGCAGCTTCGTGGTCACGAAAGGCGCGCGGATCCTGGCCAGGAGCTCCGGCGACATCCCGACGCCGTCGTCCCGTACGGTGAGCCTCGCGAACGTCCCCGGCGCCGCGTCGAGCGCCTGCATCGTGCACCGCGTCTCTGCACTCACGAGGACGCGCTCGCACAGGATTTCCACGAGGCCATCCGTGGTCGTCGCGTCGCGGGCGTTGGCGGCGAGGTTGATGAGGACCTGCTCGATCTGCGCCCGGTCGGCGCGTACGGCGATGGCACACTGCGCCACCTGAAACTCCAGGCGGCGGTCGGCGCCGAGCAAGCGGCGCAGGGTCGGCTCGAGCTCCCGGATGACTGTGGTCAGGTCCACAACCGGGGCGGGCACGTCCTGGCGGCGTCCGACCAGGAGGAACTCGCGTCCGACGCCGGCAGCCCGCATCCCGGCCTCGATGATCTCCTGGACGTCCTTCCGGATGGGATCGTCGGCACGCAGCTCCGCGCTGACCAACTGTGCGACGCCGACGACGGTGCTGATCATGTTGTTGATCTCGTGCACGACGCCGGCGGCCACGGTGCCCATCGCCTGCAGCCGCTCGGTTTGCCGGAGCACCTCGTCCCGTGCGACCCACTCGGTGACGTCCTCCAGGCCGTGCACAAGGAGCAGCACGCCACCGGTCTCGTTTCGGACGGCGGTGTTCATCGGGCGCCAGTGGCGGCCCCCGTGCGCACGCGGCGGCATGCGCTCGACGGTCCCGCCGGCGAGGATCCGCTTCAGGGACATCGGGACCCCGTCGAGCAGCGTGGCCGCGGCCTGCCCCGCTTCTCCGCCCGCGAGAGCCGGCAGCGGCTGGCCGATGCAATCGTGGCGAGTGCAGCCGATAAGGTGCAGGTAGGCGTCAGTCGCATCCACGACGCCCAGGCGGGCGTCCAGGACCAGGTACCAGCCGGGAAGCGCGGCGAAGAGGGCGGGATGGTCCGGCAGCGAGCCCTCCGTAGGAAAGACCTTGGAAGCGCCCAGGCGGGCCGTGCCAGGGCGTTCCGGGGAGGTCAGTTGTGCTGCGGAGCGGCGGCCAGGAATGTATTCATCGACCGCCTCCCATAAGACGCTCGAATGGGGGGAAACCCCTATTCCGACTTGCGGTCACGGCTCCCACCGCACCCAGCGGCCTGGTCCTTTGCCGGGAAGGGTGCGCGAAAGCTGTAGGTCTCGATCGCGAGCCCGCGCTCCTCCGCCAGCCTCGACGCCTCCGGGTGGACCGGTGGGCGACGGTCGCGTGGTACAACCCTCCGACCTGAAGCGGTGGAGTACGGCCATCGGCCAGGCTTGGCTACGGAAATCCGCCGGACATTGCTACGGCAATCCGCCGGACTTTAGGCCGGAAACGCGAGACTGGCCGAGCAGATCCGCACCGTGGTGCGGGATCAGGGAGATGAAGTGGCACCGCCGTCCAAGACCGGGGGCGTGGTGCTGCCGCCGGTCTACCGGGAAGGGACAACACCGCCGTCGCCCTACGTGGGGCGGTTCCTGGCCCAGCTCACCACCTACGCCGCCGATCTCAGGCGGTTGAGGGTGGGCAGCGTCGTGCCGACGCCGCTGACGCGCGAGCAGGTCGTAGCGGCGGCGCGGGAGGCCAAGCGCGAGGACATCTATCACTCGACCACGATCGAGGGGTATCGGGTCACGCCGGCCGACGTCGATGCCGTGCTATCGGGGCGGCCGGTCAGCGGCCGTACGCCCGACGAGGTGGAGCGCGTCCTCGCCCTCAAGGGATAAGCCCGGGCATTCGATGAGGCACTTCGTCGCCTACCGCCGGATACTGGACCCATGGACATCACCGAGGAGCTGATCCTCGATCTCCATGTCGAGCTCTGGGCTCCCTCCGTCGAAGCCGGGATCCTCAAAGTCACCGATCTGCGGGGCTGGCGGAACCGGCCGGCCTTTCTGCGGGGGAGCCGTTACGTCCCGCCAGGGCCGGACACGGTCCCGGCGCTGATGCGAACGCTCTACGCGCAGCTTGCCCAACTCGAGATGACGCCCGTGCGGCACGCCGTGTTGGCGCATTGGGGGTTCGAGACCATCCACCCG